>JASHOC010000244.1 GCA_030041305.1 Acidobacteriaceae bacterium
GCAGTATCTCTTCCAGAAGGTGCTCCCGCGTCCGCTCCACCCGCGGGTCCTTCAACTCGGCGAAATAGCTCAGGGGACTCTCCATGTCCCCATCTCATCCCCACTATCTCCCGCTGCATATAGCGTTTAAGATGCGTTTGCCCTGGCCCTTGAGGCCGGCACCACACGATTCCGCCCGGTCATCATGACCGCGCTTGCCATGATCATCGGCATGGTGCCGATGGCGCTAGGTCTGGGCGACGGCGGTGAGCAGAACGCGCCTCTGGGACGAGCTGTGATCGGTGGCTTGTTATGCGCCACGGTAGCAACGCTACTCTTTGTCCCGTCAGTCTTTGCGCTATTTCACAAGCGGTCTAAAAGCCCCTCCGCAGGGTACGCAGGAGATCCCAGGATTAATCCATCGCCTATCACGGAGCCACAATCATGACATGGAATGAGTCGAATCAAGTCCAAACCATTGCTTCAACACCCGCCCCCACGCGCCCTGCGAGGGCACGAACTGGCGCCGTCGGAACGATCCTCTTCCTGTTCATTGGCTTTGCGGTCTTTGAAGGTATTCATTCGCGGGTGCAAGCTAAAGCCGAACTGCGCCAGGTGGCGATGAAATCCGCGATACCATCTGTCAACGTTGTCTATCCAAAGAGCGGGGCCGATGCGGAAGAGATCGAGTTGCCAGGCAACACCGAGGCGTTCACCGACACGCCGATCTATGCCAGGACCAATGGCTATGTAAAAACGTGGTACGTGGATATAGGAGCGCGAGTCAGGCAAGGCCAACTTCTTGCTGTAATCGAGACGCCAGAGCTCGATCAACAGCTTCGAGTAGCAAAAGCGGACCTCGAAAATGCCCTGGCCAATTTACAGATCGCACAGATTACCGCGACTCGCTGGCAAAACTTGCTCAAAACTGATTCTGTTTCGCACCAGGAAGCGGACCAGGCGGAGAGCGATCTTCACTCCAAACAGGCGCTGGTCGATTCCAACCGAGCCAATGTTGACCGCTTGGAGCAGTTGCAGTCATTTGAACGTATCGTCGCACCGGTTGATGGGGTCATCACCGCACGCAACACCGATATTGGTGCATTGATCCAGGCCGACACCACGGTCCCCAAAGAGATCTTTCATCTTTCAGCCATCCAGAAGCTGCGCATATACATTCCAGTCCCTGAAGTGTACGCACCGTCCGTTAAGACCGGCAGCAAGGTCACGGTGACTTTGGATGCCTTCCCCGGGCAGGTATTTACTGGAACGCTGGTGCGCAATGCGGATGCGATTGATCCTGCCACGCGAACCCTGATAGCCGTTGGGCGCTGTCTGGCGATTTGCAGAATGTTCCCGAAGCTATAGTTGTGGAACCGCGCCATTGCTCCGAGATAGGCGGTTAGGGTTTCGCTGTGGCCTGCTTCAAGCTGCTTGATGAGGTAGTCCACGGCCTGCTTGATAAGCAACTGTGTGGGGTTGTCTCTCTGGCTCGTGCGCTGCTGATAGGGCGAGTCGCTGCGGTTGCGTTGCGCCGCATTTTTCCTGTGCGGCGCGGCGTGGCTGCCGGTTGCGCCATTGCTCGCGGCGATGGCTGTACTGCTGAGGGTTGCGCTGCTGTGTTCCATGTTGATGCTCCTGCGTAGCCCCGAAGGGCCGATTGGCGTCCAGAAGCAGAGCACCCAAACCAAATTTTTTTCGTTGAGTGCCCGCGCTTCATGGCTCTTCGCAACGGGCGGAGGCGGGAAGGTTCGGTCAAGGCCGCCGTTCTATGGCGTTCATCGAAGCGCAGCGGAGAGCCTTGACAGGTTCTTCCCGCCTCTGCCAGGCCGTTGCCTGAAGCGGGGGCATTCGACGAAGAAAGAAATTCGGTGGAACTTCCTTATTGCTATACGCACGTGGGGGCCGGGCGTTGCGGGGCCGGAACAGGCCCTGCTGGGATGGGTGGCGGAAGACGCCTGGCACTTTCCGGCGGCTGGAGCCAGGGAAGGTGCTCCTTCCCCTTGCAAACCAGAAAAGAGAGGTCAATATGGATTCCGATGCGGTTTTTTCTGTCCGGCTTGGCGAATTGACGGAAAGGGCCTATAATTACATTTGTAATAGTTTGTCATAATGTTTATTTTCGACTCATCGACGCTGATCCTGACCGCCAAGATGGATTTGCTGGATCTGTTTCTGAGCGAAATCGGGATGGAAGTCGCAATACCACGAGCTGTCGAAGAGGAATGTTGTGGTGCCAAGAAAACTCTTGATGCCTTGACGATTCAAAAAGCGGTGGATGAATCGAGAATTACGGTACGGAGCGTGAGAAACAGGAAACTGGTGCTGAAACTGGAAGAGGATTTCACCATGGGGCGTGGAGAATCGGAAGCCATCGCCCTTGCCTTGCAGGAGAAGGCGCAGCTGGTGGGCATCGACGACAAACACGGAATCAATGCCTGCAAGCTGTCAGGAGTTCCTTTCACCACAGCAGTGGCTATTTTGCTGCGGAGCCGGCAAAAAGGTTTGATCGAGCGAAACGATGCGCTGGTTCGTCTCTCGTTACTTGCCAGGCATGGGCGTTATAAGAGTTCGATTCTGGAAGATGCGAAGCGAAAGCTGGAGGGACAGCAATGACGAAGACAATGAGTATCCGAATGGACCGGGAAAATTACGAGTTCCTCAGTGCAATCAGCCGGGAAGAGCGGAGCGACCTGTCGAAGGCGGTGCGTGACTTGGTAACACGCGGCAGGGTTCTGCTTGCCGTAGAGAAGTACAGGAAGGGCGAAGCGTCGCTGGGGAAAGCCGCGGAAGTGGCGGGGCTCTCTGTGGGGCAGATGATGACGCTTCTCGGAGAATTCGGGGTTCGGACGAGGATTGACCAGGAAGATTACCGTCAAAGCTTGGAGAACCTTGCCAAGGTTTGGTGAGTCCGGAACGGAGGATCGTAGAGCTACAGAATCTAACATTTGTGCGGGTCTAGCCGGACGTTCCCCGCGTACCAATGCCGACAGATTCATGACGCCTCTTTCATTTAGTTCGAACAAGTATAATCAAGCTGTGGTTCTTCCGCAGGGGAAAGCACAAGGCGAAGGGGTTCGCCTTAACTGCTTGTTCCATCCTTTCCTGCTTCATGCGGATGGGCAGATGATAACCCCTGGCGAGATTTCGTCGGGGAGTTGCCTGCCCATGCAAATGACTCCCCTACAACCTAAGCTCGCAGCAAGATGCGTAATCATTTGGCGTGCCCGAAGGGAGAACGTGTGAAGATCGTCATTGTCTCCGACATCCACTGAAACATTGCGGCGCTGAATGCACTGCCTGAACGGAATTTTGACGAATTGTGGTGTATCGGCGACCTAGTCGATTATGGGCCCAACCCACATGATGTTGTTGAGTGGATCAGGCAACAGGCGACGGTCGCTGTCCGGGGGAATCACGATCATGCGGTGGGATTTTCCGTAGCCCCACAATGCTCAGTGCCCTTTAAGAGACTGGCTGAAGAAACGTTGTGCTTCACTCAGGAGGTATGTGCAGAGGAAGATCTTGACTTCCTCCGAAACCTCCCCGTCCGAAGTGGCCGCGCGCGGGGATTGGCGAGTTTCATGATCATTGAAAGCGTGGCCGACGATCATCGGAATGCGCAGCGTATCGAAATAGGCCGAGGTGACGCTGCTGAAGTTGGAGTCCTGCCGCTGGGTTGAGTTATGGCCGTCGATCCACACGGAGTTGGCCCAGCCCTCTCCGCTCAGTGGCACGATGTCGGTATTGGCTGCCGCATCCACGCCAGGAATGGAGCTTATCCGGTCAAGCAGTTGCAGTTGGAAGGCAATGCGCCGAACGAGGCATTCGCTAAAAGCTCGGGCTGGGCTCGAATCTGATTGGGGCGCGTTTCTGGCGCGAGGCGACTCCGTCAAGCCCTGCAGAGTTGAACGAGATCGTCGGCCTAGGCGCTTCGTTACGCTGGGGCAAAGTTTTTCCGTATATTTGTCTTGAGTCCTCTAAAATAAGACCTGGGATAGTTCGGTTCATCCAGTTGGCGGATGCTGGCCCGTGAACTCATCCGCTTCGTTCGCCATTAAGAGTCAGAAAGTCGCGCCCGAAGTGTTGTGGGAGCACAGCGCGCCTGGCGCCGGCTCCGCAACATCTCAGCCTGACGGCGACAATCGCGAATTCGTGACCGTGCTCCGGCTGCGGAGATTCCCAGCCTCGACAATACAACAGGCGAAGGCAGCACTTTCTGAGAGTCTTTGGGAAGACAATTTGACCGAGATTGAGGTAACCCATGATTCAAGGCGAATCTGGGTCGATCGCAGGACGGACCCAAAGCACGGCCAATTGTGTTGCAGCACCTCCAGGCGCGAAACGCGTCGCGTGCCTAGTTTGCATCGCGCCGGCTGCGTTGGTGGCCCTCTTTTCAGTGGGTGCATGGTCGCAGACCCAGCTTGCGACCGTTTCCGGCACAATTACCGACGCAACTGGCGCGGTTGTGCCCGGCGTCAGCGTTACGATTGCCAACCAGGGCACCGGATTAAAACGGAGCGGTCCTACTGACACGTCGGGCGAATACCATTTCGCCGGCTTGCCAGCTGGAAATTATTCTCTTCGTATAGAGAAGGCAGGTTTCCAATCACAGACTCGCGAAGGGATTGCTCTCACTTCGGCTGCCGAAGTGACGATAAATACGCAACTCGCAATAGGCGACGTTCGCGAGCAAACGACAGTCAGCGCGGACGTTGCCGGGATCGATAACACGACGTCGACTATCAATGGACTCCTTCCAGAGCGAAGCCTGACCGAACTGCCGCTTGGCAACCGCGATCTTTTTAGTGCGGTTGCGCTGGAGCCTGGAGTCGCTGCCAACCCCAGCAGTGCTCCTTCGTTGCTTTCCAGTGGTAAGGCTGGGCAATATTCAATCAATGGTACACGTCCGAGTATGACGGACGTTCTGATCGACGGTATGGATGCGACCGATCCGGTCTGGGGCTACTCGCCCGCGGGTGCTTCGGGTTTTTTTCTCGGCCTAAATGAGTTGGCGGAAGTCCGCGTTTTGACCCAAACCTTCAACGCGGAGTACGGGGGGCACGGTGGCGCTGTCATCGAGATGATAACCAAGTCAGGCAGCAACCAATTTCACGGATCTTTGTGGGAATTGCATCGGGATGCGTCACTCGACGCTAAGAACTACTTCGATTTGGGGCCCAGTCCGATCCCTCCGTTCGTACGCAATCAATTCGGATCTGGAATCGGTGGGCCACTGAGGCGAGACCACACGTTCTTCTTTGCCAACTATGAGGGGTTTCGCGAAGTTGTGGCGTCCACGGCAATTGCCACGGTGCCCGATGCCCTCGCGCATCAAGGATTGCTCCCGTCCGCTGCGAATCCGTCCGGCTGCAGCAACGCCACCCCGAGCGGATGTGCCGCTGTCCCGATGAATCCTCTGATACCGCAGTTTCTCAGTCTGCTGCCTTCTTCGAACGGACCAGACAATGGGGATGGAACCGGCGAACTGATTACTGCTAACAAAGGCACTGACCGTGAGGATCACGGTATGGTTCGCATCGACCACAACTTTTCCAATGCCCATTCGATCTTCGCGCGCTACACCGTAGATGACAGTTCTGCTCTGGTCCCATACGTGGGAACGCCGCCGGGCACGTATGTGCCGGGATTCCCGGCTTTCCATCTGGCGCGGAATCAGTATGTCACTGTTCAGGACCGCACGACGTTTGGACCGAGACTGATCAACGAGCTGCGCTTCGGTGTCAACCGGACAACGGCATCTTCTTCGATCGATAATATGCATCCGGGTTTGTCTATTTCTTTGGTTCCTGACCGGCCGTTTGGAATGATCGATATTGCGGGTATGAGCCTGATAGGCAACAGCCCGATTTTTCCTTTAGGCGATTACTCGACTGTTTATCAGGTTCAGGACCAACTGGCGCGGGCGATTGGCCGTCATACCCTGAAATTTGGCGGGGAGTTTCGAAGGCTCGAATACAACGGGCCCCTGGATTTCGCTGTTGACGGATTGTATAGCTTTGAGGATCTGACTCCTTTCGGGTTGCACGCATCCAGCAACAACCCCGCTCTCGAATTCTTCCTTGAAGGTATGCCGTTGTCGTATGTGGGGGTCAATGCCTCCAACGCCGATTCTGACCGCGGATACCGTCAAACGATCGCGTCTGGTTTTGTCCAGGACTTCGTGCGCGTGAACAATCGCTTGAGTGCAAATTTCGGGTTGCGCTACGATTTCTACTCGAATCCGACCGAAGTAAATGGGCGCATGTCGACTATTCGCAACCCTGCGACGGATTCAGGGGCAACCGTCGGCAGCGCATTTGCTGGGACACCGCTGGATCTTCTGTCGCCTCAGGCAGGCTTTGCATGGAACTTCTCGAGCGACGGCAAAACTGTGCTACGGAGCGGATTCGGCATCTACCGCGACAATCTCCCCGCCAGCGTGTATGGCAATGATCGGTTTCTGCCCCCATATTTCGATTTGGAATCCTTTGCTTTCCCTGACTTCCTCAGCCCCCAGAACGCTCTCCTGACCCAATTGCTCTATCTTTTCGCGGCGACTTATCACCCGAAGTTTCCGTATGTGATGCAATATAACCTCGATCTGGAACGAGAGATCGCGCCCGTTACAATTCTGAGAGCAGGGTATTTTGGAGCGCGCGGCAATCATCTCACCCGGGAAGCAGAAGCGAATCCATTCGAGCCGGCCCTGGGCCATCGGTACAACCCGAACTTGAATTCACCTCTGTTAGCCGATCTGACCGACGCACAGTCCTTCTTTAATTCGTTGGAAGTTTCTGTCTCGAGGCATTACGCTCACAACCTTTCGTGGGAGACCTCCTACACGTTAGCCCATTCCATCGATGATGCTTCGGTGGGTTACTCCGTGGATTCTGTGAACGATCCTCCCGCGTCTCAGATCATTTTCGATCGCAAGGGAAGCCGAGGGGGGTCAGATTTCGACATTCGGCATAATTTCGTGGCGAATGCCGTTTACCAATTGCCTGGAACCGGACGTTTCCTGGGAGGCTGGCAGGCCTCGGCTATTGCCGATTTTCATAGCGGACCTCCATTTACCCCCGTGCTCTCCTTCGACAACGCCGATGTGCAATCACTGCTTACCGCAGAGCGTCCGAACCTAGTTGGCAACCCTTACGCGGGCACCTGTCCGAATGGGGCCAAGGTCGGTGCTTTGTCGTGCTGGTTTAATCCGAGGGCTTTCGCAGTACCGCCTGCCGGTGAGTTCGGTGATGCTGGACGAAATAGCCTCCGGGGGCCGGCTTTCGCGCAATTTGACCCAGCTCTGCACAAAGATTTTGCGTTCAATGAACAACGGAAGTTTACGGTTGGAGTGGAAGCGTATAACCTGTTCAACCATCCGAATTTTGGCGTTCCGACTAATACGCAAAGCCCGCTTAGCCTGGGAGGTAACGGGGATGCCGTCTTCAGCGATGCGGCGGGTGATTTCGCCGATAACGTAGGCCAAATCCTGACCACCGCCGGCACCGCTCGCCAGATTCAACTGACCGGCCGGTTTACGTTTTGAAGGGCACCGGAAAGCCGTCAGACCAGTCGTCGCACACAGATCAGAAACATGCTTCTCTAGTTTCCTGCGAGAATAGATATCTGGCTTCGCTCGGCCCTGGCGACAAGGATGCTCTCAATGGCAGCAGCCTCCGAATACACGTTAGAGCCAATTCGCGATAGCGGGGAATTCACGCTTTACCGCGCCCGGCAGCGCGGCAACTCGTCCCCCGTCCTGGTAGTCGCTCCTACCGCCGAACGACCGGTGCCCCAGAGTCTGCGACGCCTTGAGCACGAATACTCGCTCGCCGCCGAACTTGAGCACACTTGGGCGGCCAAGCCTCTGGCGCTCACGCGCCATGAAGGACGGACAATCCTTGTTCTCGCTGACCCGGGCGGTGAGCCTCTCGACCGCGTTCTTGAGAGGGATAAAGAGCAGCCTCTCGATCCGGCGCGTTTTCTAAGCCTTGCCGTCAACCTGGCAACAGCGCTTGGCCATGCCCACCAGCAGGGTCTGATCCATAAAGACGTTAAGCCGGAGAACGTGCTCGTCGACGACGCCGGCCACGTATGGCTCTCGGGCTTTGGCATCGCGTCACAGCTGCCACGCGAGCGGCAGGCACCGGCGCCGCCGGAAACCATTGCCGGCACGCTCGCCTACATGTCTCCAGAACAGACCGGGCGCATGAATCGGTCGATGGATACCCGCAGTGACCTGTACTCTTTGGGCGTCACCTTGTACCAGATGCTTACAGGCGAGCTGCCGTTTGCTGCCACCGACCCTCTGGAATGGGTCCACTGCCACATCGCACGTCAGCCGATAGCGCCCGCGGATCGCCGTGAGGTTCCCGAGCGGCTGTCCGCCATCACCATGAGGCTCCTCGCCAAGAATGCCGATGAGCGCTATCAGACTGCCGCGGGTCTGGAAGCCGATCTTCGGCGGTGCCTGACGGAATGGCAGTTACATGGTCGGATCGATTCATTTCCCCTGTGTGCAGACGACTTGTCGGATCGGTTGCTCATACCAGAGAAACTCTACGGAAGAAAGCGCGAGGTCGGCACTCTGCTTGCGGCGTTCGATCGTGTCGTGGCCGGCGGAAGGCCGGAGCTGGTTCTCGTTTCCGGATACCCCGGTGTTGGCAAATCCGCTGTTGTCAATGAGCTTCACAAATCCCTCGTCCCGCCTCGTGGCTTATTTGCATCGGGCAAGTTCGAGCAGTACAAGCGCGACATTCCCTACGCCACGGTGGCGCAGGCATTCCAGAGCCTTATTCGACCTCTTCTGAGTAAGTCTGAAGCCGAGCTTAGCTTATGGCGCGATGACCTTAGTCAGGCGTTAAGTCCGAATGGATCGCTGCTCGTGGATCTCGTTCCGGAGTTGAAGTTAATCATCGGGGAGCAGGCGCCTGTCGCCGCTTTACAGCCTCGAGAGGCGAAGACGCGCGCGCGCCTTGCATTTCGGCGGTTCATTAGCGTTTTCGCGCACCCTGAACATCCGCTGGCCCTGTTTCTTGACGATTTGCAGTGGCTCGATGCGGCAACACTCGACTTTCTGGAGGATTTGCCGGTCCAGCAGGATCTGGCGCACGTGCTGGTGGTCGGCGCTTATCGAGACAATGAGGTCGACGCGACGCACCCGCTGACGCGAAAGCTCTCCGCAATACGCGAAGCCGGAGCCGCTGTGCAGGAGATCCAGCTGGCGCCGCTGGGCTCAGACGACCTGGCACGCTTGATTGCCGACACCCTCCATTGTGAATCGCTAGCAGTCTCCCAGCTGGCGCAACTCGTACACCTGAAGACTGCCGGCAATCCGTTTTTTGTTCTCCAGTTTATCCATGCCCTGGTTGAGGAAAGGCTCATTGCATTCGAGCATGAAAAGGCCCGATGGCGCTGGGATCTGGATGCCATTCGCGCCAAGAACTATACCCACAACGTCGTGGACCTGATGGTTGCCAATCTAAGCCGGCTACCAGTTACAGCCCAGAAGGCACTTCAACAACTTGCCTGCATTGGAAACGGCGCCGAAATCGCCACACTTTCTGCTGTTCTTGAGGCATCGGAACAAGAAGTTGAAGCGGAATTATGGGAAGCTCTCCACCAGGAGCTGATTGTCCGCTCCGATGGCTCCTATTGGTTTGCGCACGACCGCGTACAGGAAGCCGCCTATTCCCTCCTTGCGAAAGAAGTGCGCGCCGAGGCTCACCTGCGAATAGGGAGATTGCTCAATGCACGTACACCGCCTGAAAAGCGTGAGGGGGCGATATTCGAGATCGTCAATCAGTTCAACCGTGGAGCCGAGCTCATTACCTCGGAAGAGGAGCGCTTCCAAGTGGCCGAGCTCAACCTCGCCGCCGGCAAGCGCGCCAAATCTTCCACGGCCTATGGATTGGCACTCCAATTTGCCATCGCCGGTGCAGCACTTTCGACAAATGAATGTTGGGAGCGCCGCCACGATCTTATCTTCCAACTGGAATTGCACCGGGCGGAATGCGAGTTCCTGACCGGCGAGCCGAGCACCGCAGCCAAGCGCATCGAAATGCTTCGATCGCGCGCTGCGGATGCTGCGGATACAGTAACACTCGCAGCGGCCACGTGCTTGGGCATCGATGTTTACATGACACTCGGTCAGATCGACCGTGCTGTCGCCATTTCCCTCGACTACCTGCATCATCTCGGTATCGAATGGCCGGTCCACCCGGCCGAGCAACAAGTACGAAGCGAATACGAACGGATCTGGTCGCAACTCGGAAGTCACGCCGTCGAGGAGATCGTTGACTTTCCCCTGATGAGCGACCCTGCGTCTATTGCGACTCTCGATGTCCTGACCAGGGTGTTGCCAGCTGCATTGTTTACGGATAGAAACCTTTCCGCACTGGTCATCTGCAGGTCGGTTAGTCTTAGCATTGAGCGTGGCAACAACGACGGTTCGTGCCTCATTTATGTTTGGGTGAGCAACATAGCGGGACATCGGTTCGGCGATTACAGGAATGCGTTTCGCTTCGCTCAGCTCGGTTACGATCTGGTTGAAAAACGCGGTCTGAAACGCTTCCAGGCCCCGACTTATCACACCTTCGCAGCCATGATCCTGCCATGGATGAAACATCCTCTAGCTTGCTGTGCTTTGGAACGTCAAGCCTTCGAGATAGCGAATAAAAGCGGCGATCTCACTTACGCGGTGTATACCCGTATGGGCTTGATCGGGCTGCTTATCGCTGCGGGTGATCCGCTGATTGAGGTGCAGAGTGAAGCGGAGAATGGCCTCGGTTTTGCGCAGACGGTGAAGTTCGGTTTTGGGTTTGACACCATCAATATGCTCCTCGGTTTTATCGGAACTCTCAGGGGTTCGACAACAAATTTCGGCTCCTTTGATCATGCAGGGTTCGACGAGAAAGACTTCGAGCGTAATCTCAACAATCGCCCGTCGATGGCCCAATGCTGGTACTGGGTCAGAAAGCTGCAAGCGCACTTCTTCGCTGGTGACTTTGCTTCTGCCATTGAGGCTTCATTGAAAGCCGGGCCGCTGCTTTTGGCATCACCGACTGTTGAGATCGCAGAATATGAATTTTACAGCGCCCTTGCCCGTGCAGCCTGCTGCGATTCTGCAACGCCGGACCAGCGGCGGGAGCATTTCGATGCTCTTGTGGCTCATTACGAACGGCTCCAGATATGGTCGGAACATTGCCCGGAGAATTTCGAAAACCGCGCCGCGTTGGTCGGAGCGGAGATTGCCCGCATCGAAGGCCGCGAGCTGGATGCGCAGCGCGCCTACGAAAAGGCAATAAAGTCGGCACGTGAGAATAGCTTCGTTCACAACGAAGGGTTGGCCCACGAACTGGCGGCGCAGTATTATCTCGCGCGTGGCTTTGAAACAGCCGGCTACGCGCATCTTCTGAATGCGCGGAACTGTTACGACCGTTGGGGAGCCGACGGAAAACTAAAGCAACTCGACGAACACTATCCGCGCCTACGCGTGGAGCAAACGTCTGCCCCTTCGACCGGGATTGGCCCTTCAGCCGGACAACTAGACGTCGAGGCTGTAATGAAAGCTTCGCAGGCGATTTCGAGTGAAATGGTTCTGCCGGCGCTGATCGAGAAGCTCATGCGAATCGCGTTGGAGCATGCCGGGGCAGAGCGGGGTTTATTGATCCTGATACGGGATGGCGAGCCTCAAATTGAGGCCGAAGCCACCACTGGTCCAGGCGGAATCGAAGTAATCGTTCGCAAGGGGCGGGTTGCGCCGTCTGATCTTCCCGAAGCCGCGTTTCGTTACGTGATCCGAACAAAGGAGCCGGTGCTTCTGGATAATGCCTCGGCCGACAGCTTGTATTCAAAGGACGAATATGTGCGGCAGAAGCGCTCCAGGTCCATCGTGTGCCTGCCTATCGTCAAACAGGCGAAGCTGGTCGGCGCACTCTATGTCGAGAATAACCTGGCGCCGTTTGTCTTCACGCCGGACAAGGTTGCCGTGCTTCAATTGCTGGCTTCGCAAGCTGCCATCTCCCTGGAAAACGCCGCCCTCTTTACGGAGCTGCAACGCAGCGAAACCTTCCTGGCTCAAGGGCAAAGGTTGAGCCACACCGGCAGCTTCGGCAGAAACACTCTCAGCGAGAAGCTCTATTGGTCGGAGGAAACCTACAGAATTTACGAGCTTGATCGATCGGTTGAGCCAACCTTGGGTTGGCTGATGGAGCGAATTCATCCTGAGGATAGAGCTCGTGTGCAGGAGACGATCGAAGATGCGACCCGGCAAAGGACGGGCTTCGATATTGAATATCGTCTGCTGATGCGGGACAACTCGGTGAAGTATCTGCACGTTGTCGTTCAAGCGTTTGAGAATGCCGCTGGCGAGCTGGAATTTATCGGCGCCGCCACCGATATCACCCAACTCAAAAAGGCCGAGCGCAATCTCGGGCAGATCATCGACACCATCCCGACACTTTCGTGGTGCAATCGGACGGACGGGTCGAATGAGTTCCTCAGCAAGAGTTGGCACGAATACACCGGTCTTTCTCCCGAAGAGGCGCACGGATGGGGATGGCAGGTGACGTTCCATCCGGATGACCTTCCCCCACTGATGAAAAAGTGGGGAGAGATGCTGGCCTCCGGCGAATCCGGCGAAATCGAAGCCCGCCTGCGGCGCTGGGACGGAATCTATCGCTGGTTCCTTATCCGCGCCGAACCGTTCCGAGACGAATCGGGCGCAGTTTTGCGATGGTATGGGACAAGCACGGATATCGACGATCGTAAGCAGGCTGAAGACAAGCTAAAGGAGAGTGAAGCGAAGCACCGGGTAGTGATTGACACAGCTAACGATGTCGTGATCAGCATCGATGAATCGGGTACGATCATCCTTGCCAATCCAGCGACAAAGCGAACATTCGGCTATGAGCCGACCGAACTGATAGGAAGACCCCTCACTCTATTAATGCCTGAGTCACTAAGAGAATTCCATGAGGCTGGCTATCGCAGATATCTGAAGACAGGTGAAAGACATCTGAACTGGCAGGGAATTGAACTCACTGCGATGCGCGCCAACGGCGACGAGTTTCCGGTCGAAGTCTCTTTCGGAGAGATGGCAGCAGAAGGACAAAGAATATTCACCGGCTTCATCCGCGACATCACCGAAAAGAAGCGCGCCGAAGAGGCTTTACTTGCAAGCGAGAGAAATCTTCGATTGACTATCGATGCCATGCCGGTCCTTGCATGGTCTGCCTCGCCGGACGGGAGCGTCGAATTCATCAACCAACGCTGGTTAAATTACACGGGCTTGTCTCCGGCTCAGGTGCAGGGCTGGGGATGGGATCAGGTGATGCACCCGGAAGACCTGGAACGCGTGACGGCCTACTGGGAGCGGATCATCTCCACCGGCAAATCAGGTGAAATTGAAGCACGTCTGAAACGATTTGACGGGATCTATCGTTGGTTTTTGCTTCGGGCGAGCCCGTTGCATAACGAATCGGGCGCCATAGTGAAATGGTACGGAACCAACACCGATATGGAAGATCGCAAGCGGGGCGAGGAAGCCCTTCGAGAAAGCGAACAGAGTCTCCGTTTGATCCTCGATGGTATCGCAGGATTGGTGGCCATTATGTCGGCAACCGGCGACATCGAAACGGTCAACCGGCAAGTCCTGGAGTATTTCGGCAGAACGACAGAACAATTGAATGGCTGGTCAACTGGTAACGAAGTGCACCCTGACGATCTGCCTGCCGTGTACGCCGCCTGGAAGCGCTCGATCGAAACGATGTGCGTTTATGACATAGATCATCGTCTCAGGCGCGCCGACGGCGTGTATCGATGGTTTCATGCACGTGGTCTGCCGCTGTGTGATCCCGACGGCCGAGTAGTGCGCTGGTATGTGCTTCTCACCGATATCCACGATCGGAAGCAGGCGGAAGAAGCCTTGCGCCAGGCGCAGGGCGATCTGGCGCGCATCAACCGGGTGACAACCATGGGAGAGTTGGCAGCATCCTTAGCTCATGAAGTCAGCCAACCGATCAGTGGTGCAATGACTAACGCCAGCGTCTGCCTGCGAAAGCTCGGGAGCGAGCAGCCCAATCTCGAGGAGGTTCGCGGGGCTGTCACCAGAATCGCAAGAGATGCGCAACGTGCCGCGGATATTATCGGCAGGATTCGCTCGCAATTCGAGAAGGGCGCCCTGAATCGGGGGGTTCTTGATTTAAACGAGATCATTCGAGAAACCGTCGCCGTCCTGCGCAGCGAGGCAGTGCGATACAACGTATCGGTCCGGACGGAGCTGGCAACCAATTTTTCTCAGATCATCGGAGATCGTGTGCAATTGCAGCAGGTGACGATGAATCTACTCCTCAACAGCATCGAAGCGATGAAGGACGTTGATGGAATGCGAGAGGTGGTCATCCGGTCGCAGCGGGCTGAAAACGAGCAGGTTCTTGTCTCGGTAAGCGATACCGGCGTAGGGCTTCCGCCGCAGCTCGCGGAGCAGATTTTCGATCCGTTCTTTACGACCAAACCTCACGGCACCGGCATGGGACTGCGCATCAGCCGGTCAATCATTGAGTCCCACGGTGGGCACCTTTGGGCAATGGCGAACGATGGCCCCGGGGCCACGTTTGCGTTTTCGATTCCGTGCGAGCATCGTGTCGAATCCGGCCGAGAACCTGCTTCAGCGCTGACGCCCTAACTTCAAAGGAACCAATACCAAAGTGCAATAGACGACCTCCCAGGCTGTCTGCGACGATGATGAGTATCGGTGTGGCCACGAAGGGCCCATGGGAGTTTTCCTCAGTCGCGTGCTTGATAAGCGGTCCGGAAAAGGAATGCGCCAGGCTCGATCCGAATGTAAGGACTGCCTGAGACGAGGCTAGTGGAACATAAATGTTCTCGGCGTTGAGTGTGAGCTTCAAAGCAAGTGCGGCTTGAGAACTCCATGATGAATCCACCACTACTAGTATCGATCGTCGATGATGATGAGTCAGTTAGGGAGTCGTTGCCAGATTTGTTGAAGGAACTCGGGTATGCTGCCTTGACATTCTCTTCAGCGGAAGAGTTTCTGGCATCCGATGGCATGTTGCACACAAAGTGCCTGATTCTTGACATCGCCATGCCAGGGATCGGTGGGCCGGATCCCTTAGCTGCTGAGTTGCGCGTGATGTCGGCGCCAACCCCTCGACCGCGTAACCCGCCGATTCGGCGCCCTCGCGGATAGCGGAGAGTGCGGTCGTCTTGCCTACTCCGGCCAAGCCCTGAATCGCTTGAATACGATCAGAGGACGTGAGCACCTGTTCGACCGCGCGCTCCTGGCTACGGTTCAAATGTGGGTGCCGCTCCGCCATCTGCGATGCGGCGAAATGCGACATCATCGGCTCCACTTGGCCCTGCCCCGCTCGCATGGTCGCAACGACTTCCTTCTCCATAGCAATCATCCGGTCGGTTGTGATCTGGCGGGCCGAAGCATGTAGGTATTGATGGACAGCGAGAAACTCTCCTTGGGTGAACCGGGTCTCGATGGCACGTCGTACGTCGGGATATTTCACTTCACCCATGCCACGCCGTAAGGCATCTCGGAAAAGCCGGCGCTCATCGACCACAGCTTCGCGCTCGTATAGCCGGTCGCGGGCAAAATTGACTGCTTCGTGGGCGAGCTGGGCCGGCGATTTTCTCTCGGCATAGTTGGGTTTCTGCGCTCGCTCCTGCCCTGCTGCGATGACCTGTTGCGGCTGGTTACCGAATTCGGCGACAAGCCGCTGATGGGCTGCCAGCGTCGCCTGCGGCCCGGCCATCTGTTTCCGGTCGCGCGTGGCATGTGCGGCGATTTGCGCGGCGGCCTTGCTTTCCATGCCGAGCTTTTCCATGTGCTCCCGAATCTGCTGGCTGCGGGGGCTGGAGGCGTCCAGATACTCTTGCGTGTAACCCTTGATTTCTGGGGCTCCGCTCCTGCCGGGGACAAGCTCGTAACCCAACCGTGAAAGCCGGTAGGTCAACTCCGATTGATACACAGCGGTGGCAAATTGTTGAGACTGGAAGAGCGCCCGTTCCTGTAAGGCGCGGGGCTGTCCGTCGCCGCGCTCGGTCATGTTGAAAACAACGGCATGGGTATGGAGCTGGGGCGCGGCGTAGCCGTCCACGGGGCGGGCGGTATCGTGCTCAAACTTGGCGGCAACGAATTTGCCGGTGGTTTCGGCCGGGTGGTTCCCGCCGATCCGCGCCTGCGTGTAATATTCGAGTTCCCGGAGCGCGACGATGACGGCCTCGCGATGGGCCACGCGCACCCGGTTATCGCCGCCTACCAGAGCTGTTAGCGAAACAGATTTTGGCGCGGAGAACGTGGCATCCCAGCCTGCGCGGTGTTCCATGCTCGTGACCATCTTGCCGTGCTCGTCTTTGTACTGGCGGGCGGCACGATGCTGGACCAACTGTACCGCTGTGAAGGGGTGCTGGCCCTGGCTGAGCCGCGCGAATTCCTCGGGGCCAACGCTACCGGATAAGCCGAATTGCTCGGCGAGCTTGCCCTGCCACTCGCCCTGAACGGCATTGCCCTGAGACCAATAGTTCTGTTCTTTCGCGGTGAATTCCTTCTGGTGATACGTCTGCGCCTGGCTTGCCGAAATCGCACTGGAGATAGTCAGCATGGCTAGGCCACCTGCTGTCCGAGGTCCTCGCCGGTGGTTTGTTCAACGCTGACGGGCGATTCTGTTTCCGATGAGACAGGAGGGGTCGATGGCGTCGCTGGCTCCGGGCGTTTGCGCCGGATAAAGTCAGGGTACTTGTCTTCCAGCTTTACAAACGGAATTGAGAAGTGCGCTACGTGGCTCCCAAATTTCAAATAGGCACTCAAGTCTACGAGTCCCTGAATCTCCGAGGGCATGACCAGCGGCTCCCGCAGCCGCTCCAAAGTAAAGTTCTTGCCCTTATTATTGCCGTCGTAATGCGTCTCACGGAGCCGCTCGATCTCGATCTCGCCGAGGTTGTCTGAAATCCATTTCGCCGCGCGCGGCTCATCGGTGCGGAAGAAGATTTTGGTTGCGGGCTGGGACAACATAGCCTCGGCGTCGTTGCCGTAGCGTGTTTCAAGCTGGCTGCGGCCCTGGAAGCCTAGTACGACCGGATTTTCGGACTTACGATTTTCGGTCAGAGCGGTATGGAGCTGCGGCAACTTCTGTAGAGTGGCAAGCTCGTCAATCAGGAACCATACTCGTTTCTGACCGGGCCTGCGCGTGGAAAGCAGGTGCATCACCAACATGTCGAGCCAAACGCAATGCAAGGGCCGGATGGCCTTGCGCGTCGTGGTGGTAGAAGTCAGAAAGATCCATCCCTTGCGATGCTCCGACCACGCCTTTGCAGTCCACTCGGCAACCGGATGGTCGGCAACCGTCGGCAGCATCCGCAGCGTGTTCGCAATCTTATTTAGCGAACTCAGGACGCCGGCGCGTTGCGGTCCCGCTGTCTGGTCCACCAGCACGGCGTGCTCCGTGTCCTTTAGCTTCATTTCGATCTCATGTTTGCTGGACATCCACTGCACGAGGTCTTCGGGCCGCGGCTTCGGATGCTGGCTAATGAGATAGGCAAGGATCTTCTGCGGACTGTCGATGAAGAATTGGTTTTGCGTCAAGTCTGGCTGGTAGAAGGATTCCGCCAGGGTCAGCGCCTCCGGCTCATCCTCCACCTCATCGGCGGGGTTCCAATACGGCATCCGGGCATCCTGGGGGTTGAGCACGATGTCGCCCCGAATCTCGCTGTAAAACTGTCGGATGAACTCACCGGCGGGGTCATAAATGACGGCACATTCGTCGCGTTCCTGCACCCGGAAAGCGAGTTGGCGGATGACGCTGGTTTTGCCTGAACCCGTATCGCCGATGGCGAGGATGTGCTGGTTCTCGGCCCTCGCCGGAATGCGAAGAAGATCGGGAATATCCTCGGTCTGAATGCCGATGCCATCCCCCATGACAGCGGCGTTGAACTGCTTGGCTGTGACAAGGTACGGGCCTTTGAGCCTGCGGCCGTAGCGAAGCTCCTTACGGCGCTTGATGTCCCTAGGCAGTGTGAAGGGGACGCCGATAAGAAAGGCCGAGACGCCGAAGTACACCTGCAAGGAAAACAGCGCCCACACCCCGGTCCCCGCGTAGACATACTGGTTCAGGAACTGATGAACGGCCCGCGCCGAATAGATCCGTTCCGGCTCCCGAATCAGCAACCGTTCACCTTCCGTCCGCGCTTTGTCGCTGACCTCCATCGGCAGCGGTTTACCTGACGGCTGCGGGCTTTCGCCGCCTTTTACGTCGTCGGGAAGAGCTAGCCGCAATCGCTGGCCGGCGCCTACATAGAGAAGCTGAAACTTTGCCGAAGGGCGGATGGTCATTTCCGAGCGCAGGTAAGACGGCAGGTAGTACCGTTCCAACGGGCCGAGGCCAAAACTGAAGCGCACGTAGATGAAAAGTACCGCAAACACAAGCGCCAGGAACGCGGCTCCCCAGGTGTAGTAAAAGCCGCGCGGCGGCCAGATAATCGACTCTTTGCGACCCCACTTCTGTTCGGTTGCCATGACTACTTCTCCTCCTGTCCGAGTCGCTGTGCGAGCAATTCCTTGGCCCGTTTTCCTTTGCCGGACTGCACCGTGCGGAAAAGCTCTTGATATTGCTCCAGCGTGAGCCGCTGGCCCTGCAGCAGTGGCGAAAAGCCGCCCATCAGCAGCATTTGCAGGCCGATTAGTTCTGTGAACACGTGAGCTAAAAGGCGGTTTTCTTCAGCGCGTTCCATGCGCTGCAACAACTGATCGTGTGCCCAGTCCGCAACCTTCTGCCCGCTCGACCAGGCTGCACGCTCAAGAAACTGGTATTCGTCCTCAGTAACGCGGACGCCGATCTGTCGGTTTCGTGCCGAAGGCCGCGCCAGTGCCGTCGCTGTCGTACCAGTTGTTTGGGCTTCCGCCATAGATCCCTCTCTGTGTAGCAACCGCTATCATCCGCTAACGATTGCTATCGCGCTCCTCTAAGCCGCTCATTCTGCTTCTGCTACCGTTCGCTACCAAAAGGTAGCGAACGCCAACCCTTGCAGGGATGAAGTGTCGCAGCGTCAACCCGGTGCGAGCGAAAGCGAGCACCGAACCGGCAAGATGTAGCAGATGTAAGAGCTGTACGGTGAGGGCCTAGCAAGCCACACCGGCTCCGAGTCTTGCGGGCATGGTCGCGAGGCCATGAACGAAGCGTAGACAGGAGGAACTACGGGCCAGGCAATTGAGCCGCGAAATATCCCTAACT
>JASHOC010000245.1 GCA_030041305.1 Acidobacteriaceae bacterium
GAAGTTTTGAGGGGCGTGCCGGGTGGCGTTTTCTTGGGAAAAACGCCACTCAACGTTCGAGGTTCTGCTCTACACCAATTGGAGAACCGCTATAAAGGCTGAGGGAAGTGATTTCTCAAGACGGGTGACGGCGTCAGTCGAGGATCGGCGGGGTCGCGCAGGTGTACACTAATCGAGACCCCAAGGCCGGCTCGCACATTGCCGGCCGACGCTGTGTCGGGACGTGGCTCAGCCTGGTAGAGCACTCGCTTGGGGTGCGAGGGGTCGGCAGTTCAAATCTGCCCGTCCCGACCATTCTTCATTTTTTGGCCCTTCGGACTGGGAGTTCGAAGGGCCTTTTGCAAAACGCCCGAGTGTCGCCAAACCGGTCTCTTGTGGGGGATTTGTTAACGGCCTCGGAAACCGCCGGCAAAGCCGCCCCGATAGTCCACCCCGATGCGGCCGGCGTAGCCGTAACCCGCGCCAACGCGGCCGGCGTATCCGTAGCCGTAGCCCACACGGGGACCGTACGCTGCGCGTCCATAGATCCCAGGTCCGTACATTCTGGGACCGTAGTATGCCCCGAAGCCGGGAGCGAACACAACGCCGCCGTAGAAGCCGATGGGCGGAGGCGGCGCCATTATGACAGGCACGGGCGCTACGTATACCGGCGCGTAGGCCATGAACGCGGGCGGCGGCGGCGGTGGAGGAGCATAGGAGTAAGCGGGCTCGGGAGCGGGTTCCTGCTGCGGCGCCGGCGCGGGAGGTTGAGGCGCATAAGATTCGCCGCCGCGCGGAATCAGGCCGTAAGGATCGCGTTGCGGCTCCTGCGTGGTGGGAACTTCGACGTCCTCCATCAGCCGGAGGGTGAGCGCCGTTTCCACTTTGAGGGTGGGGCGCGGGCCGCGGCGGGGTAGATTAATGAGATCGATGGGCCAGAGAATGGGAATCATCCAAGTGATGGTGTCGCGCACCGCGTGGCCTTTTCCAAGTATCCTTCCCTGAGCGTCAATCTTGTAGCCGGGAACGCCGACCACCTTGGCGTCGACCGGAATCACCGTGCCACCTGCATAGAGGCGGTCAAATTGGAGCTCCATCCAGCCCTTGCCGACAAAATGGCCCGGATCTTTATATTCGGAGAACTCTCCGCCGAGGAAGCTGCCGTAGGGCAGCATGAAATCGCCGTGGTGGTACTGAACCTTGCATAGCACGGGATCGCCGACCGCCGTGGTTTTGGACGAGATTCTCGCGTCGCCGGTGGTGCAGGAAACGAGTGAGCCGGCGGGAATGAGTTGCTGGCCGGCGTCGGCAAACAGCGGTGGCGCCGCAAGGAGAGCAAGGACGACGAGCGAGACGCGTTTCATAGAAAGCCTCCAAGGCAGAATTGCGGTTGATGCGCAACCCGGTCGCAAAACACAACTTCCGCCGCCCGTGGAAGGTTTTCCGCGGGCGATCCACACGATCCCGCTTACCGCCGACTACAACTCGCGAGGCGCGATATGCAGCGAAGAAACGGAACCCCCGATGGAGATGGAAAACCCGGCCATTAAGGAAAGTTTCGGGAGATTCGAAAAATTTTTTCGGCGCGTGTCAACGAATCAGCCAGACTGTCGTCGCGCGCAGAAATGGCAGGCAACAGCGGCGCGATTCTGATCATTCTCGGGGCCTACTCCGCCGGATCGTAATTGAGGTTGGGGCCGAGCCAGCGCTCCACTTCCTTGAGAGTCATGCCCTTACGCGCGGCATAGTCGGCGGCCTGGTCGCGGTCGATTTTGCCTACGTGGAAATAACGCGATTGGGGGTGAGCGAGGTAGAGGCCGCTGACGCTCGATCCAGGCCACATGGCGAAGGATTCGGTGAGTTCGATGCCCGCGTTGGCGTGGGCGTCGAGCAGCCGCCAGAGAGCGCCCTTTTCCGTGTGGTCGGGGCACGCGGGATAGCCGGGCGCCGGGCGGATGCCGCGATATTTTTCATTGATGAGGTCCTGGTTGCTCAGGTTTTCGCCGCAACCGTAGCCCCATTCTTCGCGAACGCGCTTGTGGAGGCATTCGGCGAAGGCTTCGGCTAGCCGATCGGCGAGGGCCTCGGCCATGATGGCGCTGTAGTCATCATGGCGGGCGCGGAAACCGGCGCACAATTCGCGCAGGCCGATGCCGCTGGTGACCGCGAAGGCTCCGATGAAGTCCGCCAAGCCGGTTTCTTTGGGCGCGATGAAATCGGCGAGCGAGCGGCACGGTTCGCCGCCCTCGCGGTTCGCCTGTTGGCGGAGGAAATGGAAGCGCGCGAGAACTTCGCGGCGGGGGGAGTCCGCATAGAGTTCGACGTCGTCGCCTACGGCATTGGCCGGGAAGAGGCCGTAAACGCCGCGTGCGGTGAGAAGATGATCGGCCACGATTTTGTCGAGGAGCGCGTTGCCCTCTTCAAAGAGCTGGCGCGCCTGCGAGCCCTGTTCCGGATGATCGAAGATGCGCGGATAGACTCCTTTGAGCTCCCAGGCGTGGAAGAAAGGGGACCAGTCAATGAATGTCCGCAGCGTGTGGAGAGGAAAGTCATCCAGGACGCGCGCGCCGGTGAAAGACGGGACAGCCAGATCCGCTGTGCGCCACTCGATGGGGGTACGGCGCTGGCGGGCGACGGCGATGGGGACGGTCTGCTGGCGCGGGGCGGCGTGGGCGCGGCGGAGGGCTTCGTACTCGGCGCGATGCAGTTCGACGAAAGCGGGCTTGCTTTCATTGCTGAGCAAGCTGGTGGCCACGGGCACGGCGCGGCTGGCGTCGAGCACATGCACGACGGGCTGGCTGTAGTTGGGCGCGATTTTGACCGCGG
This sequence comes from Acidobacteriaceae bacterium, assembly GCA_030041305.1. Lineage (GTDB taxonomy): Bacteria > Acidobacteriota > Terriglobia > Terriglobales > Acidobacteriaceae > Telmatobacter. Next base: position 2,806 of record JASHOC010000245.1, read on the forward strand.
TATGGGCGCGGCTGGTGGTGGCGCCGCCGATGAGCAACGGCAATTGGAAACCCTGCCGCTCCATCTCACGGGCGACGTGGACCATCTCGTCGAGCGAGGGCGTGATGAGGCCGCTGAGGCCAATGAGGTCGGCGTTCACTTCGCGGGCGCGCTCGAGGATTTTTTCAGCGGGAGCCATGACGCCCAGGTCGATAACCTCATAATTGTTGCAGGCCAGGACCACGCCGACGATGTTCTTGCCGATGTCGTGGACGTCGCCCTTTACGGTGGCGAGCACGATTTTGCCCTGGCTCCGGACGGCCTGGCCGGAAGCAGCCATGGTCGCCTTTTCGGCTTCCATGAACGGCGTGAGGTAGGCTACGGCTTTTTTCATGACGCGGGCCGACTTGACCACCTGGGGCAGAAACATTTTGCCGGCGCCGAAGAGATCGCCCACCACGCCCATGCCGTCCATGAGCGGGCCTTCGATCACGGCAAGGGGACGGCCGAGCTTGACGCGCGCTTCCTCGGCGTCGGCTTCGATGTAGTCGTCGATGCCTTTGACGAGCGCGTGCGCAAGGCGCTCCTCGACGGGGGTGTTGCGCCATTCTTCGGTTTTCTTATCGCCTGACGCGCCGCTGGAGCCGGCGGCTTTGATCTTCTCGCCGAAATCGACCAGGCGCTCGGTGGCGTCGGGACGGCGGTTGAGGAGCACGTCTTCGACGAGTTCCTTCAGCGCAGGCTCGATTTCATCGTAGACTTCGAGCTGGCCCGCGTTCACGATGCCCATGTCCATGCCGGCGGCGATGGCGTGATAGAGGAATGCCGCGTGCATAGCCTCGCGCACTTTGTTGTTGCCGCGGAAACTGAAAGAGATGTTGGAGACGCCGCCAGAGACCTTCGCGTGCGGGAGGTTCGCCTTGATCCAGCGGGTGGCGTTGATGTAGTCGAGAGCGTAGTTGTTGTGCTCCTCCATCCCGGTGGCGACGGTGAGGATGTTGGGATCGAAGATGATGTCTTCGGGTGGAAAACCGTTACCGATGAGGATGCGATAGGCGCGTCTGCAGATGCGGATCTTGTCTTCATACGTCGCGGCCTGACCTTGCTCGTCAAAGGCCATGACCACCGCGGCAGCCCCATATTTGAGCACCGTGGCGGCGTGGCGCCGGAACGTCTCTTCGCCTTCTTTGAGCGAAATGGAGTTGACGATGCCTTTGCCCTGCATGCATTTTAGGCCGGCTTCGATGACCTCCCATTTCGAGGAGTCGACCATGAAAGGGACCTTGGCGACTTCTGGCTCGGCGGCTACGAGTTGCAGGTAGCGTGTCATCGCGGCGACGCCATCGATCATGCCCTCGTCCATGCAGATGTCGAGGACGTTGGCTCCGTTTTCGACCTGTTGGCGCGCCACGCTGACGGCTTCTTCAAATTTGCCGTCTTTGATGAGCTTGGCGAATCTAGGCGAACCGGCGACGTTCGTGCGCTCGCCGATGACGATGAAGACGCCGGGCTGCTGGGTGAACGGCTGCGAACCGGAAAGGCGAAGGGGCTTGGTATCGATGGCGATGGCTGCGGTCGCGCTCATGCGGTTTTCTCGAGAAGAGTGGATTCCGCTTCGGACGCAGCCGGGAGCACGCGCGGAGGCACGCCTTCGACCGCCTTGGCGATGGCCGCGATGTGCTCGGGGGTGTTGCCGCAGCAGCCACCGGCAATGTTGATGAGGCCTTCGCGAGCAAAGGCGCCCAAGGATCGGGCCATGTCGTCGGGGCCAAGGTCAAAACCTGTTGGAGAGAGCGGATTGGGCAAGCCGGCGTTGGGGTAGCAGGAGATGGCTGCGGTGACTTTTTCTGAAAGCTCGCGCAGAAACGGGGCCATGAGGTCGGGACCGAGAGAGCAGTTGAGGCCCACCGAAAACGGCTTGGCGTGCTCGACCGCGGTCCAGAAGGCCTCGACCGTCTGGCCGGAGATCATGGTCTCACCACCGCGGCCAACTGCGGCCGAAATCATAATGGGCAGCTCCTTGTGCTTTGCGGTCGTGCCGTCTTCGTCGAAGACCTCACGGATAGCTACCAGCGCCGCCTTGGCGTTGAGCGAGTCGAAGATGGTCTCGACGAGCAGCGCATCGACGCCGCCCGCGATGAGGGCGCGGACCTGGTGCGCGTAGGCAGCTTTGACCTGGTCGAAGGTGACCACCCGGAAGCCTGGATCGTCGGCGTCGGGCGAGTTGGAGAGAGAGACGGTCAAGGGGCCGATGGAGCCAGCGACGAAGCGGGAACGCGAGGTCGCGTTGGCCACGCGATCGGCCCATTCGCGGCACTGGCGCGCGGATTGCTCGTTGATCTCCCAGGCCAGGTCGTTGAGAAAGGAGTCCTCGATGACGCTTTGGTAGAAGGCCGGATTTTTGCGACCTCCGTGCTCGCGCGGGTCGTCGACGAAGAACTCGCTCTGGACGATGCTAGTGGCGCCAAAGGTGTTGGTTTCAATGATGTCGGCGCCGGCCTCCAGGAAGCGGCGGTGGATGTCGCCGATCATCTCAGGGCGCGTGAGCGTGAACAGGTCGCCGTTGTTGAGCAGGTCCTTGGTTGCGCTCTTGAAGCGCTCGGCACGGATATCGGCCTCGGTCATGCCATAGGTGCGGATGGTGGTGCCCATGGCTCCATCGAGGACGGCGATACGGGTCGCGAGGAGTTTTCCCAGGGAGTGTTGGTCAGCCTTTGTCATTCGTTTTTGGGGAATCACGTCCTGATTCCAGCATAGCGGAGGCGGCGCGGAGGGCGAACCGATTCGCGCCGGATGTGGTTGAGCGGGGTTTGGACGGCGGTAGCGTGGATTGAATGGCAGGGCGAAAGAGCTTGGGATGCTGCTCCCGCAATCTGGGCTGGAGCGGCGCCAGCGCGCTCAGAATGCCAGAACTCGACCGGCGATACACTGGGAACAGATGGAAATCATACGGCTTTTTGATAACGAAGAACCGGTTAAGCCGGAAGAAGCGGCTCAGGCAGGGCTTGCGGCCGAGGAGCGCAAAGCGGGCTTTTTCCAACGCATGAAGAAGGCGGTCTCGCGCACGCGCGAGTCGCTCGCGGTGAAGATGGAAGGCATCGCGGCGCTGACGCGTACGGTGGATGAAAACGCGCTCGAAGAACTGGAATCGGTGCTGCTGACCAGCGACCTGGGCGTCCAGACGACGACGGAGGTGCTGGACGCGCTGCGGGAGCGCGCGTTGCGCAAGGCGATTGAAGGTGGCGCAGAACTGCGGGAACTGCTCAAGGCGCAGTTGCAAATGATTCTGGAAACACCGGAGCGGACGGTTGCGCGGCCGGAGACGCCGCCCAAAGTTACGTTTCTGGTGGGGGTGAATGGCACGGGAAAAACCACCAGCAGCGGCAAGCTTGCGGCGTGGAGCCGCGCCCGGGGGCACTCCGTGCTTTTGTGCGCAGCGGATACATTTCGCGCAGCGGCGATCGAGCAGCTTGAGGTGTGGGCGGCGCGGTCGGGCGTGGAGATGATCAAGACGCGCCCGGGAGGCGACCCGGCGGCGGTGCTTTACGATTCAATTGCGGCGGCCAAGGCGCGCGGCATTGAGGACCTCTATGTGGACACGGCCGGGAGGCTGCACACCAAGACCGGGCTCATGAGCGAGCTCGACAAAATGCGGCGGACGGCTGCGCGGCTGGCGCCCGGGGCTCCCCACGAGGTGCTGCTGGTGATGGACGCGACCACCGGCCAGAACGGGTTGCAGCAGGCGCGGCTGTTTACGGAAGCGGCCGGGGTCACGGGCATCCTGCTCACGAAGCTCGACGGCACGGCCAAGGGCGGCATCGCGGTGGCGATTGCGCGGGAACTGAATTTGCCGGTGCGCTTTGTGGGGGTGGGCGAGCAGATGGGGGATTTGCTCGAGTTCGACGCCAAGGAATTTGTCGATTCGTTGCTGGGGTAAGAGTCCGTGGATCAGCCTGCGAATCAGGTTACCGATTGGGATCGCTATTGGATGCAGCGGGCGCTGGAGTTGGCGCGGCGCGGCATCGGCCTCTGTTCGCCCAATCCCGTGGTTGGCTGCGTGATCCTGGACCGCACTGGGGAACTGGCCGGCGAGGGGTGGCACGAGTACGATCTCGTGGATCACGCGGAAGTGGTGGCCTTGCGCGCGGCTGCTGAGCGCGCGGGCGACCGGCTGCGGGGCGGCACGGGGTACGTGACCCTGGAACCGTGCAATCACATGGGGCGCACGCCGCCTTGCACCACGGCGCTCATTCGAGCGGGGCTCAAGCGCGTGGTGGCGGCGACTGCCGATCCGAATCCGAACGTCACCGGCGGCGGCATGGAAACCCTGCGTGCGGCAAAGCTGGAGACGAGCATTGGGGCGTGCGAAAAGGAAGCGCGACGGCTCAACGAGGGCTTTGCCCATTGGATTCGGCATCAACGGCCCTTTGTGCTGATGAAGGTGGCCATGTCGCTCGACGGGCGCATCGCGCCGCCGGCCGGGTATCACGCGGCGCGGGAGCCTTACTGGATCACGAGCGAAGAGGCGCGCGCCGCGGTGCAGCCGCTGCGCTGGCAGGCCGATGCGGCCATGGTGGGCATCGATACAGTGACCGCTGACGACCCCATGCTGACCGACCGGAGCGGGTTGCGGCGGCGGCGCCCGCTGCAGCGCATCGTGCTCGACTCTGCGCTGCGCATGCCTCTAGACGCGAAGATGGTCAAGACGGCGCAAAACGACGTGACCATCTTCACCGTATCGAAGGACGAAACGCGGATCCGCGAGCTGAACGCCCGCGGCGTGCGAGTGGAAATATTGCCCGCGGAATCAGGCCGCGTGCCGCTCGGCAAAGTGCTCGATCGACTCGGCGCGGAAGGCATTCTGACGCTGCTGACCGAAACCGGGACGCGCCTGAACACGGCGTTGCTGGCCGCGGGCTTGGTTGATCGCATGCATCTTTTCGTCTCGCCGCAGATTATGGGCTCCGACGCTGTGCCGGCCTTCCGCGGCATGCCGAGCTTTGTCCATCTGGGCGAGGTTGAGATGGAGCGTTATGGGAACGACCTGGGGCTCACTTCGCTGTTGCGCGATCCATGGCCGAAAAGCCGTGAACAGAGAACAGTGGTCAGTGGTCAGGGATCAGTGGCCAGCGATTAGTGGTCAGTGGTCAGGTGGCGAGGGCGAATTCGTTTTTTGGCTGGCGATCACCGGCAGGTTTCCGCCGACTGCTTACACCGAATGCGCCTTCAGCGCGTTCGAGAGCGCGTCGGCAACCATCCTGTCTTCTCCCGGCTGCAGATCGATGGCGGTCATTTCAATGGTTCCCGGTCCCTCGCTCACCGAGATGCTTGGCTTCATCGCCGCCAGTTCGGCGGCAATCTGATGCGGATTGGCCGAAAATTTGCTCTGGTCGAGATGGACCTGAAGCGCCGGGAAATGGTTGGCGATCTCCGGCACATTGCGGGTCAGGGTGACGCCGGGGATCTTCGCCACCCGGGTGGCCACCGTGTCGAGTTTCCGCCACTGCTCTTTGTCGAGCTCGTCCTGATCCTCCGCCAAATACAGCTCCAGCGCCTTCAATAATCCCACAATCTCTTCCTTGCCCACTTTGTGCGGCCGTCCCAGCGTGTCCTCATTGGGACTCATGTTCAGCAGCGCATGGTGCACCAGGTCCTCGCGTCCAATCAGCAAACCCGAGCACTGCGGCCCGCGAATCGCCTTTCCGCCACTGACCGCAATCAGGTCGTACCCCATTTCCGCGTACTCGGTGAGCCGAGACTTGGGTGGAACATCCGCCGCCATGTCCAGGAACGCCGGCACGCCCGCCGCATGCGCCAGCTTCACCCAGTCCGGCCGCTTGATCTGGCCGTCGGGATCGCTGAGGTTCAAAAAGTGCATCGCCGCCGTGCGCTCGCTCAGCGCGTTGTGCACATCCTCCACCGTCTCCACTTGGACCATCTTCGCCCCGGTGGCCCGGATCTGGTGGTCCCACCCGCTGGTGTGCGTCTTCTGGATGATCACTTCCGACTTCATCCCCGTGAGGTCCGGCGTCTGCACAATCTTCGCCGCGTCGCCCCCGGTCAGAATTCCCGTGTAGCCGTTCTGGATGGCCGACGCCGCACCCGCGGTCACAATGGCGCTGTAGCCCTCCGGCAGCTTCAGCATCTCGGCAACCCGCTTGCCCACGGTCTGTTCCAGGTCCATGATGACGACAAACTGCCGCGCCGCCTGTTCCATGACGGCCACGACTTCCGGCCGGATAATCGAACCACCCAGCACGGTCTCGGTGCCCTGCGCGTTGATCACCCGGGTGATTCCGAGTTCCTGGTAAACGTCTCCGGTCGCGCCGAGCCCGGTGATCTTTCCATTCCACGCTGTCGGTCCGTCGGGGGTTGGCGCTCCGAACAACCGCCGTCCGCCGAAGAGGGATCCGGCCAGAAAGGCCAGTCCGCCTAAAAGACCCCGCCGAGAAATCTCCGCCGAGACGATATTCTGCATGGTTGTTTCTCCTTCGATCCAGGAACAGGCGCCCGATGAAAGCCTTGCCGCCATGCTAATTGCCGGTTTGAACCGATTGCAATGGTGAGCCCGCATAATTCACGGTGCGGCGGCGTTCCGTGCTTCCGGTGTGGCGCCATCGGGAGTTCCGGCCGCGTTCTTACCCTTTCCGGCCACGTCCTCACCCCATGACCACCACGGGTTGAAACAAGGTCCCGGCGACGCGGCGGGCGATGCCGACGAGATCGCGCTGGCCGGCGAAGACTTTCACCAGCGGCGCGTGGGAGAACTCGGGGAGATTAGCCTGGGCGCCATTGCGTAAGCGGCCCAGCGCCTGTTCATCGCCGGTCACCGCGGGCAATTCCGGCAACAAAGCCCTGGGATGGATGCAAAGGTCTTCCAATGCCTCGATATTCCCTGCCAGCGGGGCCAATTCTTCGAGCGTGTGCGCCTCGGCGAGGGTGAAGGCGCCGGAGCGCGTGCGCCGCAACCGGGTGAGGTGCGCTCCGCAGCCAAGCAGTTGGCCCATCTCGTGAGCCACCGAGCGCACATAGCCGCCGGCGCTGATGTCGATGGAAAACTCGGCTTCGGGGCCGGCCATCGAGGTCACTTCGAGCGAGGGAATCGAGACCTTGGCTGGCTTCAGCTCGACCGGTTTGCCGGCGCGGGCCAACCGATAGGCTGGTTTGCCGGCGATCTTCTTGGCGGAGAAAGGCGGCGGCATCTGTTCCGATTCGCCGCGGAACCGAACGGCGGCTGTGCGGACGTGGTCGAGCGTCGCAGAAGCAGCGCATTCCGGCCAGCGGTCGGGCCCGGAGGGTTCGCCTTCGGCGTCGTAGGTATCGGTGGCAAATCCGAAGCGAATCGCTCCCGTGTAGCTTTTTTCGGCAGTGGAGAAATATTGCGCCAGGCGCGTGAAGCGACCGATCAGAAGCGGCAGCACGCCGCTGGCCGTGGGGTCGAGGGTTCCGAGGTGGCCCATGGATCGTTCGCCAGCGATCCGGCGCAGCCTGTCGACCACGTCGTGGCTGGTCAACCCGGACGGCTTGTCGATTACTAGAAGTCCATTCACGGATTTCACTTTACGGCAAAAGGCGGGGCGGAGCTTGTACGGCCCCCTCCCCCGCCCCGGGTGATTCCGGCATGTTCCAGAATCAAAGAGCGTTGCCGGCACGGTTCCGAGATAACTACCGCGTTTTGAGGAACCTGAATCCCAAGTTCCGGAAGATATGGGACTTAAATAAATTTTGCTGGCAACGCCATCCACCCCAACGGTGTTAAGAGGCCATAGTGGGCGCATCTGGAAACAGGATACAGATTGCGAAGAAATAACCCGCAATTTTGGTGTGGAGGGAAGCCGCAGAAAATAAAGGAGAAGAAAAATCCATCTGGTGCGGCGAGCTTGACCACGGCGGGCGGTCACGAGCGCCGCCAGCCGCGCTCGCTTCACGAAGCAGGCCAGGTTCAGTCCGATTTTCAAAAGGGGGAGGGCTAAAAACTCGGGCCATCGGGGGAACAAGGCCCGCGACTTGCTTTTGGGTGCTATGTCTTCGGTTACCCTAATAAACCTTTAGACCGTGAGCAATATTACTTTCGTGTTATCGCGTCGGGGATCGGGCTGGCGCGTTCAAATTTCCCCAAACTGTGGTCAATACGAGGTCGTGCTGCCCCAGGTCGCAAAATCGAGACCATGGGCGCCCCCTCTTCGTCCTGAATTTGCATGTTAAGATGTGGGCCACCTGCCCGCGGCGCGACCATTTTCTTCACTTATCGTCGGCCTTATTAAGCTCAGATTGGCTCGCGGCCCGCCTCAGGCTGTTCCCAAATGACGAGGGGCGGACGCGTCGCACTTTCTCCTGGACGCAGCGTCCACCCCTGTCCCGTACCTGTCCTCGAGTTGTGCTCCGCCGCAACGAGCCTAGCGGCTGATCAGCCTCCTTTAACTCGCTCTATTGAGAATGAACCGTCCCGGACAGAGGGCTCGGTCGGTCGCCTATTTGCTGAGTCTATTGCTCAGAAGTTGGGTTGGATGTCGTTGTCGGCTGCCAAGGTCCGTAGCTTGGAAATGATCGCGTTCGGGTCATCGCTAAGGCGGACGAACTTCAAGACCTGCCGGCTGGATTTCCCGATGACGGGAGATCCTCCCTGGACGAGCGCTTCCGGAGGAAACCGATACAGATGCCCTGTCGACACCTCCACGTACGCGCCCGGTTCGTTGATGTCTTCCCAATTGCACTCGGGAAGGCTCGATTGGGGGGTTGCGACGGATGCCGTGGATTGAATTGCAGCTGTTCTCATGGTTCCTTTTCTCCTTTTCTGAAATTCAACAGAAGGCGGCAAGCGGAGTTGCTGCCTCGTGCTTGTCCCGGACTTTGGTCCGGGAAGATTGACCCGGGGGTTGCCGAGCGCATGGGTTTTCTCAAAAACCGCATCGGATTGGTCCCGCGACGTCTCACAGTGACACCCCAAGACTTGAGCGGTTCGAGCGTACATGCACCTTGAACCAGGCTGCCGGTTCATCCACAGCGCCTTGCCTGCGCACTGAAACTGGAATACGCTGTGCAACCCTATGCGAGCGCCCCAGCGCTGTGGGGCGCGGTTTGCGGTGGAACGGTTTGCGGACACGAAGCCTCGGTCACGCTTCGCGCGCAAGTGCGGAGTTGAAGTGGCGAGCGGTCGACGGAGTTACTCCACTGCGCGCGGAGCTTCGCCCTTCGAGCCGATGGGCGCCTTCCCAGCAAGAAGACGCCGCTGCTGCAATCGGCTCCGCTCTGCTCCAATGGGGAAACCCACGGGCCCGAAGAAGAAAAGGAACGCAAAATCCACTTGCTGCCCCTCTACCATGCCCTCTTTGGCCATGGCTTCATCTCCGGACTTTTCTGCCGGACCTTTCGCCGTAGAGCCTCGATGAATCTCGAAGAACGGAAGCCTCAGCATGCGTGTTGAACGCGGGTGCAGTCCATCTTCTTTGTCATTCGCTTTGCACCGGACTGCCGGGGAAGAACTTGCATTTCACCCGTGAGGCCTTACTCCGGATTGACTCACAGCGAAATTCTTATGCGATGAGCCAGCCGGAACTCTTGCGGTTGCGCCAAGTCGAGAAACTTGCCGCAACGGAACCCAATATACTCCCGATCGAAGCGCAGATGGCTCAATGTTTGGTTATTTTTTCTGGACATTCGGATCATGAAAATTTCTTTTGCTTCATCGCGCCCGGCGCCGTTTGCGTCTGTTCATCACGCGTTGCAAGGGAACCGCAGTTACACATTTTTTTGCAATTGCTTAAGGCTGCTTCACGGGTTCTGCAGCCCATCTGCATCGCCGCGGCTGTGCAGACGCGCATTTGTCTGTCGATTCCGTATGGTGGAAATGGAAATGAAGAGAAATGGCGGTGCACGAATGCTACCCCCTTTGACCAAGTTCGTCGGCCGAACTCCGCAGTGTGAAGCGGGATTTGCGCACGCTTCGAATGATGATGCAGCGTGTTGGGATTGAATGGCCGTCTCGCCGGGTCGCGGTGAGGGGCGATGGCGAGAATCCGAAACACTCCGAGTTCGGCAGCGCCCGATTTCACAAAGCGCTCACCGAGCATCGCGCAATTCAGGATCGAGACCATGGGGGGCGCTCATCTTCGTGCTGAATTTGCATGTAAGGTTTTTGGCCACCTGGCCGGGCAGCAACCCGGCTGCGGTGTCGAGGCTTCTAATTGGTAGCGATAGCACGCCCTGCGGATCGTCCTTTCTCTCAAAGTCAAGCGCTGGAGTACTCCGATGTTGCTCCGTGGTAGCCTCACCGCTGCGCTTTTTTGCGTCTGCGCGTCCCCTCTCGTCTCCCAGCACCCCGTCAACTTTAATCTGGTTCAGTCCCCCACCGCACAGGCCTCGATGGACATGATTGCCGTGGATTTAAACAACGACGGCGTACCCGATCTTGTGCAAACTTCGCTCTACAACGAGCCATGCAACGTGACGATCAGCCTGGGCAAGGGCGATGGCTCTTTCGGGCCGCCCGACACGTTCTACCTGGGCTCGACGCTGGCGAGCAATTGTCCCGCCGCCGCGGCGGACATCAATGGCGACGGCAACGTCGATCTGGTCTTCGCGATTCCCGGCAGCAACACGATCATCGTCATGCTGGGCAAGGGGGACGGGACATTCCAGCCCCCGATCATGTCGTCGGCAAACATTCCCAGCCGGGACATGTTCATCGATACGATCTCCGCCGCGGATTTCAATCACGACGGCAAAGCCGATCTCATCGTGCAATATGAGGATCCCAGCGCGAACAACCAGGGTTACGTAATGCTGATGCCCAGCGATGGCTCGGGCAGCTTCAGCAGCGGAAACGTGATCTTCACGCCGGAGCCTGCAGGCTCGGCCGCGACGGGCGTGTCGGTGGGTGAGTTCGACGCCGACGATAATGCCGACCTTGCCTTTGTTGCTTCCGGAGCCGTGCACGTGTTGTATGGCGATGGCAAGCTGGGCTTTACCGACACCGTCGCGATTACGGGAAGCTTCAACATCAGCGCGGGCGACTTGAACAGCGATGGGCGCACGGACTTGTACGGGATCGACGGAACCACGCATCAACTGGTGACGCTGTACGCGCAGGGCGACCGCACGTTTGCTGCGTACTTTTCCAGCCTGCCAACAAGCGGCTCGCTCAATGCGGGTAGCACGTGCTGCGACTCGATCCTGACCATGGCGGACTTCAACGGCGATGGGCGGATGGACCTGGTGGGCGAACTCAACCGGGGATATCCCAACACGACGCAGCAGCTGGCGTTTTTTCTTGCGGGTACGAACCCGGGCGAATTCACCATCCAGGTCGTGAACATGCCTTCGCACCTCTGGGCGACGGGCGCGGTGGTGGGCGATTTCAACCGCGACACCAAACCGGATGTGGTGCTGGCCATGGCGGATACGTCGACAAGCGCGCAGTCGGGGGCGCCGGCGGCGACCCTGGTCGCAGCCATCAACGGGACGCCCGGGGTGGGCTTGTGGAGCAACTGCAATTATCCGCCGCGCGCGCAGGGGATCGCGTTATGTGCGCCGATCGCGTATGCGCCTTCAACCGTGTCGTTCGCGGCTACCGCGTCGACGATCGATCCGCTGCGCAAGGTCGAGCTCTGGGTCGATGGCAAGAAGATCGGGCAGCGGGATCACACCTGGGAACATCAGGGCTGGTTCGATTGGACGAGCGCGTTCGCTGCGGGTGCGCACAGCGCCACGCTGATTGCGGCGACCGTCGACAACCAGCAGCAGCAGCTTAATTTCACATTCAAGGTGGGGCCGAGTCCGTGTGCAGCGCCGTCGGCGGAGGGCGTGCGTATCTGCGAGCCGGTTGCCGGAACGACGTCGTCCCCGGTGCTGGTGCAGGCCGCAGCTGCGATTACGGGGACCCTGGAGCGCATGGAGCTGTGGGTGGACGGAACGAAAAAATACACCGAGACGACGAGCACATGGTTCACGACTTCGGTTTATACGCAGCCCGGCCAGCACCGCTTCGTTGTGATCGCATACAACGAGGAGGGCGCACAGTGGCTGTCGACGGCCTATGCTTCGACCGGGCCGTGAGGCATGGCCAGGTCTGTGACCGCGTGAAAGTGTGTCTCCCACCCTTGCGGCAAAAGCAAATACGCCGTGCCCAGAGGGCCCCCAGATGGGGCGCCCAGATTGGCGCCAAAACAAGCGGTCAGAGACCTAGGAGAGCGGATCGACGGCCAGAAACGCCGGTTGCTGAATCGGATAGGGCGAGCCGGGAGCTTCAACGTACTTTGCGCCCGTGATGGTGAAAACGTGGAGCAGGTTGGCTTTTTGGCTGATCACGTAGAGATGGTTTTGCGTGTCCCAAAACATCTGCGAGACCGGATCGACAGTCAGAATTCCGGTATAGGAGGTGACTGGGCCGGCTCCGTTGAAGTGAAACAGTTGCAGACCTTCGGCTCCGCCCACAGCGAGCAGATCGCCTGCGGGAGAAATCTTCAGGTCGGTCACGTTGCTGATGGAGGACGTGGGCATGGTCGCGAAGGTGTTGGTCGTGGTGAGATTGCCGCTCGAATCCGCGGTAAACGAGGCGATCTGCGCATTGACTCCCGCGACGCATCCGGGTGGGTTGGCGGCTAGCAGGGTGATGGCGACGTGGCGGGAAGAATCGGCCGCGACAAAGGTCGGGATGTAGATGCGGTAGTTCGGCGGCGGAGCAGGCAGTTTTGTTGTGGCGCTCGACTCATTCAACAGGCCGTTGGAAGACCGCGAGAATGCCTGAACACCGTAGTACATGCACGAGTTGTTGGTGGCCTCGTAGGCAAAGGTGTTGTTGCCCAGGAAAGTTGCAGGCAAGTAAATGCCATCGAACGAGCCGGCGCCGCCGTTCACCGTGCCCAGGTAGGCGAGGCTGCCGTTCGCATTGCTGGCTTTGAAGGACTGATAGAAGTTGTTGGCGCAGTCGCCGTCGAACTCCATGTCATAGAGGTCGGCGCCAGTGCGATCGGTAAATAGCCAGGCCGCGCTGCCGCAGCCGTTGGAGTATTTCTGGTAATTGGTCGAAGTCTGGTAGGTGAGTGCGCCGTTGGCGCCGATGACGTAGGCGTCGATGTTTGTTGCGGAGTTGCTAATCCCGTAGAGGTGCGTGCTGTTGGCTGCCAGGGCGCCGTCATTGGCGCTGAAAGGCGAGCCGGAGATCTCGGTCAGGCGGCCGCTGGAATCGGCGACAAACCCGCTGATCTGGGTGCTTTTGCCGGAACCGGCGCCGGCGACATAGACGTAGGCCGCATTCGCCGAAGAACCGCTGCCGGAACCACCACTTCCGGAGCCGCCGCCGTTTCCGGTCCCGCCGCCACTTCCGGAGCCGCCGCCACTTCCGGAGCCGCCGCCACTCCCATTTCCGCCGCTGCTGCCGCCTCCGCTACTGCTTCCGCCGCCACTTCCGATGTTCGTGCCGGTACTGGCGATCGGGTTTGAACCGGCGCATCCGATGCAAATCAACTGGCCCAGAGAGAGGAACACAACTAAGAAAGCGCGGAACATACATGGCCCTATGACAACTTCGCGTTGGCCGGCGGAAACGAGCCGGGTGGATGGGATGGATGACGAAGACCGGCAGACATTGCCCGCTCTTCACTGCTGCAGAGGTTGGATGCGCAGAGTTGTCCATGCGGGTGGCTCCCGGGCCCGGCTCCGGCGCGGTGAATCCTACAACTGTGGGCGGCGTGACAGAATTGGTGAGGACCGGCACACGCGGGGAAGGGTGGGAAGGGACGGCTATGTGGTTTATGGGCATCGACGTGGGAACGGGCGGGACGCGGGCCGTCGTGACAGATACGGCGGGGAAACTCATGGGCGCGGCATCGAGCGATCACGCTCCGTTTCAGGCCAAGCATCCGGGATGGGCCGAGCAGGACCCGGAAGACTGGTGGCGGGCGACGCTCGAGGCCATCCACGGAGCGCTCGCCGCCGCGCCCGACCCGAAGGACCGCATCGCCGCCCTTGCCCTCACCGGGCAGATGCATGGGGCCGTGCTGCTGGATGAAAACGGAGCGGTGCTGCGGCCCTCGCTGATCTGGTGCGACACGCGCACCCAAACGGAGTGCGATTGGCTGACGGAGAAAATCGGCTACAACAAGCTGATCGAACTGACGTGCAATCCGGCACTGCCCAACTTTACGCTGACCAAGGTGCTGTGGGTGAAGACGCATGAGCCGGAGATTTTTGCGCGCACGCGTCACATCCTGTGCCCCAAGGATTATGTGCGCTACCGGCTCACGGGAGAATTCGCCATCGATGTACAGGAGGCATCGGGGACGCTGCTGCTCGACGTGACACACCGGAAGTGGTCGCGGGAGGTGGCGGAGGCGGCGGAGATTCCAGAGAGCTGGCTGCCGCGCGTGTACGAGTCGCCGGAGATTTGCGCCCGCATCAGCGAGGAGGTCGCGGGACTGACCGGGCTGGACGCGGGCACGCCAGTGGCGGCCGGGGCCGGCGATCAGGGGGCAGGCGCGGTGGGCATGGGCATTCTGCAGCCGGGGTCGGTTTCGGCGACGATCGGAACTTCGGGGGTGGTGTTTGCGGCCACGGCCCAACCGATCAAAGATCCCAAAGGCCGCCTGCATACGTTTTGCCACGCCGTACCCGGCGTGTGGCATGTGATGGGCGTGACGCAGAGCGCGGGCCTGAGCCTGAGCTGGCTCAAGGAAACGTTCTTTGGCGGGCAGAGCTACGAAGCGCTCAACCAGGCGGCGGCGGGGATCCAGCCCGGCTGCGATGGCCTGCTGTGGGCCCCGTATCTGCTCGGCGAGCGCACGCCGCACCTCGATCCTGAAGTGCGCGCCGCCTTTGCGGGCATCGGCGCGCAACACACTTCGGCGCATTTTGTTCGATCCGTGCTGGAGGGGGTGGCATATTCGCTCGAAGACACCTTCGAGCTCTTCCGCGAGCTGGCGATTCCGGTGAGCGGCATCCGGCTGGGGGGCGGCGGGGCGCGCGGGACGCTTTGGCGGTGCATCCAGGCGGGGATTTATGCGCATGCGGTCGAGGTGCTTACGGCCGAGGAGGGTGGCGCCTTCGGATGCGCCTTGCTGGCCGGGGTGGGCGCGGGGCACTGGGAGGATCTGGACCAGGCGTGTGCGCAGGCCCTCAAGGTCGCGGAGCGGATCGAGCCCGATCCCGGGGATGTGGCCGCCTATCAAGCCGGTTATTCCCGCTGGCGCAAACTGTATCCGGGGCTGCGCGCGCTGGAGTAGAGGCGCCACGCTCTGAGGCGGCTAAGTAATTCCAGGCATAGCACTTCGGCAGGCTGCAAAGGCCGCGGCGCGCGACCGCGCGGGGGTCGCCGGGGGCAACTCGCGACGAGGCGAAAAGCATCGAAACCAACCTGACGGGCTGGAGCCCGGTTCGGGACCAGTTCGCCCGGGAGTGGATTTTTCCGCTCCGATTCCACTTTCTTGCCAGAGAAAGGAGGAAAGTCGAATGAACGCAAGGCGAACAAGAAGAGCGATTTTGCTGATTGCGGCGGCTGCCTTCTGGGCAGGCGCGGCCGCTGTTTCCCAACAGCCGGGAGGAGGAGGGATGCAGCAGCAGCAGCAGCAGCCCCAGCAGCCGATGCCCGGCCAACCTGGCGGTCCCGGTTCCCCGGGCATGCCAACCACCGGTTCGACGAATCAGACGTCATACGCCGACCAGGCCTTTCTGCAGGACACTATGCAGGACAACGATGCGCAGGTGGCGATGAGCCAGTTGGCGCAGCAGAAGTCGACCAGTCCCGACGTGAAACAGTTCGGACAGCAGATGGTGAAGGTGCACACTGCGCTAAACGACCAACTGATGCCAGCCGTGAAGCAACTGAACGCGAGCGCGCCCAAAGGCCCGTCGAAGAAAGAGAAGAAACAGATTGATAAGCTGCAGGCGCTGTCAGGCGCCGATTTCGACACGGCTTACATCCAGGAGATGGCGAAGGAACAGCAGCACGATCTGAAGCAGTTCAAATCCGAGGCCGACGGAGCCCAGGGCGCCGGTCTGCAGCAGGTGGCCAAGGCGGATTTGCCTGTGCTCACGCAGCACTACCAGATCCTCGAGAAAGTGGCGCAAGCCCACAACGTGACATTGGAAAACAAGAAATAAGCAGAAGCGCCAGATTCCTGGATTCGAAAACCTCGCCGGCCGCTCCAATCAGTATCGAAAGAGCGGCCGTTTTTTCTTCCTCTAGGGCTTTCGAGAGAGCATCCGCTGGCGCTTTTTAGAAAACAGATGAACTCGTGCGGGCTTGCCGGTCGCGCAGAGCGGGTGCGGCGAGCGGCGATCGCCGCCCCCCTGGTTCGCTACACTGCTCGTGAGGAGGACGTTGAAGATGCAGGCGCGGATACAGGGCACCACGATGCCGGTGCTCGAAGTCGATCTGGACCCCAACGAAAGCGTGTTTTCAGAGAGCGGCGAGCTCTCGTGGATGACGGGCTCGATTCAGATGATGACCCACACCCAGATGGGCGGGGGCGGCGGGCTGTTCGGGGTACTGAAGCGGGTCGCCGGCGGAGGCAGTATTTTCATGACCGAATACCGCGCCATGCAGTATCCGGGGACGGTGTCGTTCGCCACCAAGGTTCCGGGGCACATTGTGCCTGTGGAGCTGGGCCAAGGCCCGGATTACCTGGTTCATCGGCACGGGTTTTTATGCGCCACGGCCCAGGTGGCCATCAGCGTGGGTTTTCAGCAGTCGCTGGGCGCGGGCGTGTTCGGGGGCGATGGTTTTCTGCTGCAGAGGGTGAGCGGCGTGGGGACGGCCTGGCTGGAGCTTTCGGGCGAGCTGATCGCGAAGAACCTGGCGCCGGGCGAGGTGTTGCGCGTGCATCCCGGACACGTGGGCGCGTTCCAATCGTCGGTCGGGTTTCAGATCACCATGGTTCCGGGCATTAAAAACATGATCTTCGGCGGCGATGGGCTGTTTCTGGCCGAGCTCGTAGGGCCGGGCTCAGTGTGGTTACAGACGCTGCCCATTTCGCGGCTGGCGCATCAGATCAGCGAATATTTGCCTCAGGGCGAGGTCCCGCAGACCGCGGCGGCCGGTGTGGGCGGGGGTCTGTTGGGCGGGATCGTGGGGTCCATCCTGAGCGGCGGGCAATAAGGCGCCCGACAATGGTCAGGAAGCGGCGGAAGATGCGCTGCGGGCGGCGGCAAGGGTGGCTTGGACTTCGGCGTCGCCGTGGGCGGCGCTGAGGAAGGCGGCTTCAAACTGCGAGGGCGGCAGCCACACGCCTTGCTCGAGCATGGCGCAATGAAAACGGCCGAAGGCGGCGGTGTCAGACCGCGCCGCGTCCGCGTAATTCGTCACCGGGCCGGCGGTGAAGAACCAGGTCCACATGGAGCCGGCGCGGTTGAGGGTGAGGGCGACGCCGGCGCGGGCGGCCTCGCGCGCTACGCCTTCGGCGACGGCTTTCGACGTGGATTCAAGCCGCGCGTACACTTCCTCGGCGTGTTCCTGTAAATAGCCGATGGTGGCAAAGCCCGCGGCCATGGCCAGCGGATTGCCGCTGAGAGTTCCAGCCTGATAGACGGGGCCGAGGGGCGCGAGCCGATCCATGAGGGCGCGCCGGCCGCCAAAGAGGCCCACAGGCAGGCCGCCGCCGATGATTTTGCCCAGGGTGACGAGATCGGGGTCGAGCGCGTAGAGCTCGCAGGCGCCGCCCAGGGCAACGCGGAAGCCAGTCATGACCTCATCCACAATGAGAAGGGCGCCGCGGCGGCGGGTGAGAGCGCGCAGGCCGGATAAGAAGCCTTCGGCGGGTAAAATGCACCCGGCGTTGCCGACGATGGGCTCGAGGATCACGGCGGCGATGGAATCGGGGTAGGCGGCGAAGGCGGCTTCTACCGGGTCCAGGTCGTTGTAGGGCAAGGCAAGGGTGAGGCGGGCGATCTCCTCGGGCACGCCGGCCGAGCCGGGTATGCCGAAGGTCGCCACGCCGGAGCCGGCTTTCACCAGCAGACCGTCGGCGTGGCCGTGGTAGCAGCCCTCGAATTTGACGATGATTTTGCGGCCGGTGGCCGCGCGCGCCAGCCGGATGGCGGACATGGTGGCCTCGGTTCCGGAGCTGACGAAGCGCATTTTCTCGATGGCGGGATAGCAAGCGGAGATGCGCTCGGCGAGATCGGCTTCGGCGGCTGTCGAAGCGCCAAAGCTGGGCGAATTGCGCGCGGCGCGCTCGATGGCCTCCACGACCGGAGGAAAGGCGTGGCCCAGGATCATGGGGCCCCAGGAGCCGAAGTAGTCGATGTAGCGGTTGCCCTCGGCGTCGAACAGGAATGCACCCTCGGCGCGTTCGACAAAGGGCGGCGCGCCACCTACGGCGCGAAAAGCGCGCACGGGCGAATTGACCCCGCCGGGAAAGAGCCGCTCGGCGCGCTCCTGGAGGGCCTGCGAGCGGGTGCGGACAGGAGTTGCACTCGGGGAACGCATGGTGAGTTCAGTATAGAAGGAGGCTGCGTGTGACTGAATTCACGCTGATTGTTTGCTCGTCGCCAGCCATATGGTTTCCATCTGTTCGAGCGAACGGCCTTTGGTTTCCGGCGCCATTCTCCACATAAACAAGGCGGCGAGAATGCCCATGGCGCCGTAAATCCAATAGGCAAAGCCATGCTTGAAATGGTCGACGAGATAGGGATTGTTATCGAGGATGGGGAAGGTCCAACTGACGAGGTAATTGGCGATCCACTGCGCGGCTACCGCTATGGCCATGGCTTTACCGCGAATCTGGTTGGGGAAAATCTCGCTCAAAAGCACCCAGGTGACCGGCCCCCAGGAAACGGCGAAACCGGCGGTATAGACGAGCATGCAAACGAGCGCGGCCACGCCCCTGCCGCCGAGCCAGAAGTCCGTGCCCAGGGAAATCATGCTCGCCGCCATGATCAGCGCGCCGATGATCTGGAGCGGCCGGCGGCCGAATCGATCGACGGTGAAAATGGCGACCACGGTGAACGTCAGGTTGACGGCCCCGACGATGATGGTCTGGAACAACGAGACATTCGTGGTGAGGCCCATGCCCTTGAAGATGTCGGTGGCGTAATAGAGCACCACGTTGATGCCGACGAATTGCTGGAAGACCGAGAGCATGACGCCGATGAAGACCAGAAGCACCCCGAAGGAAAATAACTTGCCGGAGTGATGCTCGCTCAGCGAGGCGCGGATATCGGAGATTTCGCTTTCGCCTTCCTCGCGGGTGACCAGCTTGGCCAGCACCGCGCGCGCGCCGCTCTCGTTGCCCTTGAGCATGAGCAAGCGCGGGGTTTCAGGCACGAAGAACAGGAGGACGAGAAAAAGGGTTGCCGGAATGGCGCCGGAAAGGAACATGTAGCGCCAACCGATGGAATTGAGCCAGATATCGCCGCTGCCGGCTTTGGAGATTCCGAAGTTGACAAAGTAAATCACCAACATGCCGAAGATGATGGCGAACTGATTCCACGCCACCAGGTTTCCCCGCACCCTGGCCGGGGCGATTTCGGCGATGTACATCGGCGACAGCATGGAGGCCAAACCCACGCCGATGCCGCCAAGGATGCGATACGCGACGAAATTCGCCATGTAAGCCGGGCCGCCGTGGCCGATGGGGGCAAAAGGAAACTCCGGCGCGGAGGCGCCCAGTGCGGAAACGAGGAAGAGCACGGCGGCGACGATCAATCCGCGCTTGCGGCCGATGCGGGTGCTGACCCAGCCGCCGATCAGCCCGCCGAGGATGCAGCCGATGAGCGCGCTCGAAACCACAAAGCCAAGGAGGGAATTGGCGGCGTTGGCCTGGGCGGGGTTGGCGAGGTTCGTAAAACGCGGATCAATGAAATAGGCCTTGAGACTGTCGACCGCACCGTTGATGACGGCCGTGTCGTATCCGAAAAGCAATCCGCCCAAGGTGGCGATGAGGGTGAGCAAAACGACGTGTGGATTCAGGCGCGACATAGCGGCTCACATCGAGCGATCCCCCGTTTGCAGATGGCGCCCAGATGGATCACCGCAATGATAGCCGATGGACGGTCAATTGGCGCGTCCAGCAAAGGGTCTTTCGCCGCGCCGCGTGGCTTAATCTGGATCATGGATGACGGATACGGCTGTTCTTCTCATCGACTGTCCTGACCGTAAGGGGCTGGTGGCGCGGGTTGGCGCGTATCTCGCACCGCGATCAGGTGGAAGATCTGGTGGCGCGGGGGCGCGACCTGGAACGGATGGTGCTTTCGCGCGCGGTGCGCTGGCGGCTGGACCAGCGCATTCTCTGTGACGGAAACAAAACGGTGGTGTTTGACTGACGGGAAGGAGGCAGGGGAACAAGATGAATCGTCGCGAAATGTGTATGGCTCTTTCGTCACTGGCCGTGCTGGGCGGCTTGAAGTTGGAGGCGGAGGGCGAGGGCGCGGGTGGCGCGGAGAGCGAACCGGTGCTCGCGCAGTCCGAAGTTTTTGGATACGATCAGCTCCCGGGGAGTCATTTGGAGAATGGTGGGACGATGCGCAAGGTGATGGCGGGGGTTCTGGCGACAGGAGAAACCGTTGAGGTGCACGAATCCATGCTGCCGCCGGGAAAGATGCCGCATCCGCCGCACCGGCACCGAAACTCGGAGCTTCTTTTGATTCGAGAAGGGAATCTGGAGTTCTTGAATAACGGGAAGCCGGAGCGGGTGGGACCGGGCGGGGTGGCGTTTGCCGCGTCGAACGTGCTGCACGGATTAAAGAATGTGGGCGACACGCCCGCGACCTACTTTGTGGTCGCCATTGGACGGGTGACGGCGTGACGCAGTGACCGCGCGCCGACCGTTCAAAGCCTGGCTGTCGCTCCATCGAAGGTGCTCCTGCCACGGATGGCCGGAGGGGAAATGCACCACCATCCCGGCCGGAGACCGGCGTGCATGTCGTCTCTCCGTTGGCGGGGGTGCGGGGAGCACACGAATGCTGCACGGGGGGGCGAGCCGAGCTGACGTCTTACTCTTGTTGCGCGAACTTCTCCCGGGAATTTGCGGCACGCTCATTTCATTCTGTTAATCTGGATGCGTTTTTCCAAAGTGTTGAAGGAGGTCTATGCGCATACGAATCTTGGCCATCGGTGCAGTGCTGGGAATCGGGTCGCTCGCCGTTTCAGCGCAGATGGGATCGGCCGACAAGGGGATGCAGCCCGCCGTCGGAACCATCGTGACGCCGGCCCAGGCGTTCGATTCCCAACTCAAGTTGATCGAATGGGAGATGATGGGGGCGGTGAAGGCGATGCCGGCGGAAAAGTTCTCGTTCGCGCCGAGCTCCGGCATCTTTGTTTCAGCGCAGAACACAGAATTCCAGGGCGTGCGGACCTTCGCCCAGGAGGCGACCCACGTGGCCGAAGCGAATTACTTTTTCTACAGCATCGTCAGCGGCTTGAAACCCGACGTGGATGTAAACGGGATTGACAAGCTCACGAAAAAGGATGACGTTGTCGCGGCGCTGGCAGGATCGTTCAAATTCGCCCATAAAGCAATTGCGACTCTCACGGCAGCCAATGCGTTTGAAGTGATCAAATCGCCGGAACCGGGCTTCCAGACGCGGGCGACTCTTGCGGCATTTGGCATTGCCCATGCCAATGATCATTACGGCCAAATTGTGGAGTACCTGAGAATGAACGGCCTTATTCCTCCAGCCAGCGTGAAGTAGCTCAGAGGGACGCTCCCAACGACTTCCCCGCATGGAACTGCTTTGGGAGCGAACTCCTTCTGGTGGGAGAAAGTTGCTTCAACGAGAATGCCGCCGTGCGAGACACCTGGGCTTCGCGGCGGCGTTGACCGGTCAATCATCAAACCGCGACTTTGCCGCGAGAAAGGAGATGCACCATGATTCTGGGAATGACGATTGCCACCTTCACCACCCTGCATGTCGCCATCAGCCTGGTCGCCATCGCGGCCGGGTTCATCGCCCTCTTCGGCCTGCTGGCGTCGCGACGATTTCCTCTTCTCAACGGGCTGTTCCTGGTGCTGACCGCGTTGACCAGCCTCACGGGATTTCTCTTCCCGTTCAAGGGAATCACCCCGGGCATCGTCGTCGGCATACTGTCAATGATCGCGCTGGCCGTGGCTGCGTTGGCGCGCTATGCGGGCCACATGGCCGGCGCCTGGCGCGGAACCTACATCATCTCCGCGGTCCTCGCTCTCTACTTCAATGTGTTTGTATTCATCGTGCAGTCGTTTGAAAAAGTGCCGGCGCTCAGGGCCCTTGCCCCGACTCAGTCCGAGGGACCTTTCAAAATTGCGCAGCTTGCCACACTGATCTTGTTTGTCGCGCTCACCGTGGCGGCCTTCCGGCGGTATCATCCCGCGCCTACAGCCGCCTAAGCCGGGCTCTCGCGACACGAAGGGGCGGCGAACGGGAAATCAAGAAATCAACAATGCCGATCAGTTCCTCGGGCGGCCAAGGCCAGGTTTCTGATGGCGAGGATTCGCGGCCTGCTCTCTTTGCAGGGAAGACAGATTTGCCGCGAGGATGAGACGCACGGCTCGAAATAGAAGTGCGCGGTTAAAGTATTGACATTGGAAAAGGCCGCATCGGGGCTGGTGAAGGGATTCGCTCATAGAAAGGGTCGTCAATGATATTTCGAACAAGCTCTTATCTGATTGGCATGTCGCTTATGGCGGCGGGCGCGGCGACGCTCGCGATCGGCGTGAAGGGATGCGGGACGAAAGCGGCGCCCGCGAAGGCCGCGGAGCGAGCATCGGCGCAGACAACGGAATTTCGCATGCCGACGCCCGCGGAACGTGCGGCGATTACGGCCGCATCCGCAGCAGAGCGCGATCGCGAGCTGAAGCTGCTGGGGATTACGGCGATGCAGCCACCGGCGACGGCCTATGACATCGGCAAGCCGGGCAACGCGAATTACGACGAAGCGAAAGCCAACCCGCATCCGAAATTGCCGGCGCTGCTGGTGATGAACGACGGGCGGAAAGTGAAGACGCCGGCGGAGTGGGCCGAACGGCGGAAAGAGATCGAAGCGCAGTTTGACGAGGATGTTTACGGCAAGTATCCCGCGCACATTCCCGCGGTGACGTGGAAAGTGGACGGCCTTGAAGAGATGGCGGTGGCGGGCGTGCCGGCGATTGTCAAACACATTACCGGGCACGTGGATAATTCGAGTGATCCGGCGATAACGGTGGATATTCATGCCGATGTGGTGACGCCGGCGAGCACGCGGGGAAAGAAGGCGCCGGTGATCATCGGCGGGGCAACGCTGCATCCCTTCCATTTCCCGGCGCCGCGGCCGGGACAGGCGGCGCACCGGATCGCGATGCCGGAGAATCCGCCGGATGCGGCGAAGCTGCTGCTCGAAGCCGGATGGGGATTTGTGGGGCGCACCTCGACCGAGGTGCAGGCGGATAACGGGGCGGGACTGGACAAGGGGATTATTGGGCTGGTGAATCACGGACAGCCGCGCTCGCTGGACGACTGGGGCGTGTTGCGGGCGTGGGCGTGGGGAGACAGCCGGATTCTGGATTATTTGCAGACCGATCCGGATGTGGACGGGAGCAAAGTGGGCGTAATGGGTCACTCGCGCGGAGGCAAAGCGGCGCTGGTGGCGATGGCGGACGATCCGCGATTTGCGATTGGCTACATCTCGTCTTCGGGAGCGGGCGGCGCGGATCTGTTCCGGCGCAATTACGGAGAGCAGATCGGGAACCTGTGCGGGGTGTCGGAGTTCCACTGGTTTGCGGGAAACTTTTTGCGCTATGGGGCGGTGGGGCACTCAGCGAACGAGATGCCGGTGGACAGCCATGAATTCATCGCGCTGGTTGCGCCGCGGCCGTTGTTTATCAGCGGCGGGGCGCTGATTACCGATCCCGAGTATGCGCCGGGGGACGCGTGGCAGGATGCGCAGGGAATGTTTATGGCGGCCGCAGCGGCAAGCCCGGCGTGGAAGGTTTTGGGGTTCGAGGGATTGGGGACAACGGTGTTTCCGCCCATGGGAACGCTGATCGACTCGGGACGGATCGGGTTCCGGCAACACCAGTATGGACACACGCCGGCGCCGAACTGGCCCTACTTTTTGCAATTCGCAGAGAAGCAGTTGGGCGAGAAGTAAGGATTAAGTGCGCCGGGAGGGGCGTGGACAGGCGCTTTGTCACGGGCCGGGGCGAACAGGGCAAGGATGCGCAGGCCGGAACTTGACCTTGTTGCGAAGGGAGAGAATGCGTGTATACTGGCTCCGTTTTCCCGTAGGCAACATACCTCCCTTGAACGGAGATCCCCATGGCGATTTATCTAACCCAGGTGGCTTACGGCAGCGCAGCGTTGGCGGCTCTGATCGCCAAGCCGCAAAACCGCAGCGAGGCAATTCGGAAGCCGATCGAGAAGCTTGGCGGCAAGCTCATCGGGGCCTGGCTCTCGTTCGGCGAATACGACGTGGTGTGCATCAGCGAGATGCCGGATAACGTAAGCGCCGCCGCCATGGCGCTGGCGGTGGGCGCCGGCGGCTCGGTGAAGTCGCAAAAGACGACGCCGCTGCTCAGCCTCGAAGAGGGCATGGCGGCGCTCAAGATGGCTGCAAACACAGGGTACAAGCCGGTGGCCGCGAAGTAGCGAACCGGCCTCTGCCGAGGGTGTCCGACGCCTGGGAATGAACCGACCAGCTGCCGGGCGTGATGCAAACTTCAGACCTTATGCGGGAGGATTGCCGCATCGAAGGCGGTGAGTGTGAATCGCAACCTGGCGTTAAAGATCGTGCTGGGTGTGGTGGGCCTGCTCTTTGTGGCGACGGCTTATCCCGGGGTGATGCAGATGCGGCGTGACCCGGCGCTGGCAATGATGATGAGTCTCTACGTGACGCTTGGGGTGTTTCTGCTGCTGGCCGTCCGCGACCCGGCGGCGCATCGCAGCCTGATCGCCTTTACAGCCTGGTCCAGCTTGGCGCACGCCGGGGTAATGGGCGTGCAGGCGTGGTTGAGGATGATCGGGCGTGTGGAGCTGATTGGCGTGGTGCTCCTGGCCGTGATTGGAGCTGTGTTGCTGGCGCTGGCGCCAGCCGAGCAGGCCGTGGGGCGCGCCACGGTGCGGGTGTGAGTGGGCATGAGGTCCAGGTAGAAGCGGCGCGAACGCATCAGTGTTTGCTGAACATCTCCATCACGTCGTTGTGAAATGCGACGCGGCTGGACTCGCGGGTGTAGAACATGTGGCCGCCGGGAAACTCGTGGACGGCAACGCGGGTGGGATCGCCCATGAGGGGCATCCCATTCACGGTAAGGATGGAACCCATGAAGGGGCAGGATAGATCGTCCCAGCCGTGGGCGATGAGGACACGCAGCTTGGGATCGGCAGCCACAGCCTGGCGAAGTTGCGTCACCGAGCCTTCGCGCAGAGCGGCGCCGCCGTCCCATTGCTCGTTGACTGTATAGGAAAGCGCATTGTAGCGGGCGTCGACTTTCCAGCCGATGGTGTTGGTAAGGAAGTTGACCATGGCGGTGGTAAGTGGGGCCACGATGCTGGCCAGCAGGGGATCGTTGGCGCGCTGCTGAGGCGCGTATGGAAAGGGATCGAAGGACGTGACGTTCGAGTCGTAGACGGAGCCGATTTTACCCTGTTCGCGATGGACTTCGCGAACGTAGGCCTGGGTGTCGAGACGGCCGCCGGACTCCTTGACGAAAGTGGGATCGAGGCCGGTCATCTGGGTGACGCGCTGAATCATGGCGTCAGTGGCGGCGGGATCGGAGTGGCCCTTGATGAGGGCGGTGGCGTAGTCGCCTTCGGTGTACGCGATGACGTCGGCCATGGCTTGCGGGGTGAGTTGGTGTTCGCGCTCAAGATGGGCGGCGGCGATCGAGGGCAAGGTCATCATCCAGGGCAAGGGCGAGATGTCGCCGTACTGCTCGATGGTGGGGTTGAGGTAGGGTGAGACGAGGACCACGCCGCTCATGGCGACGCCGACCTGCGACTGGAGATAGTAGGTGATGCGGGGGCCGCGAAAGCCGCCGTAACTTTCGCCGACGAGGTACTTGCGCGAGTCGAGGCGGTCGTTCTTGACCAGCCAGTCGTAGACGATGCGGGAAAGATACTCGATGTCGGGGACGGTCGTGTAAAAGAGCTTTTTGGTCTGCTCGTCGGGAACCAGGGAGCGGCTGAAGCCAGTGCCGATGGGATCGATGAAGACGAGGTCCGTGAAGTCGAGCCATGTGCCCTGATTGTCGGTAAAGTCGGACGGCTCGGAAGGGCTGTCGCCCTGGTTGCCGAATGGCAAATGCTTGGGGCCGATGGCTCCGAAGTTGAGATAGACGCTGGAGGCGCCGGGACCGCCGTTGAAGGCGAAGGTGACGGGGCGGTTGGGCCCGGACATGGTGTAGGAGGTGACCACGACCTCGCCGGTCTGTTTGCCGTCTTTGTCGCGCACGGGCCAGGGGCCGACAGTGACGGTGTAATGCAGGGTTTTGCCGTTGAGCACCATAGACTGCTGGGCGCTCTTCTCGGGCGGCAGCGGAGGCAACTGATTTTTCCCGGCTTCAGGCTGGTTCGGGGCAGGTTTGTTGGCGGCGGGTGCGGGCTGATCGGCTTGGGCGGCGACGCGGGGAGCGGGAATGGAGAGGCAAAGGAAGGTGAAAAGGCAAGCCGCGAGCGAGGTGCGGAGGGGACGCGGGCGCAAGGTCTCCATGCATTCACGATACACGCGGCGCGCGGCGCCGGCTGGCCTGAGCCGGGCCGCGTGATTTACCCTCGAATCAATGAGCCCGAAACGCATT
Organism: Acidobacteriaceae bacterium; assembly: GCA_030041305.1. Taxonomy (GTDB): domain Bacteria; phylum Acidobacteriota; class Terriglobia; order Terriglobales; family Acidobacteriaceae; genus Telmatobacter. Next base: position 29,466 of record JASHOC010000245.1, read on the forward strand.
CTTTTGTATTCCGGCGTGGCGGCGGCCTGCGTTGCGGCCATCGCCGTTTTTGCGTTTGTCCATCCGCAGACGCAGGAGGCGCAGACAGCGAGCCCGGCAGGTTCAGCCGCGGGCGATCAGCTTCCCGACGCGCCGACGGCGACGCCGGAGGCCTCCGTTGTTCCCAGCGGACCGTACGCCGTACTTGATACTTCGATGGGGCGGATGACCTGCCAGTTTTACCAGAAGCAGGCTCCGATAGCAGTGGCGAATTTTATCGGACTGGCGAAGGGGACAAAGGACTGGACCGATCCGGTGACCAAGCAGGTGGAGCATCGTAAGCCCTTTTACGACGGGACGATTTTTCACCGCGTGATTCCCGAGTTCATGATCCAGGGCGGCGACCGGACCGGGACGGGCATGGGCGATCCCGGCTACGCTTTCGACGACGAACTCAATCCGGACCTGAACTTCGACCGGGCGGGGCGGCTGGCGATGGCTAACTCCGGACCGAATACGAACGGGAGCCAGTTTTTCATTACGGAGACGGCGTACCCGTCGCTCGACCAGCATTACACGCTTTTCGGCCAGTGCGACGATGCGAGCGTTGCGGTGGTGAAGGCGATTGCGCGGGTTCCGCGGGACGCGGAAGACAAGCCGCTGTCGCCGGTGGTGCTCGAAAAGGTGCGGATTGTGGCGGAGGGCCAGCCGATGCCGCCGCTCTTGCCGGGCGAACCCGAGGCTGCGCCGCCACCGGCGCCTGCATCTCAACCATAAACACGGGCCGCACAAATCGGGCGCGGACGGAATCGGCTTTCCCCGGATCGCCCGTGTTTCCACACCCTTCAATTAGGAGTTCAAATGCCGCTTACCCCAGGAACGTACGCTGTTTTCGATACCAGCGAAGGCAATGTGACGATTCGCCTCTTCGAGGCCGACGCGCCGGTTACGGTGAAGAATTTCATCGAGTTGGCGGAGGGCTCACGCGAGTGGACGCACCCGGTGACGCGGGCGAAATCGTCGAACAAGCTGTACGACGGAACCATTTTCCATCGCGTGATTCCGGATTTCATGATCCAGGGCGGCGACCCGGCGGGCACGGGAATGGGCGGGCCCGGCTATCGCTTCGAGGACGAGACCAAAGGCTCGCCGCACAAGTTTGACAAGCCCGGCAAACTGGCCATGGCCAATGCAGGCCCGAATACCAACGGCAGCCAGTTTTTTATCACCGTGGCGCCGACGCCGTGGCTGACGGGCAAGCACACCATTTTCGGCGAAGTGGTGGAGGGCCAGGAGACTGTGGTCAAAATTTCCAAAGTTCCGCGTGGCGCGCAGGATAAGCCGCACCAGGCGGTGGTGCTGGAGTCGGTGGTGATTGAGCGGGTGGCGTAGAACTTATAACGGAAGCCAGAGAAGGTCTCTATCTCGGCGCCAAGCCTTCGGGTCGAAGCGATCCCCAAGGAGCGTTGACCGGTCACGGAGGTTGGCGGGATTCAGTATCTTTGGTTTTGCCTCAGGGCATCCATAGTCTTTCACGTCAAGATCAATTTGGACTGCGGCAGAACGCCAAAATGATTTCGCCGAAGCGCTCGGCTTGGGCAGGGCCGATGCCCGGAATTTGCGATAGCTGTTGCGGGCTGGCGGGCCGGGTTTGGGCGACGGCAGCCAAGGCTCGGTCGTGGAGCACCATGTAGGCGGGGACGCCGAGCCGCTTGGCTTCTGTGGCCCGCCAGTCGCGCAGCTTGGCTTCGATGCTCTGTGTGAATGCCTGCTCCTCCGGCGTGGGCGGGCGGAATTCGGGTCGAGGCGCCGGCGTCTTGGCCGGCTTCGGGTCCTCATGAACGAGCTTGGGTCGGGTCAGTTTGGGCTTTTTTGAGCGCATCGGTGGATCGGACCGGCCGCCAAACTCGTCGGCCACGCCGTCGCCGATGAGGAGCGGCAGAGGCGTGGCCGGTCGGACTTCGAGGCCGCGCGCGGTGAGACGCACTTTGCGAAAGGGAATGACCTCGCCGTTTTTCTCGTACTCGGCTTGCTCGATTTCGATCAAAGCCGCGCGCGCCATGGCGTCGAGCAGGGCATCGAAGTCGCTGCGGCTGAGACGGCCGACCAGATCGAGATTGCGTTGCAGCGCGCCTGCGGCCTTGTAGTCGACGGGTCGCAGCTCATCGACGATGGATTGAACGATCTCGCGCTCGAGGGCAGTGGCTCTGCGGAATTGGCGCAGCACGGCGCCGGCGGGGTCGCAAATGTCGCACTTGCCGCAGGGGCGGTTGGCGTCTTCGAGATCGCCGAAATGGCGCACCAGCGCCGCCACGCGGCACTCGCTGGAGACGGTGTAGCGCAGGACTTTTTCGAACTGCTCGGCGCGGTGCCGCGCTTGAATCGCATAGGTCTTTTTCCATCCCGGGGCGCCACGCGTAACGCTGCCGTCGAAATCGACGCGCGCGCCGCCGTGGATTTCGAGCTTCTCAAGCGCCTTGTCGAACTCCTCTTCGCCGAGGTTCGAGGCGGCGCGCAATTTGTCCACATTTTGCGGATCGCCGGTCAGCGCCTCAAAGACATGGCTCAATGATTCAACAGGAGGGTAGTCGCGGTTGAGGAAGAAATCGTGGGTGCGCTGGTCGGCGTAGGAGTGCATGAGGAAAGTGCGGCTGAGGGCGCCATCGCGGCCGGCGCGGCCGATCTCCTGGTAATAGCCCTCGAGGGTGGCGGACAGGCCGGCGTGAATGACAGTGCGGATGTTGGCCTTATCGATGCCCATGCCGAAGGCGATGGTGGCGACAACCACTTCGAGCTCGCCGGCTTGAAACGCTCTCTGCACACGCTCGCGCGTTTCGGCGTCGAGGCCGGCGTGGTAGGCAGCGGCGGGAATGGCGCGGGAAAGCTCCGCGGCGAGCTGCTCGGATTGCTTGCGGGAAGGGGCATAGACAATGGCCGGACGGTGCGACAACTTGATGAGGAGCCGGAAGATGGCGGGGGCGCGATCCGGCTGCGGAATTTCCACCACTTCAATGGCGAGGTTCTCGCGCCGGAAGCCGTGAATGAATTTGGCCGGCGCGATCATGCCGAGCTGAGCCAGGATATCGGCCTGGACGGTGGGTGTGGCAGTGGCGGTCATGGCCAGAACGGGCGCGGGATCGGGAGCGCCGCGCAACGCGGGCAGGTGCTGGCCCAACATGCGGTAATCGGGACGAAAATCGTGGCCCCAATGCGAGATGCAGTGGGCTTCGTCGATGGCGATGAGGGCCAGTTTGCGCTTGGCCAGCATCTCAGGAAAGCCGGGCACGCGCAGGCGCTCGGGAGCGATGAATAAAAATTGCAACGCGCCCTGCAGATACTCGACACAGGCCTGGCGGGCCGCCGCGCGCGCGAGGCCGGAGTGAATGCGCGCCACGCGCAGGCCTAAGGCAGCGAGCTTGGCCGCCTGGTCTTCCATGAGGGAGATGAGGGGCGAGATGACCAGCGCCGTGCCGCCGCGCGCCAGGGCCGGCAACTGGTAGCAGAGCGATTTGCCTGCACCGGTGGGCATGACCAGTAAGAGGTCACGGCCGGAAATGGCGGTGCGGCAGACTTGTTCCTGGTTGGCGCGAAAGCTGGCGAAGCCGAAGACGGAGTGGAGCAGTTCGGCGGGCTGAACGGGTTGGGATGATGTCGACAAAGACGATGCGGCGCGCGAAGACGCCTGCTGCATTCACTCTACAGAATGCGTCAAGGCGCGCGGTCAGGGATGGGCGTTGTTGGCCAGTTTCAGCAGGCTGGGACGGTCGATCACGTCGCCGTCGAGGATCAGCGTAGAAATGCGGCGCGCGTTCCAGATGTCGACGGTCGGGTCGCCATCGACCACCAGGATGTCGGCGCGGCGGCCGGGCGCGATTTGACCGATGTCGTTCCAGCCGAACTGGAGCGCGTAATTATTGGTGGCGGCGGCCAAAGCCTCGCGGGCAGAGAGCCCCATGCGCACCAACAGCTCCAACTCGGTATGCAGCGAGATGCCGGGCATCGTGCCCATGGCGTCGGCGCCGGAGCCGGCGAGGTAGTGGGGAAACGCGGAGAAGATGGTCTCGTTGATGCGCCACAGGCGCATGGCCGCCTGATCGGCCTTCTTTTGCTGGTCGGTCTCGAGCCATCGCTGCGCGGCGCCGGGGATGTGGCGCGCCCAGGAGGGGAGGGGATAGTCCATCTCGCCGGTGGCCGGGTCGGTGGCGTGGTACATGCGCCGCGCATCGAGCAGCGCCGCGGCGGGTTCTTTCCACAGGTTGCGATGATCGGGCAGTTCGACGTAATCGAGGCTGAAGGTGGGGATCAGTGCGGTGTGATTGGCGGCGAGAAAATGCGCGTAGTCGCGCAGGCGCGTGTCGGTGGGAGGGACGTGCTGGGAATAATCGAAGGCCGTGACCGCGGCCGGGCCCTCCGGGTCGCTCACGAGCGGGGTTTGCAGCTCGGTGGGCAGGACGCCGAGGATGTAGTGGTCCATATGGAGCAGCGCGTCGACGCCCGCCTGCACGGCGACGTGGTAGGGCGTGGCCACAAATTCGCCGTAGGTGATCAGGTGCATTTCGCGGGCGTGCTCGATGATCCACTGGGCGTTGGCGGCGGTAACGGTGGGGCCAAGAAAGAGGACACGCGTGCCCAGTTTGGCGGAGTCCACCATCTGGATGGCGGTGTCTTGCGGGCTGAGCTCGACCGGTTGCGCCCCAGCGCGCAGCTTGCCGACCCAACCTGGGTGGCGAGCCAGCAGGCTCCAGTTATCCGTGACGCCGATGGAGTCGATGGGGTAGATTTGCGGACTGGGGTGGGCGCCGAAATCGATGAAGCCGCGCTCGGCGTCGGCGCGCGCCACCACGGTGGTGACGCCCATGTAGAGGTTGGCGTTGGCCTCGGCCTGGGAGTTCATGCCGGCAAAGCCGTCAATGAGGCCGGGGATGAGAAACTTGCCCGTGCAATCGATGACCTGCGCACCCTCGGGAACGGGAATCTGGCTGGCGGGGCCCACGGCGGTAATTTGGCCATTGACGACGATCACCACCGCATTTTGCAGGTCGTTGGCGGAGTCGCCCCACTGGGTGACATCAATGATCGTTCCGCCGCTCAGAACCAAAGGTACGGGAGCTGGGGAGGGAAGCTCCGCTGGCGGGGCTTGCACTTGCGCCCAGGCCAGAACGCAGGCCAAGGCAGTCTCAAGAAGGCAAACCACGCAAAACCGGTAAAATCGCATAAAGACAGTCTGATGTGGATTGTCGCACAGCATTTTCAGGAAGTTGGCCCGCAGTCGAAACGCCTCCCACCCAGTTGGATGTCACTTTTTGTGCGAAATTGAGACGGGGCGGGGCGATCTGCCAATGGCCGGAGCTCTTTGCGAAAAGCGTTAGGGGGAACGGTCCGTAGGATGCGGGACATAACCATGGCCGGCGAGAGGCAAAATGCCGGCCTTGAGGCGTTCAGCGAGAGGCGAACGGGCCCGCAGGGAGAACCTCACCGGTTGCCCGAGTGCTTGGACGAATGCCATGCTCAAGGGATGGGAAGAATACGACTACTGGGCGCGGCCGCGATCCTGGCGATGACCTGTTCGCTGGCGAGTTGGGCGCAGGATAAGGGATACTGGCGCGCGGCAAGTTCCACGGCCGCGGCCATTACGGGCGATATCGCGATTGCAAATAACAAGGTCACGATCGACTTTGCCGCGTTCCCGATTGCGCCGATTCGCACACTGACGGCGGCCGAGGTGGGCGCGGGTTTTGCCGCGGACGTGAACGCGCCCGGAAACGGGTATCTTTACCGGCTGAACGTGCCGGCCGGGCGGCGATTCATGCACCACAACACGCTCTGCGGGACCGAGGACACGCAGTGGATGGCGACCTATGTGGAGGGTCGCACCCTGCAGGTAGCGTTTTTCTCCGGGTCGAACACGCCCGTGTTCACACTCGATGCCCTGGAGAATTCGATGGACCGCTGCGGTACGTTCACTTACGAGCGTTGAGAGAGGGAAGGCTACGTTCCCCATCCATGCCGCAGAAAAAGACCGCGGCAGGGATGGGGTTTGTTGTTTGCGCCACGCCGAGAACCATGCGGAGAAGACCGGTGCAAGGCTCAGGGTTGCGCCGGGGGGTTGGCGTGGGCGATCTGCCCGGCTCCACTGCCGCGGATGCCGAAGTTATACGCCACGCCGAAGGAGAAAACGGGATAGACGCGAAACGAGTTCAGGTCATTCGTGTATTTGGCGATTTGGGCCTGGAGATTGGAGTTCAGTGAAGCATAGTCCACCACGTTCTGGCAATTGGCGGTCCCTTCCGGATTGCTGCAGACCTGTCCGGAAGTGAGCGCAAGATTGACCGACGGGGCCCCAACCATGGCCACGCCCACTTCGAAGGGAAACGACCAGCGGCCGCCACGTCGCGAGATCATGTTGCCCCAACCGGTGGTGATGGTGAAGGCCGGATTTTGCGAGTGCAGGTTCACGCTGCCGGTTCCGGTAACCGGGTTCGCCGTGGAGGAGTAATAAGTCGTGCCGTTGAGGGTGAACGAGGTTCCGCCTGACGCAGCGATGGTGGCGCTGGCGCCGTTGCCGTTGTACAGGAGAAGGCCGGGGCTGACGCGGAAACCGTGATTCGGGAATGGATAATAATCGACCGAGGCCCCCGCAGTGGCGAGGTTCAGTTTGCCGTTGACACTGAAGCCGCTGACGTTGATGTTGTTCAAGGAGTAATTGAAGAAGTTGCCCGTGCCGCGGATGTTCATGTAGCGGTTGGCGTTGATCGCGGCCTGCAGATTGACGCCCATGAGCGAGATGCCGCCGCCCAGGGCAAGGCGCGAAAAGGGCCTGAGGGTAGGAGCGGGCGCGCTTGACGGGTTGGGAAGAATGGCGGGACTGCCTCCGTTCACGCTGGACGAAGAGGAGTCAGCAGGAGCGGCGTCTGAAGCAGAGAGGTTGGTTTGCGCTATTAGCGAAGTAGACGCAACGACGAGGAACGTCAGGCAATAGAAAGGTAGTTTCACCAGTTTCACGAGTTAGTCTCCAGAATTCGATCAATGTGAGAGGGTCAACGCATGGATCGAGCCAACTTTCGGCGGATCCGGGAAAAACCGTACACTCCTCGCTGCGCCTGCGAAGATTGCTTCGCACGGGGCTATGAGCGTGCGGATGCACTCCTACCTATTCGTGCAGGGGGTCACGTGAAGGCTGGGATTGAGGGTAATTTACCAGCGCACAGGGCCGGGCGCAATATCACGAATGTGCAGGGCGGCACATAGTGGGAAGCAGCCGAGCATGCAGCTCCGCGGCGGACAAAGGACCACAAACGCGCCGCGGCGTGCAATCCTGTAAAGTGCCATCCTTTAATCCGATGACCACCGAATAATCCGATGACCACCGAAGACCTGGAATTCGGCAAGATCGCCGCGTTGCGCCAGCGCTTGCTTGACTGGTATGGGGTGTGCCGCCGCGATTTGCCGTGGCGATGGAGCCGCGATCCTTACGCCATCTGGGTTTCGGAGATCATGCTCCAGCAGACGCGCGTGGCCGTGGTCGTGGAGCGCTATAAAGCGTTTTTGCAGCGCTTTCCGACTCTGTTGGCGCTGGCGCTTGCCCCCGAACAGGAGGTGCTGGCGATGTGGAGCGGTTTGGGCTACTACCGGCGCGCGCGCATGCTGCACAAGGCGGCGCGGTTTGTGGCCGACCGGCTCAAGGGCAATCTTCCCGCCACCGCGGAAGAGCTCAGGGTGCTTCCCGGCATTGGAGCCTACACGGCGGCCGCAATCGCCAGCATTGCCCATGGTGAGCGCATCGCCGTGGTGGACGGCAACGTGGAGCGGGTGCTTTGCCGGATGGAGGGCTGGGACGCGGAAGGCCGTGAGGGCGGGGCGGCCCTCAAGCGCAAAATCGACGCCTTGGCTGCGCAACTTTTGGATCCCCTGCGGCCGGGCGATTTTAACCAGGCGCTGATGGAACTGGGGGCGACCGTTTGCCTGCCGCACAAACCATTGTGTTTGACGTGTCCGTTGACGGCCGATTGCGCGACGCGCGGCGAACACAAAACGGCTCCCCGGCCGCGGATGTTGAGCCGGGAAATTGCGCGCGCCCTGTGCGTACGCAACCTTTCGCCCGCCCATGGAGACCCGAAGCAGGACGTCGCCGAGGTGCTGCTGGAACGCCGGCCAGTGGAGCTGACGGTGATGCCGGGGATGTGGGAACTGCCCGCACTGCGCGAGGCGGCGGTTGCTGAGCGGGAGTTGGTGATGACCGTGCGCCACGCCATCATGCAGGTGAATTACTACGTGCGGGTGTGCAGCGTGAGCGAGGAGGACGTGGAGACTTTAACGATGGTGGGCGGAGAGCGGCGCTGGGTTTCGCTCGGCGAAGCGGCGCAGACGGCCCTCACCGGATTGACGCGCAAGGTGCTGGCGCGCGCGCATCTGTTGCCGGCGCCGCTCGATGGCGCTCTTGCCCGGCGGCCCGACAAGACGTAGCCTGAATGCGGATTTCCGCCGCTCAAAAATTCCCGTGGCAGGATCAATTCATCATCCCGGAGAATCGATGCACCGCAAGCTGGCGTTTTTTGTTGTTTGTTTCGCCCTGGCCGCGCCGCATGCGCGCGCCCTGCAACAGGAGGCAGACCTCGTTCCGGAAATTGCCGGATTGCCCCCCGGCGCGCGCACCGCGGCGGCGTCCATCGATCCTGAGAAAATCCGCGCCCACGTGCGCTTTCTTTCCCTGGATTTGCTCGAAGGCCGCGGCCCCGGCACGCGCGGAGGCGAGCTGGCCGCCGAGTACATGGCGACGCAGTTTGCGCTGGCGGGGTTAAAGCCGGCCGGCGATGATGGCGCGTTCTTCCAGCACGTTCCGCTCTATGCCGTCCACACGGTGGAAGATAAGAGCAAGTTTTCGTTTGTCGGCGCGACGGGTGAGACGGCGGATCTGACCTATGGGTCAGAGATTGTGGCCAAGGACGAAACCGGACAGGCAACGGCCGATATCGATGCGCCGATTGTGTTTGTGGGCTACGGGATCGATGCGCCCGAGTACCAATGGAACGACTATGCCGGAGTGGATTTGAAGGGTAAGGTGGCGCTGGTGATTGTGAACGAGCCGCCGTCGAACGACCCGAATTTCTTCAAGGGCAAGGCGCTCACCTATTACGGCCGGTGGACTTACAAATATGAAGAAGCGGCGCGGCGCGGCGCGGTGGGCGTGCTGGTCATCCATCGCAGCGATTTGGCGAGTTATGGCTGGGCTGTGGTGCGGAACTCGCAGACGACGGAGAAGAGTTTCCTGGTCGGCGATCCCACGGCTACGCTGCGCGCCGCGGCCTGGATTCAGCACGATGTAGCGCAACGGCTGCTGACGCTGGCCGGGCTGGGCGATCTCGACCAGGCAATCGATCGCGCCGGACAACGCGGATTTCATGCAGTGGAGCTCCCGGTGAGGTTCGAGGCGCACATCGAGAGCCGCGTGCGACGCTACGTGAGCTCGAATGTGGTGGGCTATGTGCCCGGCGCAAGCCCGGAAAACCAGGCGGTTCTTTACACGGCGCATTACGATCACCTGGGCATCGATCCCAACGCCGAGGGCGACAACATTTACAATGGCGCGGCCGATAACGGGACCGGCTGCGGCATTCTGCTGGAACTGGCGCGCGCCTATGCGCAATCGGCGATTCGTCCGCCGCACGCCGTTTATTTTGCATCCGTCACCGCCGAGGAACAGGGACTGCTCGGCTCCCAATATCTGGGCATGCATCCTCCTGTGCCTGCGGGGGAGATTACGCTCGATCTGAATTACGACATGGTGCTGCCGATCGGCATTCCGCGCTCGGTAAGCCTGGGCGGCGCCGAGCGCATCGATTTTTGGCCGACCGTTCAGCGGGTGGCGAAGGCGTTCGATCTGGAGACGCTGCCCGACCCGCACCCGGGGGCCGGCAGCTATTACCGTTCCGACCATTTTTCGCTGGCGCGCGTAGGGATTCCGGCGTTCTCAGTGGATCAGGGCGAGTTATTCAAGGGACACGATGCGGCCTGGGGCCATGCGCAGTTTGAGGACTACGAAGAGCACCACTACCACCAGCCTTCGGATGAGTATCAGGCCAATTGGGACTTCCGCGGCAATGCCAAGCTGGCGCGATTCGGATTTGTGCTCGGCTGGCTAGCCAGCGAGCAGGCAGGGCCCATCGAGTGGAAGCCGGGGGACGAGTTCGAAGCGGCGCGTAAGGCGAGCGAGTCGCCGAACCGGCCACAATGAAGCTTGCCGCGCCCATGGACGCCAGCTTATAGCGGTTCTCCAATTGGTGTAGAGCAGAACCTCGAACGTTGAGTGGCGTTTTTCCCAAGAAAACGCCACCTGGCACGCCCCTCAAAACTCCGCGGGAATTGGAGAACCGCCGTAGGTCGGCCGGTGTAAAGTGCGCGCCAATCAGATTGGCTCCCGTATAGGCGATGAAGGCCATGCAGGTGAGCACGTTCGGAAAGACGAGTGGATTCCGCCGGAAAATATTCTGATAACCCAGCGTCAGTTCGTACACATTCGCCATGCGCGCGTCCTCTCTCGTGGAAGGGCGCGCCCTTGTGCACGGAATTGCTGCAATTTGAATTCTCGATTAATAGTAATCGGCACAGCTCATGAAGTAGCCGCAATGCGTGCAGACCAGTTTGCAGCGGCTGCTCGCTAGCCGGCGGCCGCAGGTGGGACAAACCTCGAAATGATGCTCGGCCGGTTGGGTTTCAAGCGCAGCGTCGATCGCACCACTTTGTGAGATTTCGGCCCCAGATTGGTCGCCGGATTCAGAATTCACATGGCGCGGCGCCTCGGGCAGCATGCTCGACAGATTAGCATGGAGGGAGGGCCTCTGCCGCGCGGCATGCCGGCAGGCGCCCGAAGCATCAAAAGTAAGGCGGCGCAACGATTCTCCCCGAAGACCCCCGCGCCGCAAAATCCCAGAACAACTGAAGGATCGAGAATCCCCAAAGGAGGAACTATGGCAAGCAAAGCAAGTGCTGTTTGGACAGGCTCGCTGAAGGAAGGCAAAGGCACGATTTCGACTGCGACGGGTGTACTGCACAACGCGAACTACTCTTTTGCCACGCGGTTTGAAGGCGCCGCGAGCGGCACCACGCCGGAGGAGATGATTGCCGCCGCTCACGCCAGTTGCTTTTCGATGGCTCTTGGCGCGCAATTGGGCGGGGCGGGATTCACGCCGGAAAAGATTGAGACCGAAGCCGCGGTGACGCTGGCGAAGACCGACGGGGGCTTTGCAATTACAAAGATCGCGCTTACCTCGACTGCCAAGGTCCCCGGCGCCAGCAAGGAAGCCTTTGAAACGGCTGCCGCCAACGCCAAGACAGGCTGCCCGATTTCCAAGCTCTTCGCGAACAACACGGAGATCACGCTCGACGCCAAACTGGTGTAAGCGACATCGGCGCAACGGAGTCTGCGTGGCAGCCCAATTTTGAGGGGTTTGGCCACGATGGTTTCGATTCCTCGTTTCATGGTTCGCACACAGTGGCCAACAAAGACTACCTCCCACGTAGCAACAACAATCGGCTCCCGCGCAGACGCCCGCGCCGAGGCATTTCCGCCCCGGCGCGAGCGGTCTGATACGGGTTTGACACTCGATCAAGGCATTTGCGAGACTCAAGATTGCTGCCCTCTCAACCCCAGGCGCTGAGAGGGGGTCCGCGCCGAAGTGGCGGAATTGGCAGACGCGCATGGTTCAGGTCCATGTACTCGCAAGGGTGTGGGGGTTCGAGTCCCTTCTTCGGCACCAATCCAATTAAAATCAATGACTTACCGCGGCAATAAAACGGTTGACACACATGTGCGTCTGATGTACCATTTTATTCATGGACGCACCCGAGACACTTCAAAAAGCCATTGCTTACTTCTCCGATCCAGAGAATGCGTTTAAGGCTGCGGTTGAATTTCGCTGGCCGGGTGGCAACGTTACTTGCCCGCGCTGTGGTGGGTCCAAGCATTCGTTCATCAAGACGCGTCGTATCTGGTTCTGTTACGACTGCAAAAAACAGTTCACGGTCAAAGTGGGAACGATCTTTGAAGACTCTCCGCTTGGCATGGACAAGTGGATGATCGCTCTTTGGATGCTGGCGAACTGTAAGAACGGCATCAGCAGCTACGAACTTGCTAAGGTGCTTGGCATTCGCCAGAACTCGGCATGGTTTATGCTTCATCGGATTCGCGAAGCGACGAAGGACGATTCGCGGTTCAAGTTCGGCGGTGAGGATGGTGGTCCTGTCGAGAGTGATGAAACTTTTGTCGGCCCGAATCCGCGAAAGATGCACAAGAGCCGCAGAGCCAAGTTGCAAGCTCGGGATGAAGGACACAAGCAGTACGTTGCCAAGACTGCAGTGTTCGGTGTTCCGGATCGCGATCTGCGCCAAGTCCGCTCCAAGGTAATCCCAAATGCGAAGCGTGAGACCCTGCAAAACGAGATTCTGAATCAGGTCCATCGTGGCAGTAAGGTCTATACCGACGCGGCTGTTGGCTATGACCACCTGCGCAAAGAGTTCGTTCATGAAGTTGTCAACCATGCCAAAGAATTCGTGAACGGACAGGTCCACACTCAAGGGCTGGACAATTTCTGGAGTCTCTTGAAGCGGACCTTGCGAGGCACCTATGTAGCCGTCGAGCCGTTCCATCTGGACCAATATCTCAGCGAGCAAGTCTTTCGTTACAACAATCGCGCGACGAAGGATAATAAGCTGACCGACGCCGACCGCTTCGCCCTTCTCATGTCCAAGGTTTCTGGAAAGCGGCTCACATACGCGGAACTGACGGGCAAGGATTGTGATGCCGTCTCCCACTCGGAGGCAGGGACGGGGCAAGAGGAACGGTTCTAAGCCTTGTCCTTGCCAGACGACTTGCGCATCTTCGGCTTCTTCTTCTTCAAAGCCGGCTTTGCCGGTGCAGTTATCTTTCTGGCCTGAAATACGGCCGAAGCGAGAGTCTTGAATTTCTCGCCAGCTTGTAGGCCTTCGTGGTATTCGTGTTTCATCTGTCTCCATTATCCCCCTGAAAGTAGGTATGGGACTATGTTTCCGCATCAGTTCAGAAGATTGGTGGAATTGCTGCGCACGCAACTTGGCTCGATTCAAGAGGCGGTCCATGAGAACGCCTCCGCCACACGCGAAGCACAGGAAAGCGAAAATATAAAGTGGAGTGAAATACCAAGGGTCATCGCCTCGTCCATCGAGGTACTGCAAAACAGCGCAGCAGCCTACGCCGAGCGTCAGCAAGCCAATAGGCAGCAAGAACTTCTTATATCCACGCAAGAGAGAACTGCGAGATGGACGCGCAATGCCGCCATCGCCGCGATGTTTTACGGTGCCATTGCTGCAGGCCAGGGCGTCCTTATGTGGCGAACTTACACCGAAATTCAAAGCCAAACTAAGGCCGCTGAATGCACTGCCAAGGCTGCTCAGGATCAAGCCACCCTGATGAGGCAACAATTGGTCGGGACCGAAGGGGCCTATGTTATCTTGGACGACCCAGGCGTGGACACGACTGACCCCGCCATGCGGCGCATAACCATTGGCGTTCAAAACACGGGAATTGCAACCGGCACGGTAGATTTCAGCGCCATAATTCAGAAGATGTCGATCCGAGACGAAAAGCCAATTGGAGAACAACTCCCGCTCAACTTCTCTGGCAAGAAACTCTCCAAACAAAATCCCGACTATAGTCCGCATGTCGAACTTCCGTGGCCGTTGCCTACGGTCAGCGATCTGAATCTTTGGCCCGGAAGCGAAATGGTCCGAATCGAAGGTCAATATACCTACGACGACGGGTTTGGAGACAAAACGACTCAAAAGTTCTGCTATCTCTGGCTTCCGCAGATGCAATTTGACGGACCAACCGCAGGCGGTCCCGGAAGAACTGTGTATCACGCCGGTGGATGGAGCAACGGCGATGCGTATTGTCCGCTCAAAGCAATGAAAAGATATTTCTCCGAGCATAGAGACCAAGCAAGCCAGAAAAACTAGAAGCCAGAGCTGCGCTGATGCGCACTCTGACATGTGCGTCAACCGTTTTATTGCCCTTACCGCCATGGTGTCCATCATGGTGTCCACAAAACCACCGGTTTGGTGTCCATTGTGGCGGCCACTTCGCCGCGCTCGTTTGCGCGAGTTCCGAGGAGGACAGACAATCCCGCCCATCCCACGCCGTGTGGACAGCTCGCGCCGCGGAGTCCAGGTTAACGTACTCAAGAAGGTTCGGACGAGCCAAGGCTGGCGTCTCTGCCCGGTCGTGCGAGAGGCCAATGGCCGGTTGCGCGATCGAGCTCGGGTTGGCGGTCGCATTGAGGTTCACGCGGAGGGCGTCTGCTACCTCGAATGGCGTGAAGAAGGGCGGCGTCTACGCGCGGCAATCCCGAATGCGGCCGAGGTGCTCGAGCGTGCTCGTCTGAAATCGCTGGAACTCGAGGCGCGGCAAACCGGGATTGCCCTCAATGCCCTTCGGCCCGTCCTTTGGCTCATTTTGATAAATTGTTCGCATGCTGGTCAATGGGTCAGATCCTGTGATGTGTGCAATAGGGCGATCCCTGCCGACGACCGCTATGTCCTAAGCACAATTGCGCAGGAACGCGCCGTGCTCTTCCTGACATTATTTGCCCGCACTGAGAATGCGACGGGACTGGATGTCGCATCCGACGAGAGCGTGGAACTGGCGATCTGCCTATCGTGCAAGCTCGATATGGCCGGCATGGCTAGCGAATTCGTGAACTAAGGGCTAGGATTCGCCAATTAAGGGAGCACCAAGGCGGATACGACTATGATGATGTTTCGGAAAAAGCCCGATTTGGGCCGCCGCTTCACATGCGGAGCCAGCCACGAGATTCCTTGGTGGATTCAAATTCATCTCGGTTTGGATTGAGCATGGACGGGAGCTCTCCCGTTTCTGCCGGAGCATGGTCGCTGGACCTAAGAGACCAAACCCAGGAGGGGCA
>JASHOC010000246.1 GCA_030041305.1 Acidobacteriaceae bacterium
GCGACGGTATCGGTTCTGAACGACGCAACCGGCGTGAACGCGGAAACTCAAACCACAGACAAGGGCGATTTTACGGTGCCGTATCTTCCAGTCGGCCACTACACACTTACGGTCAATGCGACCGGGTTCGAAACCTACCGCAAAACCGGTATCCCTCTTGACACCGCGACCACGGTGCGCGAGGACGTTTCGCTGTCACTTGGCAAGACGAACGCCACCATTACGGTACAGGCTAATGCGCTGGCCCTCCAAACAGAGAGCCCAACCATACAGGGGGAGGTGAGTGAGGAACTCATCCAGAATCTTCCCAACATCAATAACAACCCGCTTTACTGGTCTACGCTGCAGGCCGGCGTAGTGCCCGACCCAAATATGTTAAACAGTACGTATCTGGGCGTCGGATTCGCGGATCGGCAACCAATGTCCGAGTTCCGCATCAACGGCACCGAATTAGGCAGCAACGATATTCAGCTGGATGGTCTTTCGATCCAGGGCGCCGCCTGGCACGAAACCGCTGTCGTTCCCAATCCCGACGCGCTCCAGGAAGTGGGCGTCACCACCAATGCCTTTACCGCCGACAGTGGCGATGCCTCGGGCGTGGTCTCGATGACCACCAAGAGCGGCACCAACCAGTTCCACGGCGATCTCAATTTTATGCTTCGCAACGAGGACCTCAACGCCAACGGATTTTATAACAACTATTACGCTATCCCGCGCCCCACCTACCGGCTGCTTCAAGGCGGCGGCAGTATCGGTGGCCCGGTGATCGTCCCCAAGCTGTTCAACGGAAAAGAAAAGCTGTTCTTCTTTGCTTCGTTCCTGCGCCTTACCCATTCGGAGCCTGACACCTTCCTTGGCAAGGTGCCCACCGGCCCAAACTCCTCGACCGGCTACATGGGCGAGCGGAACGGCGACTTTAGTCAGACAATGGTCCCGAACGAGAGCGGCGTTCCGGTGAACGTCAACATTTACAATCCCTTCACTGCGACGCCGTATAATGGCAGCTCGACCACCTGGGTGCGCCAGATGTACCCCAACGCGATCGTGACCAACCCCGATCAGTACGGCATGGCGATTTTGAACTCCTACCCCCTTCCGAACCATACGCCCAGCGACGCCTATAACGACGACAACTATTTTTTCCAAGGCACCCTACCCGAAGTTCGCGATAGTTTGAATGCTCGGGTCGACTATAAGCTCGGACAAAAGCAATCGCTCTATTTCACGGGCGGGCTCTCAAAAGGCTCGATCAATCAGCCTAACGCGTGGGGATCCAAAAGCGTGTTTGTCAACATGCCGGTATGGCCGGGTGTCACTACAGACCAAAATCCCTATGGGGCAATAGGGGATACTATCTCCCTGAATCCAACCACCGTGATCGATCTACGCTATGGCGTTACCCACATTCACACCCAGTCCCGGATACCGCCCGCAACGGGAATCAACGGTTCGACATATGGCGTGCCCAGCTCGGTGGGAGCTCTGGACATATTGTCCGGAGACACGCCCTCCGTAGGAAACTTTGCTACAAACGACAGCGCAACTCCGTCCACTTACAACTACACCAACCTGGGCGCTCCCACATGGGATAACAAGCTGGAAGCCCAGCTCAACCACGCTGTGAACGGCAGCATCACCAAGGTGTTCCGCAACTGGACTTTCAAGGAAGGAGCCGAGTACCGGGTCTTTCTGGGGAACTGGACGGACCTTGTATGGCCCACCCCCGCCGTCGGATTCCAGGACGGTGCGTTTGATATGCCTTCCGGCTCAGGGGAATACGGACAGGCCAATGGATACAACTCGCCGCTGATCACGAACCCCGCCGACGCGGGCTACGCCCTGACCACCGCTTTGACCGGGGTCGCGGGCTGGAACTTGATAGGCGGGAGCGGGGTTCGAATGGCCCTCGCCGCGAAGTATGTGGCGTTTTATACCCAAGAGAGTTGGAGAGCGACAAGAAAACTGAACTTCAGCTTGGGATTGAGATACGAGGTGCAACCGGGACCAACCGACCGCTACAACCGCATGTCCAGCATGAACCTGAGCGCAGCCAACCCCTATGGCTCAGGTTCTACGACGACGAGCAACCCCCTAGGCGGTCTCGGGCTTTTGACCTTCCCCGGTGTGGGCGGCTACAGCCGGAACCTCTATGAGACAGAGTATGGGAATGTTTCACCGCGGGTGGGAGCAATCTATCAGTTGGATAACTCTACCGTAATACGCGGCGGATACGGCAGAAATTACATGCCGAGCAATACCGGCTTCAACGGCAACGGGACCATCTACGGCACCGAACCTTTTTCGGCGACCGCCAACCAGATTCCGTACGGACTTTCACCCGATGGCCTTCCGGTCGGCACCTTTGACCAGCCGCAAAACACGCTCATTATCCCGGCGGCCGGGGCCGTCCAGTCGCCGACCGAATACGGGGCTCCGGGAGGCGGCGTCGACATCTTCAACAGGTACTTGTATAAAACCGGGGTTACCGATCAGTGGAACGTCGCTGTGGAACGGACCTTTGGCCGGGAATGGCTGGTTTCGGCTGCTTATGTTGGATCGCGGAGCCAAAATCTGCCGTGGCGCGGTTACAGCATCAACGGACCGTGGGACGTTCCCTCCGGGACCCTGCAAAACTGGCGCAGCACCTGGCTAGCGTCGAGCGGCACGTTCGATCCATCTCAAGTGCAGGTTCCCAATCCCTTGCCGGCTTTGATCGGCCAGGCAAGCGGGCCCATTAGCGCCGCGACCATCACTGCGATGGACGCGCAAGAGGATTATTTGCCATGGCTGGGGCAAACCGATTTCCGAAGCACAGGCAGCTCGAACTATCACTCTTTGGTGATCCGGGGGCAACACTCCACTGCGCATGGTCTTTTGTTGATGGCCAACTATACCTGGTCAAAGGCCTTAGGTCTCACCGGCGGCCAATGGAGCCAAAGCTATATGGAATCGCAGGCCGGAGGGACGGTGCCGGGCTATGGCGGCGTCGATTTCTCCAACCTGCACAACAACTACAGCCTGCTGGGGTTTGACACTCCCAGCCGCTTTGTCACCGCCGTGTCGTATCTTCTGCCCACCGGTAAAGGCAAGGCGCTCGATCCCGGCAATCCGGTCGCGCGCGCGATCATCGGCGAGTGGCAAGTCTCTTCTGCAATCACGCTGCAGACCGGTAACCCCTTTGGCGCGAGTTGCGGCGCCACACTCAACGGGCGCTGCAACGTGGTGGCGGGCGAAGCGGTCCAGGTACCCAAAAACCTGCAGCGTTGGTATAACGGCAGCACCAGCGTCACTCTACCCGATGGCCGCACCATTACACCCGGGCAGGGCTCCTTCTTGAAATACAATCCGGACCGGTGGACCCAGCCGTGGGTGACGTTCCCGAACGGCACCTATGGGAACGATTACCCCTACACTACGAACGGTAGTTCCGCCATGACCGAGGGCGATTTGCGCGTTCCGGGGACCGAAAACGTGAACATTGCGGTCGTTCGCAAGTTCGATTTCGGGGAACGGGCCAATCTCGAGCTTCATGCCGATGCGACCAATGCCTTCAACCACGTCAACTTCCTTCCCGGCGCGATTAACAACGGCGTGGGGTCCGTTTTGTCGACGGGTCAAGGCGCTGGGATAGGTCAGAACAGCAACGCAAGCTTCGGTACTCTCGGAGAGAACTTCCTGGAGCCGCGCCAGCTGACTCTGTCGCTGCAGTTGAATTTCTAATGAGATAGCCGATGTGTGGCGAACAGAAAAACCGCCGGGGCACGGGAAAAGTGGAAAGCCAAGGCCGCTTCCACTTTCCTGCGCCCCAGCTACTTGCCAATGGGCAGGACGTGCCCTTTTAGCGCGACCCTCCGAATCAGGCCCTGTCAAGTATTGCTCGGTTTAGGGAAGCGAAGGCAGTGGGGTCAGTCGCCGGTTATTGTCCTATGATGCCACCAACTTCTACACCTATATCGCCAGCGCTAACATCCCAATGCGTCGCTGCGAAGTGTGGTTTCGGAGCAAATCGACGCCCTCGACCGCTCATTGAATTGGACTCACGGTTAAGGAAATCAGCTCTCGTAGAATCGGACTGCACCGATGCTTAACTTTCAACTGCAACTTAGCTCCGTCTCGCAAATGCGGAAGGTGCACAATTGTCGAGCCAATGCCATGCAGATTCTCGGTAATTCCGGAGGGAAAAAGACGATTCCGGTTAGGGTTCTGATGGCATCGGCGCAACTCCTCTCGATAGCGATCCTGATTGCCGCACAGAGAGTCCATGCAGCGGAGCGCGAAACCTTCGAGGCGCAGTTGAGGACCGCTTTGGCGCTACACCAGCACGGCGATTACACACATTCGATTCCGATTCTCGCACGGCTGGTGCAATCGTCACCACGAAACTATACTGCCAACTTGTTGTTCGGAGAAGATCTGTTTCTCAGTGGGAAACCGCGGGATGCGCTTTCACGACTTCAAGTCGCGGCCGAGCTCCGGCGGCCGGACGATGTGACCGCGCTCGACTACAAGGCTGCCGCGGCCGAATCCCTGGGCGATTTTGCAACGGAATCGGAGGCCCTCGAGACCGCGGTCGCAGGTTCGCAAGGAGACGAGAAGCACCTCTTAGCATGGGGCAACTTCTGCCTGACTCGCTTCGAAGCTGTGCAGACCATCATGCTTGCGACTAGGCAAGGCAAAGCGGTGGAGTTGCGCCTGTCGGCGTTGAGCCAACCGGAAGGAAGCAAAGACAGCGAGTTGCTGCTTGAAAAGTCGGTGACTCTTGACCCGGAACAACGCGGAATCTGGGGAGAACTCGGAATCGCGCAACTGGAGCTTGGAAACCGAGCGCAGGCACAGGCGACGCTCAAGGAGGCCGAACAGCACGAACCGCGAGCTGCCGAGACGTTGCGGCTTGAAGCTCTTCTCGCCGCCACAATGAAGGACTGGCAAGTTGCGGAGAAACGACTGTTATCTCTCGGCGAACAATCAAGGGCCGAGTTGAACAAAGCTTTTGCAGCATGGCCCCAGATATTGATTCCCGGACCGGAAGTCGATGGAGCGGTATGGGACTGCCTGCGGAACTCATCAGATTCATGCCCAACCGTTTCACACGCAGCCGGGAAGGGCACGGGATTGAGCGCCCGCGAGCTTTTCCTGGAAGGGCGATGGGAAGAGTTGGCGGCGATTCCCAACACTGCAACTGCCAGCCAATCGGAATGGACCTGGCGCGGCGTGGCGCTGGCTCGAATTGGAGATTGCCGCAAAGCTATACCGGAACTTGAACGCGGGTGGACCGCAGCGGAACGCGAAGGTGCGCTCTATCTTCAGTACTGCTACGCAAAAGAAGAATCGCGGGCGGAGGACCAGCTGAACGCTGAGGGGAAAGCCGGTGCGTTTCACGAACTGAGGGGTGACCTCGAAATGATTGTCGGGAACGATCCCGCGGCAGCGGAGAGGGACTACGCAGAAGCGCTGAAATCAAGCCCTCATGACGCGCGCCTTCTTGCCAAGTCGGCGGAAGCCTGCCTGATGATAGATGGCCCGGCTGACCCAGCGCGTGCGCGAGATGCTGCACTTTCTTCGTTGGCAATCAACCCCCACCAGACAGAGGCGGTGCAGACGCTCGCAGAGATCGCTCTCTACCAGCGCAACTACGCCGAAGCAGTTGTACGGCTGAAACAATTGGCTGCGGCGCAACCCGCGAATGCATGGAGCAAGGTGGAACTCGGCGTGGCTTACGGACAGTTGGGCCAGCCCGGCGAGGCAGTGCGTTACCTTGAGCCGCAGTTAAAGGCGGGGTACCCGGACCCGAAGGGGCAGCTACACGGGCAACTGGCTGTAGCGCTCAGAAAGCTCGGCCGCACGGAAGAAGCCAGGCAGGCGGCTGAGGAAGCGTCCAGGTTGGCTAATGTAACCCTCGAAAGCGGCGAGCACGAGGGGACCGATGCTCCATAGCAGGCGCAGTTTCTTAAGGGGCAGCGCCGCGCTCCTGCCTATGGCTTGGCTTGCGCAGCGCGCATTGCCCTCCGCCGCAAGCCCTATCAGCGTGGTTGAAGGTGCTGGAAAAAGTGGATTGGGATTCGTCTTACGCACAGGCGCAACCGGCCACAAATATCAGCCGGAAACGATGGCCGGCGGTCTCGGGGTTATCGATTTTGATGGCGACGGGTGGCCCGATCTTTACTGCGTGAACGGCGCCAGGATGCCTGAGCTTGAGAAGAGTGGGCCGGAATTTTGGAATCGTCTTTATAAAAACAATCGCGACGGAACGTTTAGCGACGTCACCGAGAAAGCCGGACTAGCCGGCCGCGGGTACGGAATCGGCGTTGCCGTCGGTGACTACAACAACGACGGCTATGAGGATTTGTTTGTTGCGGGGGTTCACGGTAACCAGTTGTTCCGCAATAACGGAGATGGAACTTTT
The DNA here is from genome assembly GCA_030041305.1 of Acidobacteriaceae bacterium. Classification (GTDB taxonomy): domain Bacteria; phylum Acidobacteriota; class Terriglobia; order Terriglobales; family Acidobacteriaceae; genus Telmatobacter. Next base: position 6,404 of record JASHOC010000246.1, read on the forward strand.
ACCGACGTGACCGAAGCCGCTCGGTTGAGCTCACCCGCAGTCAAGGGTTTGTGGTCCGTCGCGGCGGCTTGGATTGATTATGACGTCGACGGAAGATTGGATCTGTTTGTCTCAAACTACTGCCAGTGGGCTCCTGGCAGCGATCCGCTTTGCAGCGGAATCAACGCTGAAGACCGTCGTTATTGCCCGCCTGATAAATATGCCGGCGAACCGATGCAGTTGTTTCACAATCAGGGCGACGGCACTTTTGACGAAGTCACCGGAAAAGGGGCCATCCCGGAGATTCTGGGAAAAGGAATGGGTATCGCCGTTGCGGATTTCGCAGACGATGGGCGGCCCGGCCTGTTTGTGGCTAATGATGATGTTCGGAACCTGCTGTTCCGGAACGTCGGAAATCGCTTCGAAGAGACAAGTTTTCAAGCCGGAGTGGCTTACAAGGGGGATGGCCGGGCAGTTTCGGGCATGGGCGCCGACTTCGGAGACATTGACGGGGATGGCCGTTTCGACCTGGTTGTGACGGACTTGAAAGGCGAAGGGTTCGGCGTCTTTCTCAACCGCAGGCACGGCGAATTTGAAGATGGGAGCGTTTCTTCCAGATTGCTCAGCCTGAGTGTGCCTGTAAGCGGCTGGGGATGCGGGCTGGCGGATCTCGATAACGATGGTTGGCTTGATTTGTTTGTCGCTGGAGGCGGCGTAGACACCGACCAAGGCATGACAAATCACATCTTCAGGAATATCGAGGGTAAATTCGCCGATGTCTCCCAGGAATCCGGAATCAGCTTTGCGCGCGCCCGCTTGCATCGTGGCTGCGCTTTCGCCGACTTCGACCGCGATGGCCGCATGGATGCGGTAGTCAGCTCCCTTGACGGTCCCATTGAGCTCTGGTGGAACCGGAGCCCGCAACGCCAATGGCTGCAGTTGAAGCTCAGAGGTACTCATAACAACCGGTCGGCGATCGGCGCCCTGGTCACGCTGAAGACATCCGGCCGCACCCAAGTGCGCTGTGTGAACAGCAGCGTTGGTTACGCCTCCAGCAGCGATCTAACGCTTCATTTCGGCATGGGCGCCGAAAAGCGCGGCGCCCTGGAGATTCAATGGCCGTCCGGCAACGCGCAGAAACTCGGCGAAGTAGAAGCGGGGCAACGGCTCGAAATTGAAGAGCCGGAGCACGCGTTTTCTTTTCTTCGGTAAGCGCCTGAGCTTTTGATTCCAGGCGCGGGTAAGCCCGCTAATCCGGCAATGGCGGTAGAACTTTTCAACTGAGATAGAGGGCAAATGGACCGCAGAACTTTCTTAGTCGGTAGTGTGGCGGCTGTTGCCGCCGGTGCAGGAGCGTGCAATGGATTTGCAGAGGACAAGACAGCAGCTTCTCTTCCGCCGTTCACGCGCGATTTTCTCTTCGGGGCCGCAACTTCGAGCGTGCAGATTGAGGGTGCGGCACGTGAAGATGGTAAGAGCGAGTCGATTTGGGACCGCTTTGCCGATAGACCCGGCGTGATCGCCGACGGTTCGAATCCGTCGGTTGCCTGCGATTCGTACCATCAATGGCGCCGCGACGTCGCTCTCCTGAAGGAAATGGGGCTGCAGTCGTATCGTTTCTCCATCGCTTGGCCGCGTATCCTCCCGGCGGGCAGCGGCCAGATAAACGAACGGGGAGTGGATTATTACAACGGAATCATCGATGCGCTGCTCAGCGCGGGGGTCCGGCCGCTGGTTACGGCATATCACTGGGATCTGCCGCAGATTCTCCAGGATAAGGGCGGCTGGCCCAATCGTGATACTGCCGAGCGATTTGCCGACTACGTGCAGATTCTGGCGCAAAGATTCGGCGACCGAGTTGTACACTGGTGCCTGCTGAATGAACCGCAGGCCTTTACGGTATGGGCTTATGGGCACGGGGTCCATGCCCCTGGCAAAAGTGATCGTGGCCAGATGTTGCGCGCCATCCACACGTCAAACCTGGCGCAGGGCGCCGGCTTTCGTGCCGTCAAGTCGGCCCGGTCCCATGCACAGGTTGGAATTGCCCATGACATGGAGCTATTCGATCCTGCCACCTCGTCCGAAGCCGATCAACAGGCCTGCGAACGGTTTCGCGCCTTCCGCAATTTGTGGTTTCTCGATCCGGTCTTCACTGGCAAATATCCAGATGCCTTTGTCAATGGCGTCCCGTACGAAGAGATGGGATGGAAGTCGGGCGACGAGCGACGCATGCGCGCCGCACTCGACTTTTCGGGCATGAACTTCTACGGCGGCCGAACATTGATCGCGGCCGGAGAAGACTGGGAGTTGCTGAAGGAGCTCAACGCTCATGCAACGACCCGCAACGGTTATGAGCCGGACACGATGGAGCGCGCCTGCCTCTGGATGGCTAATCGCTATTCTCGGCCAGTTGTCGTCACTGAGACTGGCGGTGGGGATGAAGAGGGAGTTTCACCCGAGAAGGCGGTGCACGACCAAGCGCGAATCGCATGGCTCCGCAATGCTTTTTCCGGAATCCGCCAAGCACAGCTCAAGGGTGCGGCGATCCAAAGTGTGCATGTGTGGAGCTTGATTGACGACTGGGAGTGGCAGGACGGCTTCAAGGATCACCTCGGACTGGCTTGGGTTGACTTCACAAACCCCGTGCAGCGAATACCGAAGGACTCTGCGCGCTGGTACGCAGATCTTATTCGAACTCGGCGGCTTGCCACCTAGAAGAGAGCGAGCCCAAGGCTAAGAGGCCGTCGCCAGTGCTAAGTGGTGATTTTTGGAGAACGCTTTGGTTTTCTCTGATGATCGGTTTGCTTGCATTTTAAAGCAGCACGAGTAAGTTCGAGGTGCGGCTCAACGGAGGCCACACCCTTGTGGTCGAGCTGGGATTCAACACGAACCACCTCCTTGCGCTGCTGACCGTCATGGAGAGCCTGCAAAATCGTTCACGAAAGGAAATCTGGAACAAATGAAGCCGTGTCTCAATAAACGGGTCTTACTGCTCTTGTTGTTCATTTGCATTGCTCCTCTCGCGGCAAATGCGGAGGTTGTACTGCCTAAGTTTTTCACCGACGATATGGTGTTGCAGCGCAATATGCCGGTGCATATCTGGGGATGGGACTCGGCGGGGGAGAACGTCAGCGTGGAGTTTCGCGGCGAGACGAAATCCACAACCGCGGATGAGTTGGGCTGTTGGGACGTCTATTTCTCCTCCGGCGCTGCCGGTGGACCTTTCACCCTCACAGTCCGGGGCTCAAGCACGGTGGAGCTGAATGACGTTTTGGTTGGCGATGTGTGGGTCGCTTCTGGTCAATCGAATATGGAAATGCCTTTGGCTGGATTCGGCCCTGAAGCTCCCATAAAGGACTC
>JASHOC010000247.1 GCA_030041305.1 Acidobacteriaceae bacterium
GTCGGCGATGGGCGTTGTAATAGAGGCCAGCGGCGGCAAGCAGGGTGATTCGCTGATAGGCGTGGGTGGGCGACATGCGAAGCGAAGTGACCGCGGCACACGAGCGCTGTCCGCTGGGGGCGCCAACTGCAAAGCGAAACGGATTGCGGTTTCAGACATCATGACGAATCGATAGGATAGGGGGCACGCTCGAAGGGCGCCGGGAAGGTTTCTACCACTTTCATTTGTCCGCGTCGGCACTGGGGGCAGAGAAGCAGAGAGCGCCCGGTCAGTTCTTCGTAGCGTTGGCGATAGTCCGTTGCTAGTGCTGAAACGTGGGAGGATTGCATGCCGAGGAGGACGCGGCAGAGAGCCAATTTCTTTTGGCGGTAGCGATTGGCCAGGAAGCCGTAGTAGCGAATGCGCTGGAACCCTTCCGGCAAGACATGGAGCAGGAATCGCCGGATGAACTCCTCGACGTCCAGGTTCATGACCTTGACCTTGCTGTGATCGCGATAGTCTTTCCAGTCGAATTGCACCCGGCCGTCGTCGATGTTGACCAGGCGGTGGTTGGAAATAGCGACCCGGTGGGTGTAACGGCCCACGTAATCGAGGACCTGTTGTGGTCCGGCGAAGGGAGCCTTGGAGTACACCACCCATTCGCAGCTTCTGGCGCAGGCGAGTAGTCCGGTGAAAGCCGAGGAATCCCGAAGTGTCTCCAAGGCGCCGAAGAACTGTAGCTTGCCGGCGGAGAAGGCCTTCTGGAGCGACTCCAGGAAGAGGCGGCGAAAGAGGCGCGACAGCACGCGCACGGAGAGGAAGAATCGGGCGCGGCAACGAACCCAGCGCTGCCCGTTGTCCGATAATCCTCCGCCCGGCACGACACAATGCAGGTGGGGATGGAACATCAAGTTCTGTCCCCAACTATGCAAGACCGCGAAGAAGCCGATCTCGGCGCCAAGGTGTTTGGGATCAGCGGCGATGGTTTTCAGGGTTTCGGCAGTGACGTGGAAAAGGATGTCATAGACGGCCGGCTTGTTCTGGTAGGCAATGGCGCCGATCTCCTCGGGCACGGTAAACACGATATGGAAATACGGGCAGTCGAGCAATTCCGCCTGACGATGCTCGATCCACTGTACCCTGGCCAGGGACTGACATTTTGGGCAGTGGCGATCCCGGCAGGAGTTGAAGCAGTTGCGTTCGTAGTTGCACTGATCGCAGCGTTCGAGATGGCCGCCGAGCGCGCCGGTGCGACACACCTCGATGGCTGCCATCACCCGCCCTTGTTCAGCGGACATCGACGCGGCGCGGGAACGGTAACGATTCGGCGCTGGAAACATGATCGATAGTTGCACTGTAGGTTGTTCCGGCCGACGCCGGAACGGAATTCTTCCGCAGCGGACGTATGCTTTACTCGCTGGTTTCTGCTTGCTCCCGCCGTTGGCAACTTTCGACCCGCCGTCGCTTCACCATCATTGAGGTTTGAGCGCAAGCAACAGCACCCCTACCTTCCTTTCGACGAATGGACCGAGGTCTTCGGCTCCGAGTGGCTTACAGGCGCCCTGCTGGACGGGCTCACCCACCACGTTCACATCCTGGAAATGAACGGCGACAACCTCCTCAAACAAAGCCGTGGCAAGAGGAACCAACCCGCAGACCACCGAACCGCCCCCTCCAGAACGCGCTTCGGGGGGAAGAGGCCCTTCCGCTACGCTCCAAGGCCTTTCCGCCCCCGAAAACCCCGCTTACTATCTCCCCCACTGGCTCCCTTTCCTCCGTCTCAGGGGATCGCGCCCGCCCGGATTCGTTGGCCGCTATCTTCCCTGCGGCGGAGGCAGCGTGATGGTGTAGAGCGCAGCCGCCACGGCGCTGTTGTTGTAGCCGCTGGCGGTGGCAATGGCGCTGATGGTCTCTGTGCTTCTCACCAAGATGGGGCCCGTGTACCTTGTCGAGGATGTGGTTGGCGTGCTTCCATCCGTGGTGAAGTAGATGGTGGCTCCCAGCGTCGTATCCCTGATGGTCACCAATTGTGCTGAAATGTAGGCGCCCGCAGGGGGTGAAAATCTGGGGGTTGCCGCAAGCGGCGCTCCAGACACTTGTACGCTGTATTCGGAAGATTTGGCGGCAGCGAAGTTTCGATCCCCCACATAAAATGCGCTGAGCGTGTAAGTTCCGGGTTGGTCGAAGGTCACAGATGCGAGTGCCCCTGTGTCGCCCGATCCGTACCACGCCCCGAACGCCGTTGCTGCGGGAATCTCCGCCACAAGCCACCCTCGCGGCGGTGGCCCCAGTGGCGTTGGCTGCTTCGATGGCGCCGGCGAGCCATCGCTCACCTCGGCAAATAGCAATATGTCTCCGGTTGGAGTTCCGTTTCCATTGCTGAGCAGGAAAACATTGACCGAGAGAGGAGCTCCCGTAGCGCCAGAAGGCGGCGTGTCTAGGATCAGCGCACTCTCATGTACGCGGGGTCGTCTACTGGGCTGAAATTCGTAGGCGCCCATGTCCACCTGGCCATCGGTGGTGCGCGGATTCCCTGCCAGGTCCGTCGCGGCCTCCCCATAGGCGGTCGTGCCGGTCCCAATCGCAGGGCTGGCCGCCTGCAGCGTGAAATCGCCGCTCAGGTAATCCTTAAACAAGGGGTCGTATCCGAGGATATTGCCGGTTCCGGCGGTCATGGTCGCGTCACTGTCGTAGACAAAGGTCGACGCTTGGCCCGGGTTGCCATCAAAGGCCAGGTTGTTTGCCCACGTCTCGTCTACATCTTGATCTGTTGGGTTGCTCGACGAGCCATAATAGAAATCGGACAATGCATAGTCGTTGGGTTCTACAAGCGAGCTGTGGACGGCGATATTGTTGACAACGGTATTATCGTGGTTACTGGCATTGCCTTGAATGCCGATTTCGCCGTGACCCGTGCTTGGATTTTCGACGTCGAGCCAGTTATTAAACACCGTGTTGTTGCGTATGGTGAGATAACTGGCGCCATCGCCGCCTGTGAAGATCCCTCCGCCGCCATTGTCGAAGACCAGGTTGTTTTCGATAAGCGATGGCTCCGTGTAGCCTGCATAGCCGCGTTCCTTGTTAAAGGTGTCCATGGTGATGCCTTCGCCATCGTAGTGCGTGTTGGCGCCGATGTTGACTTCCGCGTTATTGTAGGCGATGTTATCGCGGATAATCTGATGGAATGGCATCCCTTCGCTGTCCATTGTGCTCGCGCTCCATGTACCGGTGTCGAGCGCAACGGACACGACTTGATCTATACCACTCGCCCCATATATCGATGTCCAGGCGTTATCGTAGGCGACATTCCCTTCTATGTCCAGGTAGTCAACGTAGTTGGTTGAGATGGCGCTTTCTCCCCAGCCGTAGATGATATTGTTGAAAATTCTGATGTGGTGGCTTGTGCAGGTCTTAGAGCTATCCCCAAACGCCTGAATGCCCTGGCCGTCAATGTCCGGCGCGCCATTCGACCCAGCGATCGTAAAACCGTCGATGACAATGTAGCTCGCGGTTTCAAAATAGAATCCATCGGTGTAATCTCCGGAGCCGGGGGGAAGTTGAACGCTTGCGCCATGGGGAATCGTGGAGCGAAGGACAAAGTACCCTGTCGGAGTATCGGAACTTCCGCTCAGCGCGTTGCCGTAAACCGCTTCGGTGTAGGTGCCCGGCCCGACATTGACACACACGCCGCCGAGGGTTCCCCCTTGCGCGGTGAGAAAGTTCATGGCGGTGCTAATATCCGCCCAGGGGCTCGTGCTCGATCCAGTTCCGGAGTCGCTGCCGCTTTTCGAAACGTAATAGTTGGTGACACAGGTATAAAACGGCTGGATGTGGCCGGGATTGGGAATGCGCATCGCCGGCAGCGTGGTCGCCGTTGCCGCCGTGGAAGCGGCCGATTGGCCCGCGCTGTTATACGCCACAACCGTGTAGGTGTAGACGGTGCTTGGGGTAAGGCCGACATCCGTGAAATACGGGCCGTTGCCGGCGCTCGTGGCGCCAGTGGCGCCGCTCCATCCCGTGCCGGTCGGTGAACCCACCTCGACGCCGTTGCGATAGACGTAGTATCCCTCTATATTGGCGCTCGCAGTGCTGTCCGTCCAGCTGAGATCCACTTGGCTGGGGGAGACTGCGATCGCGGTGAGTGTCGTGGGAGCCGCGGGAGCCTGTGCCGTAGCGCCTTGGGATAGTAAAAAGACGCAAACACAGACAGCATAAAGCGGGAATACGCTTTTGAACGTGATTTTCGGGCGCCGGCGAAGAGTCGCCGGTAACCCCCGTTGATAAGGTGTCAAACCTGCTATGCATCTGGCGTTCACTTCTTGTTCCCTCCTCGAGACAAAGATTGCTGAAAATTCGTCTCTCGTCGTTGAGCTGTGCTTTTTCGCGTTGCCTATCACCGTCCTGGCAATCGCGCGCATTCGCGAGTCCCCATCAACAAGGGCTCCCCTTCGGACAACGCAGTTTATGGTTAACGATGACTTAAACGGAAAAAACGACCCAACTTTATGCGCACCAGAAAAATATGTCAAGAAAAAACTGACGGCTTTGCCGCATTTTGCGGGCAGCGGTGCGTAACTGGAATTGGATGAGCGGATTGTCTTGATCCAGAAGTGGGGCGTGATTCGTGGTAGAAGGGATTTTCCACCAGGAAAATTTGTCTGCCCGGAGCGCTCCCGATGCACGATAGCGAAGTCCGTAGCGCGCGTTTCGGCCAATTGGTGATCGGCCTGATCCTCTATCTAGTCGCAGATGGATGTGATGTTCATCACAGACATGACCGACGTCACAGACCGATGTGACGAATCGGCGTGATCATTCCCGTCGCAAGTGAAATGTTTCTCGGGGCCTTGCCGCAGGAGCGCATTGGGGCGCACGTGGCGGGACTCCCAACTCTTCTGCCACTTGGGCATCTTCAGATCAGCGGAAATTTTCGGAGCAATAATTTTAGAATTTTCGGGCTTGACAATTCCCCCAGCTAGGGTGTAGCATTGCTTTCCGTTAAAGTTAACGATTACTTTCAAGCTGTATATCAGTCCCAGGGGGCTCTCAATGAACCGGAAGGGACGTTGCAAGCGGACACCAACAGAAGTGAAGCATCAGTCTCAGGAGGCTCGAAATGAACAGGGTAGGCGCGATGCAGATTGGGTCTATCGGAAAGTATGTTACCGGGCTGGCGTGGTTTCTGCTGCTATGCTCGAGTGTTGTTTGCTTCTCACAAATCGCCGCCTCCGGCGACATCCGGGGCACCGTGACCGACAGCACGGGAGCGCTGATTCCCGGAGCAAGCGTGACCGTTTTGAATCTCGACACGGGCGTGTCTACAAGCTACACGACCGACGCGGCCGGACTTTACGACACTTCATCGATTGTGTTAGGCAACTACACCATCACCTTCTCGAAAGGCGGGTTTGAGCGACTCATCCGTGGACCCGTTACTGTGCAGGCAGGCTTAACAACGGTCAACGCTCAATTGACAGTCGGGTCAGCGACGCAGCAGGTCACCGTCCACGAGAACGTTCCTCTTCTTCAAACGGAGTCCATGGAGCAGTCCACTACCTTGCAGGCAACTGCCATGGAGCAGATGCCGGAAGTGGGACAGGACTGGGAGAACTTGACCATGGTGATTCCGGGCGTGACCAGCGGCGCCTCCGCTGGTTCCTCCTACGCGTCGAACCCCTCCCAATACGGTTCGGTCAACGGGAATCTCCCTTATGAGAACGTCACGCTGGACGGATCGACGGTAACCCTGGTGAACTCCTCCAACAGCACTACCCCGCCGCTGGAAGATATTGCGGAAGTCCAGATCCAGACCTCCAACTTCACAGCGGAAAGCGGGATTGGCGGGACCCAATACAACCAGATCAGCAAGGGAGGGACCAGCCAATTTCACGGCGCAGCCTATGAGTACTTCCAAAACGACGCCCTGGATGCGGCCAATTACGGTTTCGGCGCCAAGGTGACAGTGCCCTTTCTCCGCTACGACGAATATGGCGGCGCCGTCGGAGGGCCGATCTTGAAGAAGAAGCTATTCTTCTTTTTCAACTACGACAGAACTTACAGTAACAGCGGCGCAAATACGGGGTTTGCGACATTCCCGCAATCCACCACCTCGGGAATAGAGGTGGGCGATTTTACGGGGTTCCCGACGATCTACGATCCCACCACCCAGGTGGTGACCGAAACAGGGACTGTCACTCAACCCGACGGCAAAGTGCAGACCTGCCCCTGCGTGACCAGAACGTCTTTCGCGCAGGAATACGGGAACGGCAACAAGATTCCGCCCAGCATGATAAGCCCAGTCGCACAGGCGATACAGGCCCTGTACCCCTCGCCATCGAACCACCCCTCCGATGGGATGTTTGTTACGGGCTTTTCTGAGCCGTACGGGACAGTGGCGAACAATTACTACTACTCGATCGTCACAGCCAGCACGGAGCCAAGATACTTTGGCCGTCTTGACTACGACTTGAGTTCAAACAATCGTATCACCATTTCCGACAGCGAACAGGACTCACCCTCGTCAGGCGGGACCCCCTTTGCTTATCCCATCGGATGGGAAGGCAACGACATCGAGAACAACAACGCCCAAATCTCCGACGTGTGGACGATTTCGCCACGCGTGAT
>JASHOC010000248.1 GCA_030041305.1 Acidobacteriaceae bacterium
CGAGGTGATTCACTCGCCGCGGTACACAGATGTTTCAATCCACGCGCCCCGTGTGGGGCGCGACTGGCGCCGCCCGGAGCGCCCGGCATGGTGCTGGTGTTTCAATCCACGCGCCCCGTGTGGGGCGCGACCCGCGTCAACCATTTCTGAGACTGGAATCGCGGGTTTCAATCCACGCGCCCCGTGTGGGGCGCGACCCGCTCGTTTCGCCTTATGTTTGGCTTGCCCAGGGTTTCAATCCACGCGCCCCGTGTGGGGCGCGACTGGCCACACAGTCCGGGGTGGTGGGCACCTATCCGTTTCAATCCACGCGCCCCGTGTGGGGCGCGACCTCGTAAATCCGTGTGGGCAAAGTGCTCATGCTGTTTCAATCCACGCGCCCCGTGTGGGGCGCGACCAAGTACATCGGGTACGAGTTCGGGGCGATCACGTTTCAATCCACGCGCCCCGTGTGGGGCGCGACGTGGGCGGCGGCTTCGTCTTCCGCGCCAAGGCGGGTTTCAATCCACGCGCCCCGTGTGGGGCGCGACCTGGGCGAGGCGGAGCCGGAGCTCGGTCTGCCCGTTTCAATCCACGCGCCCCGTGTGGGGCGCGACCAAGACCGCGGCCATCTGCGGCGTGGAGCGGTCGTTTCAATCCACGCGCCCCGTGTGGGGCGCGACTCCCCGGTCTTGGCGGCCGCCGCATTCGCAAAATGTTTCAATCCACGCGCCCCGTGTGGGGCGCGACGCGCCCACGCTGGTGATGGTGCACGCCGGCTGAGTTTCAATCCACGCGCCCCGTGTGGGGCGCGACGCATCCAGTCGTCGAGCATCTGCATGGCCGCGTTGTTTCAATCCACGCGCCCCGTGTGGGGCGCGACGGCGGACACTCTAAATCTCTGTCGCGCTAGCAGTTAGTCTGGCATATACGCGAACCCGTGACAAGAGCCGTGACATGTAAAGATATAAATGCCTGAATCGGCGCGAAATGCCAACGAAGCATCGTCTTAGCTTCCCCGCGAACCTGCCAGAGATTGCGTGATCGCTTGGGGTCCGCGCGAGGAGGTGTTTCGGATTGGAGGAAATTCCAGCCTGGGGAATCGTTAGAGGATCAGAGGACCTTCGGGGTCGTAAGCCGGCTTTGCGCCTAGGTGTTCGACGCAGCCTTTCCAGTTGTTGCCGAGGAAATAAAAACGCAGGCTGTCTTCCTCCGCATCCGCCACTGCGACGAGCGCTGCGCGAAACGCCACCCACTCGGCGGCATCTACCAGACACTCGAAGACGGAGTTCTGGACGCGTTGTCCGCGATCCTGACAAAGCCGTGCCACGCGGCGCAGACGGCGCTTTCCTGCTTCCGTTCGCGTGCTGACATCGTAACTAACCAGGACAAACATCTTCTATCACCCTGACAGTTTATTTCCAGAGAAAGGCGGGATAAGCATCGAGCCCTCCGCGGAGATGGCGCGCAAGGATCAGTGATTGCACGTATGGGATGAGGCCGAGCGGGATGCGCTCCTCAATGAAGGGATGCTCGACTTCCTCCTGCTTCCGCGCCTGCCACGCCGCGATGATCGTCTTGCGAGCCTTTTCTTCAAGAAGGACTCCACCGCCTTCCTGTTCGACAAAGTCCTCGCACTGTAGCTGGCGCCGGTTGATGAGTGTGAGGGCGAGGCGGTCGGCGATTGGCGCGCGCAACTCTTCCATCAGGTCGAGCGCGAGGCTGGGTCGGCCAGGCCGGTCAGTATGGAGAAATCCAACCGCGGGATCGAGGCCGATGCTCTCAAGCGCAGACTCTACATCATGGCGCAGGAGCGCATAGATGAATGACAGAAGAGCGTTCACGCGGTCGCGAGGCGGGCGTCTGGTGCGGCCTGAGAAGCTAAAAGCTTTCTTGTCACTGACGACCATAAGTTCGAAGACGGAGAAGTAGAGTTGACTGGCCATGCCTTCGTGGCCACGAGCTTCGTCGATAGAAGGGGCCTTCATGGATTCTGTTCCTTCCAAGGTCAACTTATCCGCCACGGCTCTGAGTGCATTCTGATCGTCGGGAATCGAGGATTCGCGCGCGGCGCGAAGCAGCACGATGCGGCTGTTGGCAATCTTGGCCGTCACGATGGAACGAACGATGGGCAGTGCGATCTCTTCTTTATCGGCGGCGCGGTATTGTTGGCGGCGCAGAAGAACATTGCCGGAGACCGGCCCCTGGACGCGTGCCAGAAATCGGCCCTGCTCAGTGAGGTATGAGATGCCGACGCCGTGTTCGCAGCAGAGAGCGAGTACGGGTGGCGAGCAGGAAACACGCCCCCAGCAGACCAACCCCTCGATGGTGTGGACGGGGAGGCGCAGGCGAGTTTCGTCCTCGATTTTGACCGCAATTGTTTCCCCGTCGCGGTGGAGATAGGCTCCCTGCGTGGTGACGTGCAACGTGTTGAGCAGCTTTCGCATGGTGAGTCACGCTGGAATTTGAAGGGCTTGGCGCTGGAGCCGGTTCCACCGGGTTTGAATGGCGGATTCAGCGGTGGCATTGGGCAAGCAAATGTTGAGGAGCGAACAGTTCTGGCAGTAGTTTCCTGGTTTGGCAGGCGGGGTTTCACGGGACTGGTAGAGGCGGTGCATCTCGGCTGCCAGCGTTTCCGTCCGGGCGCGGAGTTGGGGTAAAAATTCCACTTCGAGCCGGCGGCGCGGCTCGCCATAAAAAATGGCGCCACGCGGGACCGATTGGCCTAACATCTCTTCAAGACAGAGCGCTTGCGCGCAAAGCTGGACCAGGTCGCAATCGTCCGGTTTATGCCGGCCGCGCTTGTATTCGACTGGATAGGGCTCCGGGCGAAACTCGACGACATCGGCGCGGCCGGTGAGAGCGAGGCGGCGCGATGAGAGCGGCAGGCCGCGGACAGTTCGCAAGTCATGGTGGCGCGACTGCCCGGGAAGGTCGGTCTTTTCGTGGAGAACCCGGCCTTCCGCGGTGAGGCGATTCTCTACCCAAGCCTGTTCAAGGTGGATCAATGCCCACTGACGCGGACAGAAGGCGAGATGCTGCAAACCGCTCAGCGGCAGAGCGTTCTCAGACTCCTGTTCGGCCAAGAGATCAGAAGCCGTCGATTTCTTCTGGAATGAGTCCATCGAGGTTCTCCAGGGTATAGGTTCCATCCGGGTTTACCTTGAGCGTTCCGTGAACCCGCGCCGAGGAGTACTGGCCGGGCTTGCTCGAGTGCTTCCACCAGAAGACCTTGAGCACGCGCATAGTGCCCTCGGGTCGCGCCGAGGATGCGTCGTTTTCAAAGAGTCTCAGGAGCTGGGCTTTGATCGCCTCGGCATCGGCATCGCTGAAGCCAGTGCGCTCGGCGAGTTGCGGGTTCATGCTGCCGAAGAAGACGTAGACGGCGTTGTCAATGCGGTGCTTCATACCCATTGTGTCCGAACCGCGCTTGGTGCCGTCGCCCTCGCCCGAGACGCTCTTCGTGATCTGTGTACTGGTAACATCGACCGGCGCAACGCTGAAGGCGAACTGCACCGTGACAGGGCCACGAATGGGGATGGAGAGGCCAGTATCCCCTGCGCCATCGTCTTCTGCATCAGCTTTCTTCTTTTTCATCGCGAAGAGCTGTCCAAAAGCGCGAACATCGAGCCACTTTTCGCAGGCTTTTGCCGCAGTCTTTGCCTTATTCTTCGGATCATCAAAATCTCTGCCCAATTCCTTGAATGCACGGTTCTGCAGGCTAGTCGCATCGTCGTCCTTGCGGTCGTCGGACTGAACAAAGATCGCGGCGCCGCTTTCCTGCAGACGGTCGCGGAGCTTGCGCTTGAGGCAGACATCCGAAATCTCCCCGAGGCCGCTGTAGTCGGTGCGCGGGCGGTTACCGTTGAGCGGATCGCCATTCGGGTTGGCGTGGTTCACCCGGAGGATGACGGCGAAATCAATCTTGTTGGACAGGCTGCTCACTCGTTGTCTCCTTCTTCCGGCGTGGTTTCGGATTCAGCATCGTTAGAGATGTCCTTGCGCAGCTTCAGACCTTCACGCTGGCTGTGAAAGCCGAGCAAAAACTCGCCGGAGAGCGGGCGATTGTCTAGAAAAGTGCTCTCGCCGCCCTTGCTTTCAAACAAGGAGTAGACAGCGTCGATGAGGTTCTGCCGGCGCTGCAGGGCAGCAGCACGACTCGAACGCAGTTGCGCAATGTACGGCGTCAACTGGAGTTCGATGTTGCGCCATGTACTATACGGATGGTCGGCAAAGCGCTGCATCAGGCGGGCGGCAGTGGTATCACGCTGCACTTTTGCAACCTTCAGGGCGAGGCCTTCAATGCTGTCGGCAAGTGCCAGCAGACGGCCATAGAGATAATCGCGCGAAGTGCGCGACTCATCGAGACTCATAGAGTAGCTCTCCTTTGCGTGTGCGCCTCGATAGAGCGAGCAGGCCACGCCAAGATTGCGTTCGAATTCCCAATGTTCAAGAGCCGCACGATTCGCCGCACGCCGAACGGCCGATTGCATCAGGTCGCGCGGAAGCGGACGTCCATCGACGATACAGGGCAGCAGGCGCTCCTGTGTGGACTTCAGCAGCCTTTCATCGATCTTCCCGTTCCGTTCATAGCATGCCGTCGCAATGTCGCGTGGTGCTGGAGCGCCGATGAAATGGCGGTCTTTGCCCATGTTCTGCGGCCAGGCGAGCGAGGTATGCCAGCGTTCGAGGCGTGTTAGAAACTCCGCCTCTTTGAGTTCCCGGTAAAAGAGAATCGCCATGCGTCCCGGTGTGGCGGAATCGAGCCCCATCACGACGATGTCGGCTGAATCATCGAGCTTCTGCTTATATCCACCGATGGCCTTTCTTAGCCGCAGCGCAAAGTGCTGTCCGGCGTCACCTTCGTATACAGCCTCCGGTGCCTCTTCGTTCGCTTCGCCGGCATCACGGAAAAACTGCCAGCTATCCACCAGAACGGGAGGGGCGTCTGCGGATTTTACGGACCAGGCAACGACAATCTGATCACCGTTCTTTGCACCCTGGCGGGCGATGAGCCAGCGCAGGGCGTTATGCGCTTTTTGTGTGGCCATTGAACTCAGCCCGTAGGCCTCATCTGCCTTGGTGAATCTGCCGCGGAACGTGAATCCTTTCGTGTCGTTCGAGGAAATCAGTTTCGCTCCGTCGCCTCCGTGCCGCAGACGCTTGGGATGGTTTTCCGCAAGCGGAGCCAAATCACCAGTACCCAGGCAAAGACCCTGCCCTGACTGGTTTTTGGCGTTAAATGCAGCCCAATCCTTTTGCAACTCAACATCTTTCCAGACCGCACTTTCGAGTTTTCCCGGAATCTCCACACGCCAGCGCACGAAAGCGTCACTCTGGTCGCGCTCTTTTGTCTTTGCATCCCTGGTGAGCAGCTTGGCCAGCGGTGCGTTCTTGATCTCGTCTTTACTCCATGTAGTCTTCCATGATCCATCATCAAGCTTCGTCATAATGCCGGCGTCGACCAAGTCTCTCGCGACTGAACTCTTTTTCACATAACTCAGAATTGCACGAAGTGAAGAATTGGTTGATTGGTTTGCCCAGGATGCGAGCTGATCGGCAAAGAGCTGATGGTCATAAGAGTCGAAGTCTGTGGCGATGTAACGTATCTTGTCGCACAACGGATGAGCGACTGCGCCGGATGTTCTTCCAGCAGATTTTTCCGTTACCGGAATCAGCGTTGGTTCCTTTTGCACAACCGCGGCGCGCAGAAAATTACCTTCTTCGTCGATTGCAATCTCGATATGGGTGTTTTGTTCCACATGGTCAATGGGAACCAAGGACTGGGCCGCAAACTGCGGCTGCCCAAAGCAGGCATCGTAGGTCTCCACAAGTTTCTGAATCCAGCTCACGACGCCACCTCCCGATCGAGCGGGCCGGTGGCCGCGAACAGTTCTGAGGCTTCCGCCTCAACAGAGCGCACACGGTCGACGCCGAAGGCGCGAGGCTCCATGGCGCGGATGTCTTTCTTCACGACCTGGCTGGCGTCATCCGGCCGAGGAAATGTCAACACGCCATTGACGAGCTTTGGCCGCCAGAAATTGGCTCCGAGCCGGCCCGTTCCGGTTTCGTCCGGGTAATCGAAGCTATGGAAGGTCAGGCCGTAATCGAGCGAGCCATCGTTGTCGTAATCTCCCACACCTTCTCCAAAGACACATGGCACGACGTAGCCCTGGCAGTCCCGTGTGCCCAGGAAGATATCCTGGCGGCCGCCACGTTCGAGGCTGCGCTTGGCAATCGCATAGTGCTTTCCGTCTACTCGGTCGCCGTTAAGCGCCGCTTGATGACGATTCCACTCGAAGTGCGCGCTTACCTGGTATTCGACGCCGGGCCCATCGGTAATTTCGGTAGGATTTTCGGAGCGGGCGTCACCGGTCAGATAGGTGTAGATGGCCAGCGTGTTGCCCCCGGAGACGTAATCGAGCGGCTTCATTCCTCGCGTCTGTGTGCGAATACGGCGCAGAATGCGAGCCTTGTCGACATACCAAATAATGGTCGGCTTCCAGTAGATTGACTTGCAGATCCCCTTCAGTGCCTCGTATGTCGGCAGATGGTAGGAGCATTTTTCGCCGCCTACGCGCGTGAGAACGTCAGTGAAGAGTGCGTAACGTCCCCAGACGCGAAACTCAAGACAATTCTTTGGCGTGGCAAACGTGTCAGGCAATGAGATCCTCCAGAGGCCCGGCTTCATCCCGTAGCCCGAATGCTGAATCGTAAAACTCGGAACGGAGGCAGTATACTCCCGAACCTGGCTGGACCTCATAAACTGCGCCTTTTTTCTCTAACTCCTTGAATTTAGAGGCATAGACCGAGAGCGTGAATCGCTGCGCTTTGCGAAGTAGTTGCCATTCCGATTCGAGATCAAAGGACGCGGCAAGTTGGTTGACAATTCCCCGGCCTTCATCGGTGTAGGGTACGACAATACCTTGCGTGTTCGCGATTAGCGCAAAAGCGTTGTTCGCGGTCTGGAAGCTCTGGAGCAGCAAAGAGCGGTGTAATCCTTGACTCGACTTTTGCGCATAATCTTTTGCCAGTAGGTTCGCGCCCAGCAGCTCAAGCAAGGTCGTATCCCGGTCGGCCTCAGCCGGACCAACACTGTATGACATTTCATCCCTGCGGCGGTAGAAGGTGCGGTTGTAATACTCCGTCATCTGTTGTGGGTCGTCGAGCGGAAACATTCTTCCGGGATTCGTTCGACGCCACTGGCCCAACAATTCCCGAGCGACAGTGCGCCCCTGGCGAATCTCATCAAGCTGCGCCGGCGGCTCAGGCAACTCCACGATATGGACTCTGCCGGAAGTGGAACGCGCACCATGCCTGTTACAGCGGCCAGCCGCCTGCGTGATCGAATCGAGCCCCGCAAGATCGCGAATGACACATGCAAAATCAATATCGACGCCGGCCTCGATCAACTGTGTGCTGACAGAAATAACCGGCTGGTTCCCGGTCGCATTTGGTAATTGTGCGCACAACTCTTCAAGTTTCTCGACGCGATGCGCCGGGCACATGCCTGTACTGAGATGCACGACCAGTGCATTCGCACCTGCCTGCTCACGCAGGCTCTGAAAGAGCTCACGTGCATCCTTCTTTGTATTCACGATCACCAGGCAGCTTCCATATTTCTGCGCTTCTGTTAAGGCCAGTTCCGCGACATCGGCAATTTGCCAGCCTTCCGGACGATCCGTAAGATCGAAGACCTCGTACCGCTTCAGTTGCTCGAAAAGTTGCTGCGGGCTGGACACAAGCCCGGGCGGATTGCCCAATCGTGCGGCACCCTTCGCTTTAGAAACCGTTTCAAGCAGCGGTTGTGTGGCTGTGCATAATACAACCGTTGATCCGCAGTGGGATGTAAGCAGGTTGATCGCGTTGTTAAACAGATGCACCATCTTGATGGGCAAGGTCTGTACTTCGTCAAAGACAATGACAGCGCGGGCCATGGCATGAAGCCTGCGCACGGCGCGCGTTCCCGAGCCGAAGAGCGCTTCGAGGACCTGAATACTCGTCGTGAAAACAACCGGAGCGTCCCAGTTTTCCGCCAGTACTCGCCGTCGCCACAGGTCCGGCTGGCCCACCTCGTCATTCGGATCATCCTGAACGTTCGAGTGATGTTCGAGAACAACACTTGCGTAAGGAACACCCTCGGGCTCAAGAATGGAACGGGCAACTGCGGCATTCTGGTCCACAATCGATATGTAAGGACTGACAAAGATGATTCGGTCGAGCGCGTGGCGTCGCGCATGTTCGAGAGCAAAACGGAGCGCGGAGAGCGTTTTGCCGCCGCCCGTGGGAACCGTCAGCGTAAAGATCCCAGCCGGTCGGTCTGCCGCCCGAAAGCACTCATCGGAAACCTGACGCCGGATGCCGTTCACAGACCCACCCGCATTCATCTGTGAAAGGTTGCGATCAAGGCGTTCAAGTAATTTCTCCCATGTCTCATACGCCTGATTCTGGCGGTGTGCGGTTGCCGCAGGTTTTTCAAAATCCGCCGTATTCGTTCGGTCTGCGTCTATCAGGCAACTGAAAAACAGGCGCAGCAGAAGACCCAGCTGTACGTCTTTGTCTCCTTCGCCTTTGTCGAACGAAGTCGCAAGGCCGGCAATTGCATGGCGGACCTCCGCAACAAGCCCCGGGTCACGCATCAATGCTTCCGCACGACTTTTCACCGAAGGATCGAGCTTGGTCCATGCCTCTACGAGTCGGGTGCTTCTGTCCGGTTTTTCCAGTCTTTGAGTGAGCTTGTCATTACCATCCGGTTCAAGACAATCAATTAGGCCCGAGTGATGGGATGCGATGCAGACAGCTAAAAACCGCGCAACAATGCCCTCAAGGCTATCTCCCTTCTGCGCGTTGTGAATGTTTGCGAGAAGACACTGCGCGCCTGCGGTCGAATGGTCGATTTTCCCGCGCAGATCGTCGCGCGCCTCGCCATCGCTCACGAAGCTGAGCATGTAATTCTGAAATGTCTTCGTGGCCTTGCCCAGGTCGTGCAGCAAGCCAATCAACTCGCCAGCTTTTTCCAGCCCTAACTTTTTCGCCATTTCCGAACACTGTCCTGCTACTCCGCTCAAATGCTCGGAGAGCAATTGGTTTCCTGTCTTGCCCAGATGGGCAAGATGAAGGCCATAGACCTCAGTATCCCGGACTCCATTCATTTCCTTCTCTCCCGTCGAATCACAATAAACTTAAATGGGCATAGAAAAAAAGGGACACAGGAACTGGTCCCGCTGTTCCGAACAGTTTTTGTCATTACTTAGGTGGAAAACCGGTTCCCGGGGTTTGGCTGTGACCGGCGAAGGCCTTGAGCCCCGCACACCGCGTAACCTGTTTAATGGGCTAGTGTCCTGAGTCAGAAATGCATTGAATAATAGAGCATCTGAGGGCATACTTGGGTATGGCCATCGGACGCCCGACCAAACCTCTCAACGTAACGCCCGCGGAACGGGAGAAACTCACCTTGTTGGCCCGTCGACCAAAATCCTCTCAAGCCATGGCCATGCGCGCTCGCATTGTGCTGCACTGTGGGGAGGGAATGAGCAATAGTGCGGTAGCCAGAAAGCTTCGGATTACCGGCGCCACAGTCTGCAAATGGCGGGAGCGTTCTCGAGTACAACGACTGGAGGGTCTGCTGGATGAACCGCGGCCTGGCGCCCCGGGTTCGATTACCGACGCCCAGATCGAAGCGGTGGTGACAAAAACGCTGGAATCGATGCCGGAAAACAGTACGCACTGGAGCAGCCGGCTGATGGCCAAGAAGGCTGGACTTTCCCAAACGGCTGTCGTGCGCATTTGGCATGCGTTTGGATTGCAGCCGCATCGAGTGGAGAATTTCAAGTTTTCCAAGGATCCACTGTTCGTCGAGAAGGTGCGCGACATCGTTGGGCTGTACATGAATCCGCCGGATCATGCCATCGTGCTCTGCGTAGACGAAAAGAGTCAGGTACAAGCCTTGAATCGCACCCAGCCCATCCTGCCGCTAGGTCCGGGAGTCCCGGCGCGGCAATCGCACGACTATGAGCGACATGGAGTGACCTCGTTGTTCGCAGCCCTGGACGTTGCCAGTGGCGTCACCATCAGCAATTGCCACCGCCGCCACCGGCGCCAGGAGTTCCTGCGCTTCCTGAACGAAATCGACTCGAGTCTGCCAAGCGGATTCGACGCTCACCTGGTGATGGACAACTACGGCACGCATAAGGTGGGTAAGGTGCAAGCCTGGCTGGTACGTCATCCGCGCTATCACGTGCATTTCACACCCACCAGCGGCAGCTGGCCAAATCTGGTCGAGCGGCTGTTCGCCGAGGTCACTGACCGTTGCGTCCGCCGGGGCAGTCACACCGCTGTACGCACCTTGGAGAAGGCGATGTTGGATTATCTCGATCAACGCAATCGCGATCCCAAGCCTTTCGTCTGGCGCGCAGATGCCGATCTGATACTCAGGAAGGTCGAAAGGGTTTGTAAACGCTTTTTTGACTCGGGACACTAGGAATGTGTCGGAGAGTGAACTTTTTTGATTTCGTAACTGATTTCGAATCAACGACATATTAAAATCGGCAGGATTGGTAAGTCGTTGATCCTAAATGATCAGAAGTCTATTTCCTACAGACCCCGTCGAAAATCACCTCCTAGGCCACGGAATCGTGAGCAAGAGTCTCTGCTCGAACACGGCCAATCTGGCGAACCGCGCGAAAGACTGGGCCTTCTTTGATCTCCGCCTCGGCGAACCACCGCTCCAGTGCGTGCGCCGGCCAGGTCTCCGGGGCCGCCGCATACGGAATGCCAACGCGGTGGTGTGCAATCCAAAAACCGCTCTGAGATCGCTCCACGAGCGCGTAACCGAAATGACGTCAGCGCAAGTTGTAGCTTGCGTGCGCTGATCCGGCATCAGCAAGTTCGAAACGCTCTTTAGAACCTATCCATTTGAATTCTGCACACTTTGCGCAGAAAATGTTTCGACCTATGCATGATCGTCAATGTTCATGGGCCTTTGATGGCATTGTCGGCAGGGTTCAAACTTTTGATGTTATGCCCTTTTGGGTTCCGGCTACGCCGGGTTAGGGACCAATCCAGGTTCGGTTCAAGCACTTGCCTGGTTGTCGTCGGGCACGGTGGGCCGCGAAATGTGCCGTGCGTTTAACGCGTTGCGAATGATTTCCCCCTCCGGGTGCTGGTAGACCATGGCGCTTCTTACATCGCCGTGGCCCATGGCGTTCATGACCGCTTTCAGATTTCCGGTCTTCGCCAGCACGAAGCTGCCGAAGTCGTGGCGCGCACAGTAGAGGACAAGCTCACGGGGCAGCCCCGCAGCTTGCCTCGCCCGCACCCACTGGCGGTAGACCAGCCCTTCTCCTATGTGCTTTCCCTTGTAACGCGACATCCACACCCAACCCTCGCTCCGTCCCGCCGAGCGCGCCTCGAGAATCTGCTTTACGCGGCTGCTCATCGGGATGAAGCGGCGGCCGGACTCCGTCTTGCTGTCCGGGGTGAAGATCGTCCCGGCATCGAAGTCCACGTTCTCCACCCGCATGCAGTAGAGCTCGCGGGCGTTGCGCATTCCGGTGTCGCGCATTACCACGATGATTTCCTTGAGCGGCTGCTTGGCGACCGCGGACAGCCTCCTTTCCGCTTCATCGTTCAGGCGCAGCGACCGCCCGTGTTCCTTGAAGAGCGCAAAGTCAGGTACCGCAAAGATCCGCTTGTCCTCCTTGGCTTTGGAAAACATCCTCCGCAGCGTCCGCAGGGCGTTGTTGCCGTTCGAGGCCGATCCGGGAAACTCGAGCTTTTCAACCCCGTCTTTGGTGATCTGGTCCATGCGCATTCCGGCGATTTTCGTCTGATCCAACAGTCGCCAGCCGTTTCGGTAATAGCGGCGACTGTCGGCCTCGAGCCGTCCGGCTTCCACCCATTGAAGGAAATCCATCGAGTATTCGCGAAGCGTAGGCGGCTTTTTGTCGAGCGGGTCGCTGCCCTTGATCGCGGCAGCGAGTTTGAGAGCGGCAGCCTTCTGCGCTCTCGTTTGGTTGGTTTCCTTGGTCGACCCGCGGTAGCGCTCGCCGCGAACCGTAAAGTCATACCAGTAATACCTCGACTTGTTTTTTCTGAACAGTTCCACGAGTTCACCCCCAAGCAGCCCGCACGGAAGCAACTCGTGTGATCCGCCGAACGGATCCGGGCGGAACAACAACATCGTACATCACCTTGTCTTCGATCCCAATCTGGACGAGGCCCGCACCTACTCAATGCCAACGCTCGAGTGCTGCGGTCGTGGTTGAGGCTTGCCGGCCGCATCGCAGATGCTCGTAAAACATTTCGTGGCGTCAATTGGCTTTTGGACGCAGCTTTTGTTCGAACCGAGCCAGCTATAGTTAGTGGCATTGCAAGGTTTTGCATGTCGATGCTCTACACAGGTGATTTGGCGCGTTATCGTTGGCTATTTCGTTTTCCATCGAACCGAACAAATACGACATCGAGAAGCCGCGTGCGGTGATTCGCCCGTACAGCAATGCTGGGTGAGACAAAACGCCTGAGAGCCGGGATCACAGATGTTGATGAAACCATGCGCATCCAGATTGGCAATGCCTTCATATGCGTGCTCGTACCGGACAACGCATCTCGTTGGGGAACTTAACGAGGCGGCCGGACTGCAGCTAGGACCGGACTCTCGTTGTGCTGCCCGGACCTCCCGATGGGAAAATTCGCAGGTGACCGGCCTAACAATTCTCGATCCTGTCTTCCTGAGAGCGACTTAATAGGGGACGTAAGGGGCGTCGACGTATTTGGGGCTCTTCCACTTCGAAAAATCATACATAGCGTGGAACATATATGCGTCCTTGAAGTTGCCGTCCTGATCCGTAAGCAGAAAGGACACGACGGCCCCGCCGTTGTACGAAGGGCTGGGGGTTGGCCAGAACAACTCCTGCCAGAAGAAGTGAGTCGTCTTGGTATCGCCGCCGGCAGCATCAACGGAGACTGTCAGGAGCAGGCCGGTCGTGCCCAATGAAACTTTGAGCGTTTCCCCTTTGACAATCGTGGCCAGGATAGTGCCATCCGGACTGGATGCAGTGAGAGAGGTTCGAAAGGCGCTGAACTCCTTGTCAATGTCGCCCAGGGCAGAGATGTAGGCCGCCTGCTGCGCTTCGGGCAGGTCATGCACCCTGGAATAGGCCTGCGTTTTTGCAGTCCCAATACCTGCTATCTGGGAGTCAACGTTATTCAGCCCGTCGTCGAGATTTCCAGGGGCAGTCGAGGTCCAGAGAGCGATGCCGTCTGCGTGGAGTGCATAGGTCAAAAGCGTAATCATTGACTGCGTAGTCGGCTGAAAATTCTGGTTGGTATACGTCGCACTAGACCGAATAGCTGTGAGCAAGGGGCCGGCTGCGCTGAGGTAGTCGCTTACAGCGTTTTCGTGCAGGCCGCCTGGCGCTACACCGCCGTAAGCATCGCTCAGAGCCTTGACAGAGGCTTCAAAACCCTTCGCTGTAACTATCTCGAACTGCGCATTCGGGTCGGTGAGGAGCACGTTCGTGCACCCTGGAGAATTATCTGTAGGCTTGCATTTTTCTGCTGCTCGGCCCGCGATTTTCTTCGCCATGTCTCTGAGAACCCTATACGTGATGATTTCATTTTCAAGGGTCGCTGAGCCCTGACTCGCCGACGGTGTCGAGGATGTTGGGTTTTGAGATCCAGAGCCCGTGCCATTTCCTTGCGCCCACAAGGACGCTGATAACAGAAACGTAGTTACTGAGAAGACTACTGTTCGTATTGCACTCATTGGCTTTTCCTCTCTCGTAGATGTAAAGTCCTCAAGCCCTTTCTTTGGGTCGGGCGTGAGGCCCGATTCTTCGACATGTGAACTCAGGCTCCGCACGGCAAACATACGGCACCCAAGCGATTGAGCCGTCGCCGAAGGAAAACCACAGGGATAGTCGCCCTACCGCGTTACCCTAACCCGGCGTAGCCGGAACCAAAACCTGGCATTTTCCCGAAAGTTGGAGCCTTTGAAAAAATGCCGAAATCCCGCATGAATACTGACCGAAACGTACATCGCCAGAAATATTCTGCGCAAAATGTGCAGGATTCAAATGGA
>JASHOC010000249.1 GCA_030041305.1 Acidobacteriaceae bacterium
CACAAAACCATCCCGCTACCGGCCATCGCGAGCAAACGCGCCCACCGGAAAGCACAACCAGTAGTGGTTACTGTACTAAGGGAGCTACCCCACTTCAGGATTTTTATGCGGGCCTGCTGGCTAAAGGGATGAAACCGGACATGGCCCGCCTTTCCCTGGCGCGCAAAATCGCCGCCATCACTCTAACGCTTTGGAAGAAAGGAGAGTGCTTCGACGCAGGCCATGTGAAGCTCCAAGCAGCTTGAGCATCAAGCGAGGATCAAGGCTATGGCCCAGGTTTTTCTGACTGATGGTAGCTACTCGGTTTTCGCGACGCTCGGGGTCGAGGGAGAGTATCTAATCGGACGATAGGCGCTTCCGTGTGCTGCCAGTTCAGCACCGAAGTCTCTGATCTATCCTATGCCCCCTCCCATAACGCAATAAGGCTGTAGGCCTCCAGTCTCAGATAGGATCGTGGTTGGCACATTACCTGAAGCCAACCCTCCTGCTTGCGCAGCATCACGAGCCGAGGGCGCAGAACCACCATCGCAATATGAAACCGGGGGGACAAAGTCCGCAACCCGCCTGGTCACGCTCGAGAAGTGTACCGCAAGTCAACAGCCCCGGAGCAATCGGGACTGGGCTGGATGCAAGCCGAACGGCTTCCCCTTACAGGGGAGTTGGGGAGGTGTTTCTGTTGACATCCTCTCTCATAGGATCGTCCGGTGGCGCTGGCCCTCTGCCCGGCGGCAAAACCATCTTTCGCTCTGCCACCGGGCCACTCACAGTCTCGATGAGTCGCAGCCAATTATTCCTCGGTGGGTCGGTCTCCACCGGAGCCCACATCGGCTTCACCGGCTGCACTCAGAATGCGTTACAACGGTTCTACCGGTCGACGATTTTGCAGTGAATGGGAACCTGTCCCTAATTTCACTGTCTCACCACTGGGGTGCAGTCCATTCGCTTGTCTCATTTTCGGAGTCCACTTCATTCTCTGCTTCCCCTCTTCCCCACTGTCCCGCTCTCTCTGTCTCTGTCCCTCCAGCTTGCCGATGTTCTGGACCATCACCGTCCGCGGGCTATCGCTTCTGGTTGTGCCCTCGTCTGTGGCGGCCAACGTGAAGCTGGGCGGATTCGTCCGGCCCAGGTCGTATACGCCCAGCAACGCACTGCCCTCTCCCCATGCATCCAGCAGGAAACCGTCGGCGTGTCAACTCCGTTTGAAAATGCGGCAAGATTTCAGTCGCATAGAATCATCGTACTTTTTCGTTTCCCTAAGCACGGAAGGTGCTACAAGATAGAACATGAACGCGCAACGGCAGCTTCTTACACCGCGTGAAGCATCACGCATGCTTGGGGTCAGCTACCCCACCATCAAGAAATGGATACTGAGTGGGAAACTGAAGACCATTCGCACTCCGGGGGGACATCACCGGCTCACTACGGGGAGTCTCAGGCCCTTTCTGGAACATGACGCTAGTCGATCAAAAACCGAGTCCCGAGCGCGTTACCGTCGCGTGAGCGGACGCAATCAGCTTGCCGGGAAAGTAGTCGGTGTCAGAATCGAGGGGCTTCTGGCTGAAGTTGTCCTGGCAATCGGAGACGCTCAGATTACGGCGATCATCACAGCCGAGGCCGTCCGGGAGCTGCGCCTCAAGAAAGGCGACACTGCTGCAGCCTTGATCAAATCAACGGACGTCATGATCGAGCGATTGGACGGCGAGTCGAGCTAGGCAGAGTTCCACGAATCAAAGCATAAGAAGTGGAGGCAGGGAAGCAATACCTCCGGCACTAGGAGTGTGTCGGAGATAGATTCCCTTTGGAGTTAGGGACCGGATTTGGATGCAGCGTCCGTTTAGGATGCAGGCATGGGGAAGAGTTTTCGGCCGGGCGAGTTGAATCAGTTGTTGCTGTTGGCGCCGTCGCTGCATGATTGGCTGCCGGAAGGGCATCTGGGGCGGTTTCTGGTGGATGTGGTGGGAGCGCTGGATCTGAGCGCGATCTAGGCCTCTTACGAGGACAAGGATGGCCGGGGCCAGTCGGCGTATGCGCCGGAGATGATGCTGCGGGTACTGCTGTACGGCTATGCGACCGGGGTGTACAGCTCACGCAAGATCGAGGCGCGAACGTATGAGGATGTGGCGTTTCGCTTCCTGTCCGGTGACCAACACCCGGATCACGACACATTTGCGGAGTTCCGCAAGCGGCATCTGGAGGCGCTGGCAGGGCTGTTCACGCCGGCCTTGCTGTTGTGCGAGAAGGCGGGGCTGGTGAAACTGGGGCAGGTGGCCATCGACGGGACCAAGATCAAGGCCAACGCCAGCAAGCACAAGGCGATGAGTTACGGGTGGATGACAGAGACCGAAGCGCGGCTGAAGCAGGAGATCGAAGCATTGCTGGCGCAAGCCGAGGCGACCAATGCGGCCGAGGACGCGCAGTACGGCAAAGGGCGGCGAGGCGACGAGTTGCCGGAAGAGTTGCAGCGGCGGGAGAGCCGGCTGAAGAAGATTGAGCAGGCCAAGGCGGAACTGGAGCAGGAAGCCAGAGAGAAGGCCGAGCAGGAGCGGGCCGAGGCGGAAGCGAAACGGGCCGCGCGGCGCGAAGAAGAGCAGCGGACGGGCAAGAAGAAGCGCGGGCGCGAGCCTCAAGTCCCTGATCCGGAGCAGGCGGAGCCTGACGCCAAGGCGCAGCGCAACTTCACCCATCCGGAAAGCCGCATCATGCCCGACGGGGCCAACAAGGGCAGTTTCCTGCAGGGCTACAACGCGCAAGCGGCGGTGAACGTTGGCGCCAAATGGGAAATCCGTTTTTGAGTCCTTGATAGCTTTTGGCGAAGCCGCGAAGCGACCGGCATCACTCGGGTTCGACTCTTTGCGGGCCGGGGTCTTTCTTACGTACAGAACCCTAGTCTTGGGATCGCCTGGCCAGGGCCGACAGGTCTCCGGGTCGCACAGCTCGAAACCGAACCCGTCTTGGCCGCAAGCCCGCACCTGAACGAGTCCCATCTCTGCGAGTTGGCGGCGGGCGGCGACGAGCGCGTTAGAGGAGCCGCCTGTAAGCCTTTGAAGCTCCGCCACGGTCCGTGTCAGTTTTCAGGTGCGGTTCCGCTCTGACTCATGCCAGAGGGCGACATAAAGCTTTAGGGCCATGCCCGTAAGCTGCGGAAGTTTTCGTTGCCGGACCAAGGAAGGGGCAACCCGAAAAAGCTGTCAATCATGACGGTCATCCGCGTACCCGCGTCTTGCAACTCGCACAGAGCCACGATTCCCGGCGTTGTATCCCCCGAATTACGCGATAGACGCCTGCGACTGCCACGAGACACTCATCACACACGTAACTCCCCGTGTATCCGCCCCCGTCGTGCGGCATTTCGCAGCCGGCCGACTTAGCAGGTGACCACCGCCGAAGTGGACCGCCGGTCCACATTCGCTGGGTTCCCGGCGCAGCGGCCAGAGCCACCTCTTCCATCGATACTGTCACCCGAGCGGGCGCCCGTCGTTGCTCGGACACCCTGGGGCACATCGTCTCTCTGAGATATGCGCTCCCGGGGGCTGGCACAGGTGTTCTTACGCATCGCAGCTCGCTCCGCGCCGTCACCGGGCCACCTCCGGCTCGGCTGCGGCCGGCTCGCAGAGACGCGCCTCAACCCATGCGTCGAGATCGGCGCGGCGATAGCGAATCAACTTCGCGCCCGCTGCGAAATGGCGCGGTCCGACACCCTTTGAGCGCCAGAGCCTCAGTGCAGAGTCGCTGATACCCAGATAGCGCGAAGCCTCCCGAGGCGTCAGCGCGCCCGCCATCGCATCCCGATAATTTCCCTTAGCCAGTAATTCTTCCGCGAGCCTAATGTCTCGGTCGCGCGCGTTCGGCTGTTTCATCACGTGTCTTGCTTCTCTCGGACCGCTGTAATCATGATTGCGCGGTATATGGCGAGAGTAGCGCCGTGATCGCAATTCAGGGTGCGTGGAAAGTAAGGTAACTGTTTTTTTATGTGTCTTAGATGTTACTACCCAGTCGAAATGAATCTGATTCAAAGGAAGTTACTGCGCGACATTCCTCTTGTCCCAAATCGGAATTGTACGCATCTTCGGGTAATTCAAGCCGTTTTTTCCGCCAAATTCGAGGTAGGGGCTTTTTCGGTGTGCACTTTGTTCCCGCGGTTTGAGGTCGTCGCAAGGGAAAAGCGGATCAGGTCCCGCCACAGTCCCCAATCGCACGCCACGCCTCGCTGCCGCCCTGCTCGTCTTCGCGTATTCGACGTAGGAGACCATTGTCGTGTTGCCCTCGACGCGTCCTGGGGCATTTTGGTGCGGTCTTCAGTTGAGGGAAGGAGCAGCATTAAGAGGGAAGGGGGGAAAGGGGGGATGGGTGCATTAGTTAGAAGTTATACTTCCATATCGTAGTTCTTAACCCTAACCCGGCGTAGCCGGAACCCAAAAGGGCATAACATCAAAAGTTTGAACCCTGCCGACAATGCCATCAAAGGCCCATGAACATTGACGATCATGCATAGGTCGAAACATTTTCTGCGCAAAGTGTGCAGAATTCAAATGGATAGGTTCTAAGAGCTAACTAGCCAAGGGCTTCGCCCTTGATATCCCTTCGGTGCCCGTGGAAGGCGTGGGTGGAATAACCTTCGGAGTATCTCACCACTCTGGAGGCAACCATGAACGCCTTCGACGAGCACCACGAGCATAGCATTCGTGCGGGATATCGCTGCTTCGACCGGATTCTCCTGAACGGGCTGATCCAGCCCTTCCAGCAA
>JASHOC010000250.1 GCA_030041305.1 Acidobacteriaceae bacterium
CGGCCAAGATCGGCGATCCGTCGCTGATCCAGCACGTGTTCGTGATCATCCGTGAAAACCGCACCTACGATCAGATGCTGGGCGACGTCGTCGGCGGCAAAGGCGATCCTTCGCTGGCCGTCTTCGGCGACGGCTCCGTCGCCCAAGCCGCATACGGCTACGAGGTCACGCCCAACGCGCATGCGCTGGTGCAGCGCTTCCCGCTGTTCGACAACTTCTACGACCCGAGCCGCCAGTCGGCCGACGGTCACAACTGGATCACCCAGGCCATGGCGCCCTACGGCGACGACATCCAGTCGCCGGACTGGGTCCGCGACTATCCCTCCAACGGCGGTGACGCCATCGCCTATCAGAAGAATGGCCACCTGTGGGATGCGGCGGCCAGGGCCCACGTCAGGGTAAAGAACTACGGCGAGTACGTGGAGTACAACACGTTCTTGACCCCGGCGGGGAACACTGTCGAGCCAAGCTGGTGGGACTTCTACACCGACACCGTGAACTATGAGACCGGCAAGGAGAAGCAGCTCTATTACTACAACACGGTCTACTCGCACACCCCGCTCCCCAACCTGTACAAGGACACGGTGCAAAACTTCCCGCAGTTCGATCTGGGCATCCCCGACCAGTTCCGCGTCGATATCTGGGCGCAGGATTTCGCTAGAGACGTCAAAAACGGCACGGTGCCCCCATTGGAATTCCTCTGGATCATGTGCGATCACACCGGCGGACCGCCAACCGCGGATGCCGAACAGGCCGATAACGACCTCGCCGTGGGGCGCATTGTCGACCTCATCAGCCACAGCAAAGTGTGGTCGTCATCGGCGATCTTCGTCGAGGAAGACGACGCGCAGGACGGCGTCGACCACGTGGACGGTCACCGCAGCCCTGGCTATGTCTTCAGTCCCTACGTCAAGCAGCACGTGAACAAGGATGGAACCGGGGCCGGGGTCCTCGAAGACAGCACCTTCTACACGCAGGTCAACTTCACGCGCACCATCGAGCAGATCCTCGGTATCAAGCCGATGAACCAATTCGACCTCTGGGCTTCGCCGATGAGGGAAATCTTCATCAACAATCCGCCCGAGGCGAACTTCCTGCCGTGGACGCACGTGCCAAACCAGGTCCCGCTGGATCAGGGCGTTTCGCCTACCACCGTTGAAGCCCGGAACATGACCCCTCAGGCCAAGGTTCTACAAGCTGCCTGGCTCAAGGAAAAGGAGGTGGTCTTCGCCGGCAAATATCACCTTCCCGACTTTGAAGACCCGAACATCGTCCGCCACTACGACTGGTACGACGCCACCGGATACATGGTGCCGTTCCCCGGCGAGAAAACGGTTCGCCCCCCGAGCGCCTTCAAGAACCATCCGCCCGCCCACGCCGACCTGGACGACTAAAACAGGTTCTAACTGCAAAGGCCCTCTCCCCGTTTAGCGGGGAGAGGGTTTTTTATTCAGGTCAATGTTGCCCCGCATGCCCTTGTCCGCAATGCGGTCGATGTTGGGAGTCTTGATGCGTTCGCTCCCATAGCAGCTGAGTGCGCTGAGCGAGAAGAGGGAAGATCCTGGCGGATGCGCCACCCGATTACTCTTTCCCTCAAGAGCTCTCCTGTCCGTTTCCGGCCGTCCGCGCATAGCGGATCACGTCGACGCGCGAGGTTGCAATGAGGCCCTCCTGGATCATTTCGTCCAGATGGGGGATCAGCTTAGCGATCTGCTCCTCCGTATCGATAATGCTCACCATGATGGGCGCATCCTTGGAGAACGTCCAATGACGCGCATGCCGGATGCGGGTACTGGTCCCATAGCCTTCAATGCCCCGGTAGACGATCGCCTCCGCCATGCCCAGTTCCTGACATTTCGCGAAGATCGCCTCGTGCAGCGGCTTGCCCTGCCATTTGTCCCTCTCGCCAAAATACATGCGCACCATTTGCGCCTGAAATTGCTCTTTCATGGGTTCTCTCTGGTCATCCCTTCCCATCCGCGGCAGGAACTTGCGCCCCGGCCGAATCCGCTTCCATCGGCCGGTAGGCATACTTGACGATGTCCACTTCCGACAACACCACCAACCCTTCTGCAACCATCTGGTCGAGAATGGGGAGAAAAGCCTGGAGCTTCTCTTCCGTGTCGATGACCGACAACATGATGGAGCAATCGTGGGAAAGGCGCCCGGGCTTCTCCTTGTGGGCGCGCCGGTGCGCTCCGTAGCCAAGAATGCCGCGGTAGACGGTAACTCCGGCAATGTCGTTAGCCCGCATGGCTTCGACCAGCGCGATGTACAGGGGTTTGTACCGCCACCGGTCCGATTCGCCAATATAGATGCGCATCAGCTTTGCCTTGCCCTCGATCTTAAGATGCGACAGCGGCAGTGCGGCCTGAAGCTTGGAAGTTTGCGCCGGTTTGGCAATGATCGTCTCCTGAATCTCGATCATGCCGGTGCCGGCCAGCTCTTCCAGCTTGCCGAGAAGCTGGTTGACCTTTTCCGGCGTCTCGATGAACTCAATCTTGACCGGGAGGCGATCAGAGATCTCCACAAGGCTGGCTGAGTGCATGTGGTGATCGGCGCCGAAGCCGGCAACTCCCTTTAAGACCGTTGCGCCGGCGACTCCGCGATACAGCAAGAAATCGAGAATGCTCGAATAGGTGGACACTCCGTGATGGGTGGAACCCTCGCTCACGTAAATGGAAACCTTCAGAGCCTTGCCCGCATTCAACATTTCCCCTCCACGCTACTTGGTAAGCCGAGTTGCGCAACCAGAAAGTCCGCCCCCGGATCCGAGCTGGTTCTGCCAGGCCCGGATCGCCGCGCAGGCGCGTTCGCTCCTCTCTCAACTGCTCACAATCATGCACGACCATAGTAGTGTCCCGGGAGTTGTGCAGCTTGGATCTTCCTCGGCAAACTGCAGAGAGGACAGCCATGCTGATTCAAGCCTTGCAAAATTGGCTGATCAACGGCAAGGCGCCGATGGGCTCTCACGACAAAACCTCCGCCAGGAGCGATCCGCCCCACACGGCGAGCAAGCCGAGGAGAAGGCTTCCGGCGGCATACAGAGCCGCGATTAGAAAGCCCCCGGCGCGCATCGAGCTGAGCGTCTCCCATTCGTAGGTCGAAAATGTGCTGTAGGCGCCGACAAAGCCGATGGGGATCAAAAAGCGCCAAGCGGGATTGAAATCGATCCGCCTGCCGAGATAGGTCAGAGAAAATCCAATGATGAGGCAGGCGCTCATGTTGATCACGAATGTACCGTAAGGAAACTTGGTTCCCATGCGTCCGGATATGGTCGAACCGAGCCAATAGCGGGCGATTGAGCCTGCCGCCCCGCCCATTGCAATGAGGATATACTTCTGCAAAATCCCTCCCATCAGGTTTTGCCGAGTAGAGGAGACCGCTCGTGCTTTAGGCCTTCTTTGGCTCTGTCCGCTGTTTCCAGCTTCGTGCGCGTTTAAGTCCGCCATGACACGGCGCGTTCTCCCCCCTCAC
>JASHOC010000251.1 GCA_030041305.1 Acidobacteriaceae bacterium
ATTTCATTCCAGCCGTTGGCTCCGCTTAGAATCGCGGCGATGGCGATGAGCAGTATCTCTTCCAGAAGGTGCTCCCGCGTCCGCTCCACCCGCGGGTCCTTCAACTCGGCGAAATAGCTCAGGGGACTCTCCATGTCCCCATCTCATCCCCACTATCTCCCGCTGCATATAGCGTTTAAGATGCGTTTGCCCTGGAACATGGTGCCGAATTTGTGGACTCCAAAGGAATCCGCTTCTTTCACCATCTTTATTCCCATCGGCCAAAAGGATGGGGAAAGCTCCCATTTGTATCTGTATTACGGCGGAGGAGTCAGGCGGGAATCGCAAGCATAACGCATTCGAGTAAAAACACGCGGCCGACGGCGACCTCCAGGAGCAACTGACGGTTTCTCTCAGTCCACATAAAGAACGTGGACGCGGAAATCCGTCAAATTACCTCCGAAGACTTTCACAGCCTCGTCAAGAGCCGTCCCGAGTTGTACCTCGATGTGCTTAGAATAATCGCGACGGAAATTCGATTCCTCCGCAAGGTACTAGTTGATTTTCTGTCCAGGCGACCGTTTCTCTCGACATCTGGCGAGTGAGCAGTTCGGATTTCACTTCGCCTTCGGCACCCGCCAAACTCAGACGGCTATCAAGGAGGGGACTATCAGATCTTCTGTTCCAGAAGCCTAACCCGGCGTAGCCGGAACCAAAACCTGGCATTTTCCCGAAAGTTGGAGCCTTTGAAAAAATGCCGAAATCCCGCATGAATACTGACCGAAACGTACATCGCCAGAAATATTCTGCGCAAAATGTGCAGGATTCAAATGGATAGGTACTAATGCCCGCTGCCGTCGCAGCTTGTGCGAGCGCCGGGTGATGCACTGTAAACACGGCAAGTTCCAGGCGGTCGCTCACGCCGGTCTTATCGTAGATTAAGCGCAGGTGATTTTTGACCACCTGTTCGCCGGTCTTGAGACGCAGGGCGATTTCCCGATTCTTGCGGCCTTGCACGATCAAAGCCACAATCCGCATTTCCTTGGGGGTGAGCCGGTCCCGGACGCGGGAACCGACCGAGTCGGGTTCGAGTGATCCGGGTTGCATCACCCGATACCAAATTTCGCCCGCCGCCACACTGCGCACACATTCGGCCAACGCCGGTGCGGTTACCTTGCGGAAGACCACCCCGCGAAACCCTTGCTGAAGATAACCGCTGACGAGCTCCCTGTTCTCCGCAATCACAATGCCGTGGCTGTTGGTGGTATTGAGCAGCATCGTCAAACGCGTAAGGTCGGGATGCAAGGAGGACGCAAACAGCACAATTGATCCCGGAAAAGTCGCAATCGCATAATACATGCGGTCCAGAGCAGCACATTGTGCAACGATGCGAAAATTCTCATCCATCGCCAGCACCTTGGCAGCGCCAGTGCGGAAAAGTGTCTGGGGATCGGCTAGGATTATCTTATTCATGGTGTGTGCCCCAACTGCTCAAATTCGCCATCGGAAGACTCCTGCGCGGCCGCGATTCTCAGGTTCCCGGATGCGGCGCTGCGGTTTCGATCATGGCGTTTTCTTGGGTTCCTTGCATTCTAACCGGTAACCGGAGCGCGAGATTTTTGGGGAATGTCCATCATTGTAATCCCGCAACTCTCCATTTGTTGCGTTTCCGGCGGGCGTTCGAAGAGCAATCGGGGATATTTTTCGAGCCGCAGGCAAGCTTTTCCACATCCTCCCGGCTGGCATCGCCAGTGTTCTCCCTTGATTGACCACGGGGTGGCGATGCTTGCGTATCTACAGCTTGATTCACCGATGCTCCAAAATTGCGTCCGTCCTCTCGATCCTCGCGGCCACTAGCCCGATGATCACCGCGCAACATAGGCGAAGTTCGCCGCGTCATTGGGCTTGCCAGATCCGGTGCGGCGGACGACTTTGGGTCAACGCGCAGAGAGACCCGTGAAGACCGGTTGTCCCAGACCCCCGCTTCACCTACGGCTTGATTGCTCTGTTCCGGATATAATAACGGTCCTGCAACACCGAATCAGGATCCCACTTGACCAGACCAAAGGCATGAACTTATTGCTGAGACTCTGAGGATGAAGACATGAAAAAAGATCCTACGCTCACACGCAGGGGATTTCTTACTGGGGCTACAGCGAGTTCGGTTGCCGCGTTGGGAATGGGCGCGCTGAGTCCTTCGATTCTGTTGGCAACTGATCGAACGGAGCCGATGAAAATCACGAAAATCGAATCGGTTACATTTAACCCCAACATTCATGTAGGCGGCGGTAGTGGCGTAGACGGCAAAGGAGATGGCGCGGAATTCTACTGGCTCCGAGTCCATACCGACAATGGCATTGTGGGGACTGGAGAGACATACCCCTTCGTCAACGGACAAATCGGAGCGCTCAAAGATTACTCGAAGATGCTTATCGGCCGTGATCCACGCGACATCGACGGTCTCTGGCGGGATTTTTATTTTCAAATGGCGATGCGAAATGCAGGCGGAGCCGAGATGCGGATTCTCAGCGCCGTCAATATGGCTCAACTCGATATCCTTGGCCAAGCAGCGGGTCTTCCGCTTTATCGGCTCCTCGGGGGGAAGACGCGGGATCGGATTCGGGTTTACAACACGACCACCGATTACTGGGCAATCAACAATATGAAGATGGGCCCGGACACGATACAGATTGCTCAATTTTTGATGGACCGGGGAATCACCGGCATAAAGATTTATCCCTTCCGGGCGCGGGAAAAATACCTCTCCAACGAAGGGCTGGATGCAGGATTGAAATGGATCCGGGATATTCGCGACAAGTTCGGCGACAAAATGGACATATGCGTGGATTGCTGGGCTAATTTCGATCTCCCCAGCGCAGAGCGAATCGCAAAGGTTCTTGAACCCTATGAAATCATGTACTTGGAAGACGTCATGGTAAACACCAATGTCGATGCATTCGCGGAGCTTGCAGCTAAGACGAGCGTGCCACTTAACGAGAGTGAGACGCTGGCGACTCGTTACGAATTCCTGAAGTTTTTTGAGCGCAAGGCATGTTCCGTTTGTATGTTCGATGTCACTTGGTGTGGCGGCCCTTCGGAGGCGAAAAAAATCGCTGATCTCGCCGACGCCTATTCGATCCCCATCTCGCCACATACTTGTGGTGGCCCACTACTCTACATTTGTGCGGCGCATGTTGCGACGGCCGCTCCTAATTTCCTCATCATGGAGAGCAATTACTGGAAGTATGCGCATCAATATCCCTATTTCGTGACGAACGCGCCTGTGCCCATCGATGGACACGTCACTGCGCCAGAGCTTCCGGGTGTGGGGGCTGAAATCAAGCCGGAATTATTCCGCAGCCGCGACGCCATCGTCGAGACTGTGGCGAGCATATAGCGCCTCGTGCAAAGGGACACAAACATGACCAGTCGCAGATCATTCATCGGCAAAGTCGGCGCGGCGAGGTTAGCCGCATCGGCTAGCGATCGGGTCCAGTGTGAGTGGCCTTGCGCTCCGCTGTCAGACGGGCGATCCGAAAGCGTTCGCGGACCTGATTGCAGTGATGGAGAGGTCGCTAATTTATTACGCGATAAGCCTTACCGGGAACCAGGATGCTACGCTCGATATCCTACAGGATGTCTGGCTCAAGGTGGTTCGCGGTATCCGCAAACTGAAAGATTCCGGCGCTCTAAAGCCCTGGCTTTAGGCGATTACCCACGGCGTCGCGATTGACAGCATGGCGAGCAGACGCGATAGCTCATTCGCTGAGGACGTCAGCGGTTGCTGGCCGCAATGCGCAAAGCATCGCTCAGAACTTCATCCTGCCCACGTTGACAGTCCGATAGGGAAGGTTCTCTGGCTATTGATCCGCTCCTTGTATGTCTTTCGCCACAGGGCGTGGCCATCAAAAAGAGTGGGTCGGGTTGACTTATTACGGCGGTTCTCCAATTCCCGTGGAGTTTTGAGGGGCGTGCCCGGTGGCGTTTTCTTGGGAAAAACGCCACTCAACGTTCGAGGTTCTGCTCTACACCAATTGGAGAACCGCTATAGAAGTTCACAAGACGGAATCAAGGTTCCTTGTGATGGAGTTTTAGCGGGATTAAAGTACCGATGTTACCGTCGGGCAAGCGCTCCGGTATATCCGGTGGGTAATCGAAAGGCTGGCGCGGCCCAATGGGAAAACCGTGGAGGGGCTAATTATCTCGCACGAGCAGGACAAAACAGCGCGGTGCGCCCTGCCTGCACTAAGCCATGTCAAATTCATGACCTATGAAATCGACTTCAAGCTGAAGTAGAAGGCAGTATGTTGAATACCCACCCCCCACCAATGACATCAGCACAGTTGACATCGGCGCAGGTGATGCAACTCTCCGCTGTGGGGACGCAGTAAATTGCCTCCCAACGTGCAGCATTCTTGCCGACAGCATTTGCGCTGAAGGCGGAGCAGCGTCGAGCTATGGAAGGATTCTTCGTTCCGGAAGTCCTCTATGGGGGAGATGATCGTCATGGAAATCGCCTCGAACGCCAAAGCTCATAAGCCCTCCCTGTTCCACGATACGTGTCACTTTTCCGACACACTGGATTCGCATCTCCTGACCGTCCTGAACCGGCGACAGAATGCGAACTTCAATCCGAACATCCGACCCCACGGGCGGGCACTCGCTGCTGTTGATGAGCGCTCCGTCAAGCGCAACGTCGGATGTAAAGCCAAATCCGGTGCGTTCGCCGTCTTCATTCCAGTGAAAGATGATAGGGAGTCGGAGTTTGTATCGCACAGCAGACCGCCGGTTGCGATCAAGCTGAATGACTTTCGTGTTCGTGGGTGGGAGTTGCATAGGAACCGCGCCAGACTCCTCCCCCTTGACCTCGGCGTTGCGAACGTCAATATTACCCTTAAAGAAGCTGCCATCCGCAATGGAGATGCTCGAAGTGCTCAAATTGCCCGTCAGCTTGCCTTTGGCGCGGATTTCGACGTGATCCGCCCAGGCATTGCCGCGAACGCTGCCGATAATCACGATCTCGCGGGCAGTGATGCATAAGTTCTTGCTGGCATTCATCGCGGCTTCGACTCGACCCTTAAAACCCACCGTCACGCATCCACTGGGTAGGTTGACGCTGCCTTCGACCGTTCCGTCGATGAAGAGCGAGTCCGTACCTGAGATATCGCCCTTGACGACCAGATTTTTGCCAATTGTCGAGTGCTCTACCGGTATGGCTCTAGCGTTAGTGCGCTCGGGCGAGGGCTCGGGCTTCTGAAACCCTCTCCACTTCATCTTGATACTGCCATGCCGGACGGTCCTAAACGAAACCAAGAACCTTGCCCAAACCGAAACAATAATGTCTTTGGCGCGGAACCAGCCGTGTCCAATTGCCCGCCCAAGTTTTCCCACCTTGCCCATCGTCGAAACGCTCTCCGATCAATATATGCCCTGAGGAACAAGATCGAAAAGACTGTCACGCGGCTCATTGACTAAACCGAGGATTAGCACCGTGTTACACCGCACGTCACCAAAATCGAGGAAATAAATCTAGATCGCGCTCCTGGTTTGGTAATAGCCACCATGGGGAGAAAAATGTCAGCACAGATGGTCACCCTCGATGTCCGGCCTCGCCGGGAGGACGGAACACACCCCTATCTCCTCCCCGCTTATGGCGGAAACAACCGGATCCGGCCAGGATACGCTATGGTCGCCGGGGAGCCCCGCCACTACCCGGGCGTGGTGTACTACCTCCGCTATGTGGTCTCGGGGAAGCGGGTACCCGCGTTTGACGCCGCTCCCTGAGCGGCTTGCGTTGGAGGCTGCGTCCGATGCTCGATGCCAGCTGAAATCGGCATCCAAAGTTGCGTGTGAGAGGCGAAAGGAGGCGACATCGGAATGGAGTCCTCGGTTGTGAGAACGAATTGCTGTGTCGTGAGCGGCGGGCCCGCTGGCATGATGCTCGGGTACCTGCTCGCGCGCCAGGGTGTTGAAGTAACGGTGCTCGAAAAGCATCAAGACTTCTTCCGCGATTTTCGTGGCGACACAGTACACCCATCCACTCTAGAAGTGCTCGGGGAACTGGGGTTGCTTAGTGAGTTCCTCAAGTTGCCTCATCAGCGGGTGGAGTCGCTCGGCGTTGTGATTGGAGATTCCACATTCAAGGTCGCCGACTTCCGACACGTCCCGACGCAGTGCAAATTCGTGGCCCTCATGCCCCAGTGGGATTTCCTGAACTTCCTTTTCAGTCATGCAAAGAAGTTCCCGAGCTTTTGCCTGTTGATGAAGCACGAGGTCATTGACCTGCTTCGAGAAGGCAAGCGAATCGTCGGGGTGGTAGCCCGCAACGATGGACAAGAAGTGCAGGTCCGTGCGGATCTCGTGGTGGGCTGCGATGGGCGGCATTCTGTGACGCGCCACGCGGCCGGATTGGAAGTGATCGAGCGTGGTGTGCCGATCGACGTTTTGTGGTTCCGGATCAGCCGCAGGCCAGGCGACCCAGCCCAGGTGCTCGGCAACGTCAACTACGGAAAAGCGCTGATCCTGATTGATCGCTCGGATTACTTTCAAGCTGGCCTCATCATCCCCAAAGGCTCCTACAGTAATCTTCAAGCGCTCGGTATCGAGGCCTTCCGCACCACCATCGGTCGAATCGCTCCGTGGCTGAGCGACCGAGTCAACGAGGTCCGCGATTGGGAACAGGTCCAAATTCTGACGGTGCAGATCAATCGGCTGCGGCGCTGGCAAAGGCCCGGATTGCTGTGTATCGGAGACGCGGCCCATGCCATGTCACCCGCAGGCGGAGTGGGGATAAACCTCGCCATTCAGGACAGCATTGCTGCGGCCAACCTGTTGGCGGAGCCGTTGAAGGAGGGGACGCTTCGTGAGGCCGATCTGACAGCGGTAGAACGGCGTCGCCTCTCTCCCACCCGAGTTACGCAGGCCATCCAGTTAGTTGCTCATCGCGGCATCGCTCGCGTTTTTGAAAATAATGGACCTGTTCACGCGCCATGGCAGATGAAAGCCGCACAACGAATTCCCGGAGTTCACCGGGCGTTGGGATACGCGGTCGGGGTCGGTGTACGCCCGGAACACGTACGTGAGCGCGCACGGGCTAAAGAGCGAAATGCGTGTCAAGAGGGACTCGTCTGGGCGGGGGTCGGCCTGGCGGTCGGAGCGGCTGTCTGCGGCTGGGTAATGTGGAGGGTGTGGAACAAATCCACCGGCGGCAAGTCAAACTAGCCCGTGAAATTTGGTGTATTTTTCCCCGTCGCCGACCCATCCGTCCGGAATCTGCGTAGCGGTTTCCCGGAGTCAGCGGATCAAGCGGGAACCTAACCCGGCGTAGCCGGAACCCAAAAGGGCATAACATCAAAAGTTTGAACCCTGCCGACAATGCCATCAAAGGCCCATGAACATTGACGATCATGCATAGGTCGAAACATTTTCTGCGCAAAGTGTGCAGAATTCAAATGGATAGGTTCTAATGGCCGACGCGAGCGTATAGTATTGCGAGGTGCTCTATGCGTCAACCCACGTTCGAGGTGATACCGGCAATCATACTGATGGGGACCGCTTTGTTTACAGTCTCGAACTTCGGGCAAAATTCGGACTTCAACCTGAATGTACATGCCAAATCCAACGTAACGGCAAAGGATATTGGGCTGCCGGTATATCCGGGAGCGACGCCATTCAAGGAAAAGGACAGCGACTCATCGTCGGCAGACTTCCTCTTTTGGCTGAACAGCTTTCACCTCAGTGTGAAGGCAGCGAGCTTTGTGACGACAGGTTCACCGGATCATGTGCTGGAGTCTTACCGGAAGCCGCTGGCGAGATTCGGCGAAGTGCTGGAGTGCGACCACGGCAAGCCGGTAGGTTCGTTGACTGCGACGAAGAGCGGGCTGACTTGCGGCGATCCCACGAGTGGACGTATGGGGATGGTTGGAAGCGGCAGCGATCGCGAACTGCGGGCGGGGACGCCGGAGCAGTCCTGGATCGTAGCGGTTGACGGCGCCGAGAAAGGGAAGACGAAGTTTGGGCTGGTGGCGCTGGTGCTTCCAAAGGATGAGGACACAAAGTAGGCGCGTTAAGATCTTCGAACTCCACGAGCGCGTAATCCAATGCAATCTGGGTTTCTGGGCGGTTGAACGGTCAGCTACTGGGAAGCCAAAACCCGTCCGCAGTTCTGCTCGACGAGCGATTTCAGGCCGAACCACGGCCGTCCCCGCGCTGCACCGCGCCCATTTCAGCGCCAAAGGTTGGAATCGCCCCGTAATAGAAGTATTCGCCAAGCCCTACCGTGAACAGCCAGCAGCCGTAAAGCGCGTGCTCAAGGCAGGAGGTCGCGAGCGAGCCGGTCTCGGCGTAGCGAAGCGCAAACAGCAGTCCGCCTGCAAGACTGAGCCCGACCGCCAGCCGATTGCGAAAGATGATGTGCATAAAGGCGAAGGCCGCTGCACTGGCCACGATCATCGTCCAAGGACGGGGAAAGAGCGCCCGGTAGCGCTCGAAGAAGAAGGCGCGGTACAGCACTCCCTGCGGATAAACCGACAGCGCCGGATAGGCCGCCATCACCGCTGCCCAGAAGGCGGGATTCCGTCGCACAAGTCTCCATTCGCGCTCGGGCGCGAAACGGTGGACGCCAACCCAGATGAAAAGCGCGGTGAAGGTGAACGTAATAAGGATTCCGGCAAGATGGCCGGGCAACTGCCCAGCATTCCAAAGCCGTGTGCGGTCAAAGTGTGGGTCGCGGATCAACCGCCACCACGCATAGCCGGATGCGATCCATAGCAGCGGGAGCGCTGGAATCCGCGTTGGCGAGAACCGGTAGGCGGCCGGTCCTGCCACGAACAGGAGCAGAAACTCGATGATAAGCGCGGCGCGGGGCATGGAACTCAGCATAGCCTGCGCCACCGCCGGTGCTCCTGGCGCGGAATCCGCACGGAAGTAGCTGGAACGACTAATAAGGGGGTTTGTTGAAGTGGTTGAGTCGCTGCGATAATTGCAAATCCGCCATCCCCCAAGAACTCAATTTCAAGCAGGAACTGGTCGGGTGCTTCGCTTTTGCCTCTATGCAAAAGCAATCTCCGGGATGCCGACAATGGATCAAGTGATCCTCATCTTCCGCTTCCGGTCCGATGGGCGCCCAAAATTATGCACCGACGGCAGAGGCGCCCACATCGAATGGCGCTAGGAGGAAATATTCATGCAAGCTGCGGTCGTTCCCGCTGTGGGGAGTTCGTGGCAGATCAAGGAGGTTCCACAACCTCAGCCCGGACCGAATCAAGTGCTGGTCAAAATGCACGCGAGCGGCGTCTGCTACACCGATGTGCATGAGACGCTCGGCCACTTGCCCGGGGCGTTCCCCAGAATCCTCGGCCATGAGCCAGTCGGCGAGATCGTTGCCGTGGCCCCGGACGTCACCACGCGAAAGGTGGGGGACCGCGTCGGCACTGCCTGGATTCAGTCTACGTGCGGACGCTGCGAGTGGTGCCAGCGTGGCCGCAGGATGTTCTGCCCCTATCTGAAAGGTACAGGAATCGAAGCACAGGGCGGACACGCCGAATACATGCCGATGAATGCCGACGCAACTTATTTGATTCCCGACAAAGTTCCTTATGAGCAGGCTGCGCCCATCTTCTGCGCAGGTTACACCGTCTATGGTGGGCTGCGCTGGGCGGATCCTCAGCCACATGAACGCGTGGCGGTGCTCGGGATTGGCGGGCTTGGGCACTTGGCCGTGCAATACGCGAAGGCGGCAGGCTTCGAGACGTTCGCGGTTTCGCATTCGCCCGACAAAGACCAAATGATCCGGGAACTTGGCGCTGATGAGGTTGTCCGCGACGGCAAGGGCCTTGCGGCGGCTGGAGGCGCAGATGTCATTCTCAGCACTTCAAATTCGACCAAGGCGATGGTGGACAGCATTCAGGGACTGCGGCCCGACGGTCGGCTGGTTGCCATGGGCGCCGACGCAGAGCCAATTTCGGTCTCGCTGATCGATCTGATCTCGAAGCGCATTCGAATTATTGGCAGCCAGCAAAACGGTCCCGAATATCTCTACGAAGCGCTTGATTTCGTAGCGCAAGGCAAAGTGAAAACGATTGTTGAGACATATCCGCTGGCAGAGGCTCCGAAAGCCTACGACCGTGTGGCTCAGGGCAAAGCCAGATTCCGCGCAGTCCTCACAATGTAATCCCTAACCCCGCATGCCGACTGGACGCCCCGGAACACCAAGGACCCGCACACAAAGGCTTCTGCGCTGGA
Organism: Acidobacteriaceae bacterium; assembly: GCA_030041305.1. Taxonomy (GTDB): domain Bacteria; phylum Acidobacteriota; class Terriglobia; order Terriglobales; family Acidobacteriaceae; genus Telmatobacter. The sequence continues at coordinate 10,222 of JASHOC010000251.1, forward strand.
TTTGCAAGTCATAGAAATTCGGATTCAACTGGTTAGCGGTCAAGATCTAGACGCCGATTCAGAGGTTCACCGCAGCCCGCAAGAAAAGAGGTTTCCCGCATCGCGGGCGGCCTTCCGAACACCATCAATCTCCGACGCTGCCAGCATGCGGGTATAGTGCTTTGCCGCCACCCATTATCCGACTTACTGGGGCCGAGCACGATTACCAGTGCTCACGATTATGGCTCGGCAGGATTTGGCGCACCTGATTAGGTGAGCACGTGAAGGCCGGTGGATGCAGAGCGATGCTGTTATTTCGACCGGCAATGTCAGCCATTTGTCTTGCGAGCCGCACGGCTCGTTGGAACTAGGGCGCTGCCTAGGTCCCATTCCCCCGGCGCAGAACTAAGGCCCATCCTGGCCTAACCACCGCGCTGCTTCCGTGATGAATCCCCTTGCCCGTGCGCCACGCATGGCGGCTCAGGAAATCTATAGCAAGATCTTGGCTCTCGGAACGTCCGGCGGCTCGGCGTGGCCGCAGCATCGCGAGAACATCTTTAATCCAAGGCCGGTAGGCGTGATGTTTGCGACCACAATGTGTTCCAATGAATTCGCCTTCGATGTCGGTTGCAGCAAGCCAAGGTGATGGAGATGATTCAAATCCTGTTCCACGCCTGTCAAATCCCTGATTCCGGTAAGTCGTCGGACCTCAGCCATCGAGCATTGAATTTTTTCGCGGAAGACAAACCCGGGCTCCCATCCTTTTCGCGCCGCCCGCGTGCAGGCGAGGTTGAGGATTTGGATATGACCGGGAAGAAGCTGGGTGAGCAGATTCACGTACCTCCAACTCGAAGCTTCGTCCGCGTCCGCCAGGTGGGAAGAGGCCAGCAGTCCCGCCCAGGAACGTCGCATCAGTTCGTCGTTGGCGTCCGATCCAAGTTCCAAAACGCGCAGAAGAAGGTCCAGGGGAACCTTTCTGGTGGCGGCGTTGCCCTGCTCATCGAGCAGGCCTTCGGCTATGCACCCGACCTCGATGGCGCGCATGGCTTTTTCATCGCCCAAGGTTTCGGTAATGAATTTGACTATCCGGTCTTCCTCGTAAGGGCCGATGCGAATGAAAAAGGCGAGCGCTCGGGCGGTGCGGAACTGGCCGACGATATCGTTCTGCGGACAGGGAATACGCCCGTTCAGGTCGACCGCTTTGGCCATCAAGCCCCTCCATGCGCCTGCGTCGAGGGGTTCGGGAACAAAAGTCAGGCCCACGCCGTCATCTCCGGTGCGAACGGACCTGGTGCGGAGCCTTAGCGGAGGCCCGGAGCGCTTCCCCAGGAAACCCCTCCGTTGCAGGGTCAAGAGAACGCGCGTGCCCGGCAGCCAATGCTCGTCCGTATGCAAGTAGACGCCGGTGGCGCTCATGTCTTTAACCCGCGCTCGCTTCTGCTTCGAACCGGTGGAATAGAACACGTCGAAGTGGCGAATGGCAATGCGCCAGTCTTCCCGCCGTTCACCGAGTCCGATCCGATTGAGCACTTCCCAGAACAACGACATACAACTCCTTTCCGCCGCCTCGGGTGTTCCCGGCTCAGAGCGCCCCCAGTTCCCGTCCTGTGTGGAGTTGCGGCGCAACACACAGTTTGAACGAAGCCCGTGCGGCGGACGCATTCGCGTGCCCAGAGCCGACCCTAATCGCTGGCGAGTAGTATTGGTCGCAGAGAAGGAGGATTTGCCAGTAGTGGGTCAGTTTGAAATTGCGGGCACCGTCTAAAATCTGGGTAGAAGGCTGATCTTCGCCTTCGCGGCTTCCCTCCAGTTCGCGCCTCCTGATTAGTTCCAAAGTGAACGCCACTATTGGCCGTGCCGAGTCACCTTCAACCAGCGTTGGTAAGCTTCACTTTGTTCAACGGCGGTAAGGCCCGGGGATAACAGCGATTCCCTCAAAAATGCAGCAGCGATATTGCATAGTTCCAGTTTCGCGCGAAGGGTCTGAATAGAAGGGCCCTGGTGGATTTCGTCCATAGCCTACCCTAAAAATGGCGCACCGGATCTTAGTCTTGGGGGAGATTCTTTATTCAGAGCAATTCTCTTACCAAAGTCGTCGCTCCCTAGAAGTCGCCTATAATAAGTCGCTTATACCTTGGCCCGGTGCTGGTGTAGACGCCTGTATACGTTTCGCGGCTCTTCGGTGCATCACAGCGTTTACTATGCGGCGGGGAGCCCCACCCTACCTTGATTGTCAGAAGTCGCCCGTCAATTGCGACGCGAGATGGGACTGCCGTCTCGGCGCTCGTGCAGCGCCTTAGCCGCGCTCAAGCACACCAATCAACTGCCCCAATCTCGCAGCGACGAGTCCGGCCGCCACGCCAATTCGACCTGCACTTGCCGACTCGAAAAAAGAACGTCGCCTCACGTGCCAACGCTAGGTGCAAATCGTATGGCGAGGGATTTGGGATCGATGCCCTCGGGCTCGTCACGCAAACATGGTGTTTCCAGGAATTCCGGGTAGGTCTCCGGTTATTTGAAGTCCCGCCTACCCGGCTGAATTCAGTTGAATCGCTCCAACCGACGGAACCTGTATAAGACCTCGGCCCAGAATGAAGGTACATCCGATGTTCCAAAGTAGCACTTAAGTCCCCTGGGGTGTGACCCATTCCTACCATGGCCCTCCTTTCCCTGGTTGGCTAAACTTTGTGAGACCGATAGACCTCATGTAGCTGCTAGGTTACCGCTCTTGGCGGCCGATCAGTCCTGAATGCCTCGTGGCCCACACACATTGCATTCCCATCGCGATATGACTGAGGTTTGAGCATGAATATGGTCGGCAACGGAGCGGTAATCATCGGTTCTTACGATTACCGCCTGGTTTCATTATCGGTTTTGATCGCAATGCTTGCCTCATACGCAGCGTTGGATCTTGCTTCCAGGGTAACCGCCGCGCATAGCAGAAGCCGATCATCGTCTGCCTGGCTCTTGGGGGGCGCTACGGCGATGGGCATCGGAATTTGGTCGATGCACTACATTGGCATGCTCGCTTTTAGTCTGCCGGTGCCGGTCTTATACGATTGGCCCACGGTGCTGCTCTCGCTGCTAGCTGCTATCTTTGCCTCCGCCATTGCACTATTTATAGTGAGCCGGGAAAAAATGGGCTTACCTGCGGCTCTGGTGGGCAGCATCATCATGGGCGGCGGGATCGCAGCCATGCATTACACGGGCATGGCTGCGATGCGGCTGCCAGCCATGTGTTATTGGTCGTACACCCTCGTTGCACTTTCCGTAGTACTCGCGATTGTGATTTCCCTTGTCGCTCTCTTTCTGACGTTCTATTTCCGCAATAAAGTGAAAGAGAAATGGCTCCTGAAAATCGCGAGCGCCGTATTGATGGGATCGGCGATCCCGACCATGCATTATACGGCCATGGCTGCGGCGAGTTTCAGGTATACGGGGCAAACACCCGATCTAGCCCATGCCATCAGCGTGTCCACACTCGGCATCACCGGAATAACCATAGTCACTTTTATGGTTCTGGGCCTCGCTGTTCTAACAGCAATGATCGATCGCCGATTCTCGGCGCTTGGAGCGAGCGAAGAACGCCTTCGGCTGATCATCAACACGGCGATGGATGCGGTGATTACCGTGAATGCCGAGGGTCGAATTACGAATTGGAACTCCGAAGCGGAGGAAGTTTTCGGGTGGCTCGCGCAAGAGGCTCTTGGCCGGAAGTTATTTGAACTCATCATGCCGCAACGATATCAAGGGGATCCCGATCTAGACTTGCAGCGCTTCTTTGGTGCGAGATGGGAAATGACAGCGCGGCAGAGGACAGAGACAAATGCACAACACCGCAATGGTAGCGAATTCCCCGTCGAGATGGCGATCTCGCCCGTCAAGTTTGACGGGCAATGGATATTCAGCATCTTCATACGGGACATCCGCCAGCGTAAGCGGACACAGCAAGAATTGCTTGATGCAAAAGAAGCTGCCGAGGACGCAAACCGCGCGAAGAGCATTTTTCTTGCGAACATGAGTCACGAATTGCGCACGCCGCTCAACGCCATCATTGGCTACAGTGAGATGTTGGAAGAAGAGACGGAAGGACTAGGCAGAGAGACCGTCGTGCGGGATCTTCAAAGGATACAATCAGCAGGCAAGCATTTATTGGCGCTGATCAATGACGTTCTCGATCTGTCGAAGATCGAGGCCGGTAAGATGGCCCTGCATTTGGAAACCTTCGATGTAGCCCAGGTGATAGAAGAGATCGTAAACACAGTTCAACCGGCCGCCGCGAAGAACGCCAATGCTCTCCAGATCAACGCGGCAAATCTGCGCGAAATGCACGCAGATCTCACAAAAGTCCGCCAGATACTCTTGAACCTGCTGAGCAACGCCTGCAAGTTTACAGAAAACGGGGTCGTTTCGCTCAAAGCTGACTGCCGAACAATTGAGGGCCGCGAGTGGCTGCGACTTGAAATTTCGGACACTGGAATCGGGATGACTCCACAGCAAAGAGAGAAACTATTTCGGGAATTCTCTCAAGTCGATACCTCGATTTCCAGAAAATACGGAGGAACCGGTTTGGGTCTGGCGATTACCTACCGTTTTATTCAGATGATGCGAGGGACAATCCACGTCGAGAGCGCGGTAGGGCGTGGCTCCACCTTCACAGTACTACTTCCCGTCGAAGGAAAATTGGACGGCAGCGAACCTTTACGTTCACCAGTCGCGACCGACAATCCAGTCAGATCCGAAATCGGGCAACCATACCGGGGAACGTGCGCGGCGTATTAATCCCGACCACGCGCTTGGCTCATATATGTCGACAATTCTCCTAATCGAAGACAACGAAATGAATCGGGACATGCTCTCAAGACGTCTGGAGCGCAGGGGATATCGGATTCTTACGGCCGAAAGCGGCGAACTGGGCATTTCGTTGGCGCATCTGGAAGCGCCGGACCTGATTCTCATGGATATAACACTGCCGGAGATCGATGGCTGGGAGGCCACTCGAAGGCTGAAAGCAGACAAGAGGACTCAGCATATTCCGATTATCGCGCTCACGGCCTGCGTGTTGACCAGCGATAAAGAGAAAGCATTTGAAATAGGCTGCGTGGATTACGACACTAAGCCCGTAGACTTCGCTCGTTTGACGGAAAAAATTGGGACCATCCTGGAAGATAGGTAGCACTATGGACTCGAAGGCATGTCGACTTTTGATTGTGGATGACAACGAAATGAACCGGGACATGCTTGCCCGCCGGTTGGAACGGAAGGGTTATTCGGTCCTAGTGGCGGAAAATGCGCGCGGTCTGCGAGAACGCATCCAGGGACAGCAGGTGGACATAGTACTCCTCGATGTCGAGATGCCTGGAATAAGCGGTCTCGACGCCCTGCACACCTTGCGCCAGTCCTACTCGCCTACGGAATTGCCGGTCATCATGGTGACCGCGAAGCAGCAGAGCGAGGATATCGTTAAGGCGCTCGATCTTGGCGCAAACGATTACATTACGAAGCCTATCGATTTCGCGGTCGCCTTGGCGCGCATCCGCACCCAGATATCGCGTATCGAAGTGGAGAATGCATTAAGGGTGAGCGAGGAACGCTATGCCTTGGCGGCCCAAGGAGCGAACGACGGCCTGTGGGATTGGAATCTGCGGGACAGTTTTATCTACTTCTCGCCGCGTTGGAAAGCAATGCTCGGGTATCAAGAAGATGAAATCGGCAACCGTCCCGAAGAGTGGCTGGACCGAATTCATGCCTCAGATCGCGAACGAGTAAAACATGAGATCGATGCTCATCTAAAAGGAACTACGCCTCAGTTTGAAAGCGAGATCCGCATCCAGCATAAAGATGGCAGCTTTCGTTGGGTGTTGAGCAGAGGTCTTGCGGTGCGCGATGCTTCTGGAAACGCCTCTCGCATGGCCGGATCTCAAACGGACATAACCGGAGGAAAGCTGGCCGATGCACTGACAGGCTTGCCGAACCGATTATTGTTTCGTGACCGATTGGAACGGCTGTTCGAACGCCAGAAGAGAGATAAGGATTACTTATTCGCGGTTATGTTCTTGGACCTCGACGGGTTCAAGATGATCAACGACAGCTTAGGTCATGCAGCGGGCGACCAACTCCTGGTTGCAGTAGCCAAGCGGCTGGAAAATTCGCTTCGCGCCTCCGATGCAGTTGCGCGAATCGAGCAGGACTTTACAATTGCGCGGCTGGGTGGAGATGAGTTCACGATCCTCCTCGATCGCTTAGAAGAGCCGGGCGACGCAGAGTTGGTGGCTAAGAGGTTCATCAAAGTATTGGCTTCCTCGTTCAAGGTCGATGGGAAAGAGATTTTCACTTCTGCGAGCATAGGGATCGCATTGAGCAGCATAGGATATGAGAATTCGGAGGATATCTTGCGCGATGCCGATACTGCTATGTATCGCGCAAAATCTCTGGGCAAGTCCCGTTACGAGATATTCGATGTAGAGATGCGGGCGAACGTGATGGCGCGCCTCCAGTTGGAAACAGATTTGCGGAATGGACTGAGCCGGAAAGAATTCCGCAATTATTATCAACCGATCATTTCCCTTGGTTCCGGCAGAATTGTCGGGTTCGAAGCTTTGTTGCGCTGGCAGCATCCCACCCGTGGTCTATTACATCCGGAAGATTTCATCAACGTCGCGGAAGAGACAGGTATGATTCGGGAACTCGGGTGGTGGAGCTTGCAAGAGGCCTGCCAGCAGATTTGCACCTGGAATGCGACCCGGAAGGACTGCCCTTCCCTTATAATGAGCATCAACCTCTCAACCAAACAGTTCCTACAGCCCAATTTGGCGACGGAAATCGGGAGCCTGCTGCGGGAAATGAGGATCGCTCCGAGCACTCTGAAGTTTGAAATCACCGAAAGCGCCGTCATGCAAGACCCTTCAGCGGCCGCCGACGTACTATTTCAAATCAAATCTCTTGGCGTCCAGCTTTCGATCGATGATTTCGGAACCGGCTATTCGTCCCTGAGCTATCTTCAAAAGTTTCCGATGAATACGCTTAAAATCGATCGTTCCTTCACGGCGGAAATAGATCATGGAGGAGACAGCACGGAGATCGTGCGGACGATTTTACCTATGGCGAAGGCTCTACGGCTCGATGTGATTGCCGAAGGCGTGGAGACGAGCGAGCAGCTTGCGGTGCTGTCGAACCTTCAATGCGAATACGCGCAAGGATATTATTTCTCGAAACCTCTGACGGCGGCTGATGCAGCAGCCCTTCTGGAAAACAACCCAAAGTGGTAGTGGGATCGGGTTTTTAGGGTTTGTCGGCGACGATCACCTGCCGCATCCCAGGTGTCACGGGCTGGGAGAAGATAAGGCCGGGCGAGTCATAACACGACAGACCTAGGTTATTGAATTCTGCGGCACGCGGGCGTCCGGGAAGGCCAGCACGCGTTCGGCTCCGTGATGGCGGCTTTCGCCGCGAATTCCACATGAGGTGGCGCGTGGAAACTAGATGACACTTGGTTGCTCCGGGGCCCCGGAGCGCCTCGTGCGTTCCCAGCGGCCAGGAAAACTCGAAAAGCACACCTCACTCTGGCCCAGGTTCGAAACGTAGGACAGTTCGAGGATATCAAGACGACGTGCCTTGAACGTGATGATCTCGGGAGCCGCGCCACCGAGAAGGAGGGCCAGGATCTTGCCTTCCTGACGTTCGCGATAACCAAGGCAGGGGTCATATTCGCTTCGCTGAGCGCGACGAAAGCGGCCTCGTAATACGCCCAGTGCAGGAGGGCGACGGAATCTTGTTCGCCCGATTCCAACATAACGCGATGCCCATGTCGGCCCCGGCGATGTTCCAGTTTATTCGAAATCACCTCTAGGGAGAGACCGTCCCCGCGACCAGGCATCTGGTGTTCGAGCGTTTGTACGAATCCAAGCTCGCTCCCTGGTCCGAGCACGAGGAATCCATTTTCGACCCTAAGCCAGCCAGGATGCGCCGCGCTTTCGAGACCCTCGCGATCATGGTGGCCGCCGTGCGGTCCGCGCTCACGAACCTGAAGGCCGGACAGGCTCCGGTTTCCGAAAACGGCCTCGCAACCGATAAGCCGCAGAAAACAGCTTTTGCAACGCAGACCGGGCCGATCCGACCGTTCTGAGCCCAGCGCAATTGGCAGCCTATCGAACCGCCACCCTGGAGCATTCGCCTCCGGTGTGCTCCTGAGGTAACCTTCCGGTACGTCTATTTCGACAGCAGTGCGGCCCTGATCCAAGCTGGGCAGTGACTAGACTAGGGGATGATGATCGCGGGGATGTGCGAGAATTGCGATCCCAATACCAGAACCGTCTTCGCTGGTCGATTGTAGGCCTGCTCTCCCTGGCCTCGGTTATCAACTATCTCGACCGCGCTACGATTTCGGTTTCGCTGCCGCTGATCGCCCGCGATTTCGGCCTCAGCCCTGAGAAAAAAGGCCTGTTGCTTTCCGCCTTTTTCTGGTCCTATGCGCTGATGCAAGTGCCCATCGGCTGGGCGGTGGACCGGTTCCCTCTGAAGTGGCTCTACGCTGCGGCCTTCGCGGTGTGGTCCTTGGCGCAAGGGCTTGCAGGAGCGGCGCGCAGGTTCATTTTCCTGCTCGGGACGAGAATCGTTCTCGGCGTTGGGGAATCGATTTATCTGCCCGGCGGCACTAAAATCGTCGCGTTGTTTTTCCCGCCCGCGAAGCGCGGCCTTCCCTCCGGCATCTTCGATTTCGGCACCCGGATCGGCATGTCGCTTGGAGGCATTCTCGTCCCGATTCTTTTGGTGCATTTCAGATGGCGCGTGACGTTTGAGATCATCGGATTTGCCGCGTTACTATGGTTGATTCCCTGGCTCGCAACTTATCCGGCGCGCGATCGCTCCGTCACGAAACCGCATGCGGAAGAGCAAGCGGCGAGCACAAGCGCGCGGCCGCGCAAGCCGAAACTCCGCGATGTCCTTCTCCACCGCAATCTCATCGGCATCTGCCTCGGCTTCTTCTGCTTCGATTATTACTGGTATCTGCTGGTCACCTGGCTGCCGGATTATTTGATGACCGTGCGCCATCTGACCGTGCTGCGCGCAGGGCTTTATTCCGCAGCGCCGTTTCTCGTTTTCGGAGTGAGCGAGCCGATTGGCGGCTGGATCGCGGACAGACTTATTCACCTGGGCTGGAATGAAACGATTGTTCGCAAAGGCGTGGTGACGGTGGGATTCCTCACCGGTTTGCTTCTGATCCCGGCGGAGCACGCCGCAAGTCCCGCCGCCGCCGTCTGGCTGATTGTTGGCGCCTCGATGGTGGGACTTTCGACCGGCAATCTTATCGTGATCCTGCAATCCTGTGCGCCGGTCGAGCACGTGGGACTGTGGACCGGAGTCGAAAACCTGTTCGGCAATATCGCAGGAATTCTCGCGCCGCTTGTCACCGGATTCCTGATCGCCGATACCGGGTCGTATGCGCCCGGCTTCGACTTGGCTGTCGTCGCGTTGGTGGCGGGTTTGATCTCTTACTGGTTTGTGGTGGGAGAGTTGAAAAATCTAGAGCCGGTGTGAATGCAGTAGCGCCGTTCAAAGCCTGATGCGAGACCCTCAGAGACGTTCGATACGCACTCTGCATCCGGTTAAAGGCTTTGGAAGCGCAAGACATTTACACGCCCATTGCAACTGCCCTGCATGTTCCAATCCGGATCGTCATTGGCGACCGCCGGGATTTCCGATGAGAAGCGATGGAGCTTGGTTGGAGCACCAGTCTCGGACCTTTGACCAGGTATGCTATCGTCCATCCTGGAAGAGCGATGCGTCGGTCCACGAAGCCAAAGTCGAATCCCCCGCATGGATTTGTGCTTGACGCCATTTCATCCCTGAGTCCCGAGGTACGCCGGATGTTCTCCGGTTTCGCGGTCTACATCAAGGACCGGCTAGTTTTTATGCTGCGGGATTCTTCCAGGTCACCTCGGGACAATGGTGTCTGGCTTGTACTTTCTGAGATCGCCAACCCAGCGGGCCCACAACTCCGGCGCGAATTCCCGTCGCTCCGCCGCATCGAGTTGCTTCACAATAGGATCGGCCATTGGCTTCTCATCCCGAGCGACGGTCCCGATTTTGAAACCGAAGCCCTTCATGCATGCGACCTGCTGCTGCGTCACGATCCTCGTCTCGGCAGAGTCCCCGCGTCCAGGCGGTAACAGGCCTCTCCGGTATAGCCAGCGCTCCTTCTGGTAACCGGGTAGGTGTATCAATCGCCCAAAACCATCGGGCAGTTACCTGGTCCGCCACGACGCGGAATCCTCACAAAAGCGAATCATGAAGTTTTTCGCTTAGCTGCCGCGAATATAGTGGGGGGCGATGGCCAGCGCGTTGCCCGTCGTCAAGCTTGTCGCCCGGGCGCTTTCGGTAAGGCTCAACGTAATTCGGAAAGATATTTGTATCGGCTCCGCCTCCGGAGGCATCCTCTTGAAAGCGCCGCGAGAACTATTCGCCCGGCAGCGCCTCAATGGGGTCCACCGCTGCCGCTCGCCGTCCTCGCACCGCTGCTGCTGCGAGCGCTAGTGCGAACACGGCAACCGCAGCGATCGCCAATACCGCCGGATCGAAGGGGCTTACTCCGAAAAGAAATGTCCGCAGTAAGTTTGCCGCCGCGAGGGCACCGGCCAATCCCAGCACGCACCCAAGAGCCGCCAGTCGCAGGCCGGAAACAAGCACCAGCCGCAGAATGTGCGATCGCTGTGAGCCCAGAGCGATGCGGATTGCCATCTCCTGCACCCGCGACGCTACCGAGAACGCCACAATACTGTAGATTCCCAGTCCGGCGAGCAGCAGCGCCCCCAATGCGAAACTGGAGATGATCGCGGTGTTGAAGCGGCGCGGGGCTTCGGTCTGCGACACTACCTCATCCATCGCAGCAGCCGCGTAGTGACGACCTACACCAACCGCTGGACGCCGGTCGTGCGGAATCTGTTTGGCCGGGAGGATAATCCTCGTCCTTGTAGTACTCAAGAGACGTACACTTTTGGGCGTCGGCGTCGCGTTCAAAACCCAGAACCTCGCAGCTGGCCTCACGCCAACATGACTTTGCGACCACTCGATAGTTCGCGCTAACGACTCGGCTGCGTCTTCTATGAGGACACAGCGTCGCGAACGATCTCGCAGACCGCAACCCTCGATGTGCCATCAACGCCAGCTCACGACGCATGGTGTTGCTGCACCCATGCAATTCTGAAGCGCCGATGTGACCCAGCCTGTTCCGGCGCCGCACGATGCAGGAATCATGCCGAGCCTCTCATCGAGATCAGGTCCTGTCCGGACCGCGTGATCTTGATCTTCCCGGCGATATCCTCGTCCGGTCGCGGCCATGTGGGCACCTCTTCTACATATCCGTGATCGATCAGGAAGCGCAGATTGCGATCCATCGACCCGTCATCCCTGTAGAAGTAGTGGCCATTCTCGCCCTGTGCCCTGGCGATTTCATACAGCATTTTGTAGATGTACCACGACATGGAAAATCGGATTAGGTTTTGGATGTGCTCACTCTGTTCGGCAATCTGCTCCTGCTGGGTTGTAAGCGTCTGGGTCTGTTCCTCGACCCGAGATTCGAGCTTCGGCAGACGAATCGCAAACCCAGCGATGCTGATGTCGGTACCGCGTTTTCCCATCTCTACAACTAAGCTTGCAATCGGTTTGCGGAAGAGAAGCACTGCCACGAGAAACACAACAGGCCAGGCCATCTTATCGGCGATCTGATCCGCGATTTGAAGCCAACGAGGAATATCCGGGGATTTCTCAGAGATTTCAACCTGGAGCGGCAACTGATTACTTGGATTGCCCGATTGAATAGACCAACCTTGCTGCCCAGCAGCGAGGAAGAGAGTTGAAGCAATCAGAAGATATCTCAGCTTACACTTGATGCTCATCGATGACCTCGTTGGGGGGTGTCTACGATTTTACCGAGAATTCTCCGAAATGCGCGTCAGGTCATCGACGCAAAGGGAAGCGTTCAACTGTTCATCGCGGAGGTGGTAACCGCCCCGACCAGACAGACACAATAGTGGAACGCGCCGCTTCCCGAAATCGCCCGATTCGCGACGTTGAGGTATGCGATGTGCATCTCGCCCGGACCGGCAGGAAGATCAGCCGCCAAACCTGATGGATCGCGGCGAAGATAAAGGGGGTGGACGCTGCGCTGACGCCGGAGGACCAGGCGTGGGCGATCGAGTTGCATCCTGAAGTCAGTTTTTGGGCCATCAACGGTAAGCAGCCACTGTTGAAACTATGATTGACCATACGCGCGGCCCCAAAAAAAATAACAGCGAAGCTCATTGGGAAAGCTGTCTGCGCCTTCTTCGGCCTTGCTGGTGATCCCAAAACATCCTCAGAATATGCAACGTTTATTCGAATTTGTGGAGTCACGGCTGTAACCAATGCAACGTGACGACGGTCGCGGAGCGGAATTGACTTCTTATCGTCTCGGTGACGAAATAGCGTCATCGTCACTTCGTCACTTTCCCCGCTTCGTCACGCTTCGTCAGAACCCCCTCCATGCGCTAACTCCCTGTGTTTTCTTCGCCGCAAAGCCATTCTTGCCGGAACTGGAAACTTTGGCTCGCAGCGTGCTTTATGCAGGGCAAGGGCGCAGGATGAGCCATCATACGCGCTGCGAATCACAGTGGAAGAGAAAGACGGAGCCATCACCCTCAAGCTGGAGGGGCGGATTGTCGGACCCTGGGCGGCCGAACTAGACCGCTTTGGGGAACAGACCTCGCCAGCTATGAAAGCCAAGCACTTGTCCCTCGATCTTCGCGACACCGCTTATGTGGACGGCAGCGGAATCCGGATCTTGCGAGCGATCTACTCGCAAACGGGAGCCCGGATTCTGGCCCCCACAAGCTGGGCTCAGTACCTTGCCGAAGAAGTCACTCGAAACGACGAGCAATCAAATGCTGGGGAGGTCTGAGGTTCAAACGATGCGCCAAAATCTGAAGCAAGTTCCCGCTTATCGGAGGGGCGAATTCTTCACCCAATTGTCCCATCCGGCGCTGGCCGACCTGGAGTCGCTACTGTTCCCCTCTGCCTATCCGGCCCATGCGGTGCTATTCGCGGAACAGGAGCCCTCGTCGGGGATCGTGGTGGTTCTCGAAGGCGAAGTCAAGCTTTCCATCAATTCGAGCGACGGACGGCGGCTAAGCTTCTGCATCGCCAAGACGGGCGAGGTGGTAGGCCTGACGGCCACAGTGTCGGGGCGTCCCCACGAGATGACGGCGGAGACGCTCTATCCAGCCAAGGTGGCCCACGTCACTCGCGAGGCGTTTCTGCATTTTCTGGCCCGCCATCCCGAGGTCTACCAGACCGTGGCGCACGACATGATGCGCAGCTTCAACCTAGCCTGCGAGCAGTTGCGCACGGTGGGCTTGTCCTCTTCCGTTCCGGAGCGGCTGGCCCGTCTGCTGCTGGCCTGGAGCGAATCGGGCGGGAAGAGCGCGGCCGGTGCGCGCTGTCGCGTCGCTCTGACGAATGAGGAGATTGGCGAGTTCATCGGGGCCGCGCGCGAAACCGTAAGCCGCACCCTCAGCGCCTTCAAGAATCGCGGTCTGGTTTCGCAGCACGGCTATTTGATCGTCATTCCCAGCCGCAGTGCTTTGGAAAGCTATGCGTGCGGCTGACGCTGGTTCTTCCTGATTGGCCGTCGGCTTGCGGCGCGCGATGGGGAACCGCACGCTGAAGGTATGGAAGTATCGCCGCTTGGTGGTTCAGCAAGGCAGGACGCTTGCAATCCCGGACCGCGAGGCTATCGAAGCGCTTGCTGCGGGTAGGAAACTTCCCAGGTCGCTCTTCAAACGCCCGCCCTTTGGCGCAAGAGCGGAAAAGTTGCAGTGTTACAAAGATGGACGTCGCCAAATCTTGTGCCGCCGTGGCGATAAATATGAAAGGAGCCAAAGCACACGCTATGATCGAAGCTACATCAAGTCCAGGAAACGGAGATTCAGAGCGAAGAGGAACTCTTCCTATACCGGGAGCAGGCGGAGCAAACGTCGTGACTAAGATCATCGTGGCCGATTCCCAGGCACTTTTTCGGGCTGGCGCTGCCAAGGTGCTGGCGCTGGATGACGATTTGCGCATCACGGCTCAGTGTGCTAGCCGGGAGCGGATGTACCACGCGATTGCGACGTTTCCGGGATCAATCGTTTTGTTTGCATCTTCGTTACATCCCGATTTTACGCGCCTGCTGATGCTGCTCGGAAACACCAACAGCCACGGCATTGTGATTGCGGAGAACAGGGAACTCGCCAGCGGTTATCTTCAGCGAGGGTTTCGCGGGGTGGTCTTCCGCAATGTTACGGGTCCGGCGCTGACCGAGTGCGTGCGCCGCGTGGCGGCGGGCGAAATCTGGTGCGCGCAGCAGATGCTGAAATCAGGATTGCCCGAGCAGGACCTGGTCGGCGCTCGCGTCCGGGACCGGCTCACGCCCAAGGAAATGCGGATTGTGGCTTTGATCGCGGAAGGCTTCAAAAACCGCGAAATCGCCCAGCGCCTCAAGACCGGCGAGCAGGGCGTCAAAAATCATCTTCGTTCGATCTACGATAAAACCGGTGTGAGTGACCGCCTGGAACTGGCCCTGTTCGCCATCCATCACCCCGAACTCGCGCAAGCTGCGGCCATGGCAGGCAGCAAAATCCTGGAGCAGCGGTTTTGATACTCCCCATCTTGAAAGCCGCCAGACTTTGTATGAAATGGAAGGCGCAATAATTTCGGGAATATTCCGCTCGCCCGTTGGACCTTGGAAGCGACGACTGCTATGACAGGAAGTCAGCTAGAGCTTTGCGTACGGATCGAATCTCGGTCGCGAGGATTTTAAGCACATCGGCGCAGAATTCCGGGTGACTCTTGACAAGACTGCAAAAACCTTCGGAGCTAAGTTGGCGGATTTCGGCGTCCACACCGGCCCTAGCGGTCAAGGAATACGGTTGGTTGCCAATGACGGCAGGAAGGCCGATGAGGGAACCGGCCCCGGCGCGCACTCGCATCACCTCTCGATCTGTCGAATGCATCGTTAGGGTAACTCGACCTTTTTTGATGAAGTAGAGTCTTGCTGGCGGGTCTCCCTGCCGGAACAATATCCCGTCGGCTGCGCGGGAGTATGGCGTCGATCTGGCCTCAATTTCTTGAACGAGTTCGCCTTCAGCAACATAATCCGAGAGAACTGGGTCAATGGGGAGCCGCGAGAATTCAGGACGGGACCGCCTTGATGGCGTCATATCACTGATCTTTCAGAACCGCATCGTGTCATGAACGGAATCCCGTGAAAGTGATTTGCATCACAGAAGCACAATCGATTTCACGTGGCCCCCTCTAGTTGAAGACCAATCGCGCGTTTTGAAAATGCTGAAAGCCCGTCTCAGCGGATGGAATTCCCGTACGCATTGAAAAGGGAAGGTATATGGCAGATGGTATTTTAACTTGCGTTGCCAGGTGATGCCCGGCAAGAGGCGCGAGATTTGAAAAGTGGGTCTCACTGAGAGAGCCGCTGTTTCTGTGCGGAGCCGCGCGGGTACGGCCTTCGATACCGAAACACCGTAATCTTCAGGGATTCATGCGATCACGCTTTCAACCGCGCCAGCGGTTTAGCTTCCCAAGCGCCGCGCTGAAAGGGCGGGCTGTGGCCCCTGAGTAATAGATTTGGCCCCGACGCCACCGCACCGGGAGCCACCGGCCTTTCCTCCGATTGGCCCTCCATCAAGTATCCGAATAGTCACCGCCATCCTGTGACCGCCATCCCAGACATCTGGTTACCCTTGTGACTGAAAATCCGGTAAATTCCCTCACCTGAAACCTCAGAGTTGGGTAAAATCGGCCAAACATCTGTAATCCAAATCACAAGCGCAACAGAGAAAAGGTCAGACGGTTTTCCCGATGAGCGGCAGTTGAGCTTGACCCTTTGCCCGTAAGATTAGTCAGCCCAATTTTCCGGCCCCCGCCAAGCATCGCTGGTGGCCGTTCCCCGGCTCGGCAGAAAGCAGCTATGGAATTCAGCGACAGGGCCTTGACGTGCATCGATTGTGGTGGAGAGTTCGTGTTTACTGCCGGTGAACAGGCCTTCTACCAATCGAAGGAATTTGGTCACCAGCCGAAGCGCTGCGGGCGGTGCCGGGCAATACGCCAACGCGGCTCCCGAAAGGCGCATTTGGATGTTCGAACGACTTGCGCCACCTGCGGAGCCGAGACAACCGTTCCCTTCATGCCGAGGCAGGGGCGTCCCGTCCTTTGCCGCCCATGCTTCCAGGCCAAACAACGCTCCGGGGTTGGAGCTATGGGTGGTCTTGAGGGCAAATAGTTCTCTTCAAACAAGCAACTTCATACCTGGACCTGAATGGCGATCCCGATTCCTCGCGGAAAGTCCGATGCGCTTTCGAGGTGAACCATGAGCGAGATCATTAAAGGGCTTGGCATCGAGACCATCATCCCAAAGCTAGAACTCTGCCGGATAGTCTGCGCCTCTCTCGCCAGCGAGCTACAAAATCCCCGATTGACGATTACGGAACGAGCCGTAATCGCAGTTGAATGGGGCCATAGGGTCAAAGAGGGCGATATTCTGGCGTTGTTCGCGGACCTGCTGCGGCGCCGGGAACGGGAGAGTGTGTCATTCACTCGCAAAATAGAACTTTACCCCGCCCAACGCATCCGGGGTCCATTGCCAAGAGGCAGAGGCAGTCTAGGTAAATGGCTGTGACGAACAGACCATTAAACGCCGGGGAGGGCGCGCTTCCAGTCGAGCCAAAGCCATGCGGAGATTTCCGCATCAGTCAGGCGGGAGCGAAACAGAATTTTAAGACGCGTAGGGTTTGGCGGAGCTTGAGAACACCGCCCGGAACGGCTTTGCGGGGTCGCGCATCGCATCCTGGACGCATCGCGCCAGAAACTCTCTCAACTCGCCACGGTGTGTGTTCGCCAACTGTGTGAGGATTTCCCGCACCCAAAATGCGTCCGTCATCCGCTCGTCCAACTCCCAGACATACTTTACCGGCCCGGAGCCTTCCTGAGGCTTAGTGGAGACCGTCAATCGCTCCTGGAGGTCACCGCTGGCTGCATGTGCCTGCTCGAAAGCGCCACGGACGCGATTGCCATTCGACTCCAGTCCGGCGTAATAGAGATAGAGATGGGAGCTGTCGCCATACAGCTGCCGGATGGGAATAAAGATGATGAAAGAAGCGGATTCCTTTGCGCGCATCAACCAAGAACCACGGGGCCAGATTCTCAGTTTGCGGCATGGCCCCGTGCCGGACTTTGCAAATTCGAAGACAAATCCTATAAGCTACGCAAATCTGCCCCAAAGGAGCGACTCTCCCTCCGGGTTGCGTTCGGAAGAGTCGCTAATTTGGCGAGTCCAATGCGCACGCCGGGATGCTAGACAATAGTGACGATCCCCAAACGGAAACGCGATTTCGGCCGAGAGCCTTTGCTTCGTATAATGCTTCGTCGGCTTGGCGCAGCAACTGTTCAAGAGGGATGTCGCCGCGCCAACCCTGAAATGTGGTCGCCCCAATGCTGACAGACACATCGAGCACGTGCTCCAGGAGGCATATCTGCGTCCTACTGACCGCAGTACAAACTTGCTCCGCGCACGACTTTAGATCCCCGGCCCCACAGCCATCGAGCACGACGAGAAACTCTTCACCACCAAGCCGTCCCACCATGTCGCCCCTTCTTATCGACCGAGACAAACGCTGGGCAACCTCCCCCAGGACCGCGTCGCCGACGAGATGCCCATACCGGTCATTGATGCTTTTGAAGCGATCGATGTCGCAAAGTAGGACCGAAAGGTCACACTTCCTTTGAGCGGCGGTTTCCATCGCTTGCCGCAGATTGGAAAGGATTGAAGCTCTATTCGCGAGCTGCGTGAGGGAATCGTGGGTAGCGCGATAGCGCATGTCTTCGCGCGACTTGACGAGCCTATCTTCGTAGCCGAGAATCCGCCGTCCCGTCAAGAGTCGGGCCTTCAGCTCGGCGGGATGACACGGTTTAGTCAGGTAGTCATCCGCTCCGGCTTCGAGCCCTTCGACAATATCCGCGTGGGATTGTTTTGCAGTCAGCAGAGCGATATACACATATGAATCCTTCCGACAACGGCGCACCTCGCGGCAGACGCTGGGTCCGTCGAGTTCCGGCATCATCCAGTCGATCAACGCCAGCCGGGGAGAATGGGCGTTGGTCAGTGCTCGACAGGCGCTCAATCCATCTTCTGTCAGGACCACCTCGTAGCCATTCCGTTGCAAAATGCTCTGCATGAGGCGTCTCGATACGGGATCGTCGTCCGCAACCAGTATCTTCATCTGACCAGCTCCACACAAATCGCACGCATTTTGCGATCTACTCGTTCTAATTCGCCTTCCAGTTGCGCCAGCGCTTCCTCCGCGCCCGACAAATTACCCGATTTGCCCATCTCTTCGAGAGAAATCGCAAAGCCAGTGGCCTGTTTCGCCGCAAGATTTGAAAGCGCGCCTTTCATCGCATGCGACGCGCGCCGAAGCCTTTCTGCGTCGCCTACTCCAATCGCTTGACGCGCGACGCTCATTTGCTTTGGATAATCATCGCGAAAGACATCCGCTAGCTCCGCGATGAAAGCGCGGTCGCCGTCTACGCGCTCAAGCAACTCCTGCTCGTTTACGCTGTCGTTCCTTTCCCCAATATCTGGCCGGAACTGAGCGCTTTTCGCCGCCGTGTAGGCGTCCAGGATGTCATCGAGTTCCTCGGCGCGAATCGGCTTAGGTAGATAGCCGTCCATACCTGCTTCGAGACAGCGCTCCTTATCGCCTTTCATCGCCAGCGCCGTCATCGCCACCACTGGCGTATGAATTCCACTTGTTTTTTCACGCCGTCGTAGTTCCTTGGTCGCCTCCAGCCCATCCATGTCGGGCATTTGAATATCCATCAGCACCAGATCAAATTTAGCGGCCTCAAGCGCGGTCAGGGCTTCTTTGCCGTTGCCCGCGACGGCCACCGTGTGACCACGTTTTTGCAGCAGGCGCACAGCCAGCTTCTGATTGACTGCATTGTCCTCCGCCAGCAGCACGTCGAGCCGCTGAGTTACCGGTCTATCTTCCAATAAATCGTAACGGGTAAGCATCGGTTTGACCTCGGCGCGATCCCGAGTCGCCAACACCCGGGTGATTGCTTCGCGCAATTCGGATTGCCGCACCGGCTTCAGCAGATAGGCGGCAATGCCGAGTTCAGCGCAACGCGCTAGATCGCCACGATGCCCGCCGGACGTCAGCATCATGATGGTGGCCGTAGATATTCCCTGGTTCCGATGGATATTCTCAACCAGCCCGAAGCCATCCATCTTAGGCATGTGCATATCGGTAAGCACCAGATCGTACGGCGCTCCGGCACGCCGTGCAGCTTCCAATTCGGCTAGGGCATGCTCGCCATCGGCTACGCTCGTCGGTTGCATGTCCCAGTGATTCAATAACCCTTCGAGAATGCGCCGATTTGTGCGGTTGTCGTCCACAATTAGGACCTTGACTCCCGCGATCGGCAGCCGCAAGGTTTCAGAGACAAGGTCCAGACGGCGGTCAAGCGACTCCACCAGGTTAATTGTGAAGTGAAACTCGGAACCGATTCCAACCTCGCTCTCCGCCCACAATCGGCCTCCCATCATCTCCGCCAAGCGCCGGGAAATTGTTAGCCCCAAACCGGTCCCGCCGAATTGCCGGGTCGTCGAAGAATCGGCCTGCGAAAAGGCTTCAAAGATCGTTTTGAGCTTCGCGGTCGGGATTCCGATGCCGGTATCGGAAATAACAAAATGAATTAGGGGCGACTGGCCTTCAACGTGTTTGGCTGTCACCTTCAGTGAGACCTCGCCCTCTTCAGTGAATTTCAGCGCGTTGCCCAGAAGGTTCAGCAGGATTTGACGCAGACGTCCGGGATCACCGGAAACGATTTCAGGAATATCCGGGGAAATATCGCATAACAATTCCAGGCCCTTTTCATCGGCGCGCAGCGCCAGCGTCTTCAAGACTCCCTCGATACATGCGCAGAAGTCGAAGTCGATCTTGTCCAGGTCGATCCTGCCTGCTTCGATCTTGGAAAAGTCGAGAATGTCATTGATCACATTGAGAAGCGCATCTGCGGAGAGTTTTACCGTTTCAAGATAATCTCTCTGCTCGCGAGTCAATTCGGTCTCAAGCGTCAGGTCCGTCATCCCGATGATCCCATTGAGCGGGGTGCGGATTTCGTGGCTCATGTTGGCGAGGAACTCGCTCTTGGCTTTGCTCGCCGCTTCGGCTAGGCGCGCTTTATCGCGTTCGGCGGCGATCTCTTCCATCATGCGGATTCGCTGTTGGCTTAATTCAAGTTGGGCCGCTTGAAAGGTGAAGTGCCGGTCAAGAGTGGCCGTCAGGAACACCATGCCCAACAGCATCAATGTGGTTATGACGATGCCCGCGAGTCCCAATGACGACACGGAGACGGTGTAACTCAAATCCATCGCCATCGCTGGGTCTGCACGGTAGCTCACAGCCGCCATGCCGACATAATGCATGGTCGGAATCGCCAGGCCCATCAGAACCGCGACACCGAGCTTGCGCCAGCTCCAATCGATGCCTGTGTCTCCGCGCAAGGCAAAGGAAAGCCAGAGCGCTACGAATGAAATTACGATGGCCAGAATGACGGACAGGGTTACCAGTCCGGGTGCATACGAGCACATCGCAGGCAAGCGCATCGCTTCCATCCCGATGTAATGCATTGCGGCAATCCCGCTGCCCATCAGCAAGGCTCCTGTCACGGCATGGGCCAGCCCCATCGACTTACGACTGACAACAAAAAGGGCAATCCCCGAGCTGACGACCGCAGCCGCCATGGACAGCAGCACCATCGGCCAGTTGTAAAGGACAGGGACGGGCAAGTGGAAAGCTTCCATGCCCACGTAGTGCATGGCCCAGATTCCAATGCCGAATGAGAATGCCCCACCGCACAGCCAAGCCCGGCGCATCGCGCCGCGAGACGCCGTCACCCGCCCTGCCAGATCGAGTGCGGCGTAGGCGGCAAGAATCGCAATAGCGACGGAGAGCGACACGAGGCGCATGTCATAGCTCCCCGCCAGAATCGGAGCATTCATGGTGACCATCCCTTGAGTACTATGGATTCGCTCGCTGTGCTTGGCTTTTCCTTACTTTACCAGCCAGGCGATTACCAGGCAATGTTACTTTCGTGCTACGGTCTGTATCCGAGGCGGCTCGACCTAAACCTCGAATGTCCGCGCAGACTTTGAGGTTCGAAACCAGCAATGGAAAAGGGATCGGGACAGGCGAAGCCCGTTCTTCCGCTGGCCGAGCCTGTTTCTGAAGGCTTAGCTTCGAAAGAGCCGGATCGGGACGAACCGGCTGCTGATTTTATTGGGGTTAGGACGGCTGCGGAGCCTCGCTAGTTTCGCAATTGGACTCGATTTTGAGAACCGATCCGGTGCGAGGAACGTTTTTAGCCAGGGTAGCGCCCTGGCTGCGCGCCTTAGTTGTCGCTCATACCCCCAAACTGCACAAACCGCTCGGGCAAGAACTAGGGATCGCTCCAGAAAGAGCCCAACAGCGCTCTAAAAATCGTGGGATTTGGCGCAGGTTGAGAACACCGCCCGGAACGACTTTGTGGGGTCGCGTCTCGCGTCCCGGAGGCATTGCGCCAGAAACTCTCCCAGTCCGAAATCCCGCGTGTTTGCTAACTCCGTGAGGATTTCCCGCACCCAAGAGGCGTCCGGCATCCGCTCGTCCAACCGCCAGAAGCAGCCTGAAGGCTCGCGGCCTTCAGTTGGTCTCGTCCAGAGAATCAATCGTTCCTGGAGGTCGCCGTTCGCGGCGTGTTTCCGCTCCGATGCGCCATGGCGGCGATTTCCGTTCGAACCCAATCCGTTGTAATAGAGAAAAGTGGGGTAGCTCCCTTAATACAGTAGACTCAAGATATTGTGGTTCGCGCGTCTGAAGTTTCAAAACAGCTTGATTATCCAGGCACTTGGCAGCAGTTTCGCGCGTGGTTTCCCGACGAGCAATCGTGCGTTGCCTATCTGGAGCGGCTGCGTTGGCCGACGGGT
>JASHOC010000252.1 GCA_030041305.1 Acidobacteriaceae bacterium
CCGGCTTCCTCATAGCCCTCTGTGGGCGAAGGCATGATGTTCTGTCCGAGAGCCGGATGCGTTAATTGCGCCTGTCCGGTTCGATGAGCGGGAACAGGAAACAGAGTCACGCCAAGCCGGACTGAGGCGACGAAGCGAAAGCTTCGTCAAAAGCCACCGGAAAGCTAACGCCGCTGCGCCTGTTCTCGACTCTACCAGTTTCAAATCGAGCGCGTCGGCGCCGTCGGACTTTGCGCTGGGCGAATCGTCCGGAACCTCTATAGCGGTTCTCCAATTGGTGTAGAGCAGAACCTCGAACGTTGAGTGGCGTTTTTCCCAAGAAAACGCCACCCGGCACGCCCCTCAAAACTTCACGGGAATTGGAGAACCGCCGTAAGAACAGGCCATCGACGCCTGCCGCCGCCGCGGCCCGGGCCGGCGGCGGGATGAATTCCGGCTGGCCGTCGATGACGAAGCGGCGTCGGTCGCGGTGGGTGGGATCGTTCTAATATTTACCGGGTCCCGAAACCGAGGCTGCTTCGCGCTAGTTAACGCACCGCGCTCAAATTCATCCGCAGCAGCTTCGCCGGATCGAGATACGCATTCCCCCACCGCACTGCCCAGTGCAGATGCGGCCCCGTCACGCGCCCCGTCGCCCCGCTCAACCCCACAAGCTGCCCTTTCACCACGCGCTCGCCCACATGCACGTCCATCCGGCTGAGGTGCATCGAGATCGTATACAGTCCCAGACCATGATCGATCACCACGCAGTTACCTTCGAAATAGAGTTTCTGCGCTAGCACCACCACTCCGCTATTCGAAGCGTGTACCGGCGTGTCCATCCTCGCGCGAAAATCCATTCCTTTATGCACGCTTGCCAGTTTGCCGTTAAACATGCGCCGCGTGCCGAAACTATCCGTAGCTGCGGCCGCAACCGGCGCGCGAAAATCCCCGGCCCAGAGCCTTTCCGGCGCAGTTTCGGCAAACACTTTGTCTTTCAGCGCAACCTCGGCCTCGATCTCCTTCAACTCTTCGGGGCCGGGGGACACAAACCGCGGCGCAACGGTAAGTAATCCGGTGCGGTAATGGGCGGGAAAAATCTCGACTGTCCGGCTCACCTCGCGCTTTACGCCGCCCCTTGTCCCGTCCGCCAGCTTTTCCTCGATCCTCAGCGTCGTCGGTCCGGCAGCCGCCTCCACGTCCACCCCTGCCAGCGCCAACCAGCCCTGCCCTCCGCTGGCGCGGAAAAACTCGAGCTTCCTTCCCATCCACTCGCCGTCGAGGGTCGCCGTGGCGGGCGCGTCCACATGAATCAACTCCGGCGATCCAACCTCGACCGTCGCCGGAGTAAGCGTGACGACCCCGGCCGCAATCTGCCGGACCGTCGGCGCACACCGGACCACTCCAACGAAAACAAGCGCCGTAAATGCAAATCGCGGGATGCGCGCGCCGGTCATGCACTCAGCATACCGGGCCACATCCCGCGTTTGTGCATCCCCGAGAATCCGGCGTTGCTTACCCCGGTCCCGCCGAACCCACACTGCAAAGAAAAGTTTTTGAGCGTCGCGTGTTTTTGAAGTCTTCTGACGGCCCCTCGCGGCGTGTGAGCGCGTGCTGCGCTTCAACTTGCGAGAACGCGCGCCGGCCGCTCTACCGCGAGTCCACCGGCTGCAAAATCGGCGTAATTGATCCCTGATTGTCGCCCTTGGTCGGATCCACGCGAAAATCCCACACTGAAGGGCTGATGTCGGTCGGCGACAGAATCTCCACCAGCGCGTACTCGCCCCCGATCTCCAGCTTCTGCTCCGGCTGGATGCGCAGCCAGTGCTTGCCCGGCAATACATCCGCCTTGGTGGGGATCACGTTTTCGCTTTGCGTCACCTTGCCGCTCGGGCTCACATGAATGGCTCCCACCAGCCGCACCGCGTTGCGCCCGTCCAGTTTCACGATGGCGAAATTCGACTGCGCCGAATGCGCGCCCTGGTTCGTATCGTTCGGCGGGGTGTTCGGCACCTTCACCGTGATCGCTTGCGAAATCGGCGTCACGTGATCGTTCGGGTTCTCCACCGAGAGATAGATTGCCGGGTCGTTCACGTGCAAATCCACTTTGGCGTGCGCGCCTTCGATCTCCAATCCCGCCGTCCGCCCCGCCAGCGGGTTCAGTACGGCAATGCCGTGCCGCGTGCGCGCGTTCAGGTTTAAATCCTTGGGCGTCAGCTCCACCAGCTCCGGTGTGCCGTGGAAGGTATCCAGTACAAACACGCCGTCCTGGTTCGGCAGTTCCAGGCCCGTGGCCACCTCCGGCATCAGCGCCTTCTGTTCGTCCCGCGCCGCCAATTCTTCCTTGTCCACTTCCTCGGCTTCCTTCATCCCCGGCGACGCGTCATCGGCGCCCGGGTTGGCGTGTTCCGATTCCCATTTGTGCGTCGCGTCCCAATCCACCAGGCTTGCCGGAAGTTCTTCCCAGTCGCCCCGTTCCTGTGAGTAGTAGCGCACCCGCTCGCCCAGGATCTGGTACTCGCGCACGACCTGATAGCTGCCGTCTTTCAAAATCAGGCGATGGTTTTGATTCAGAGCCGTCGTGTCCGGCTTGAGCGAAAATGGCTTCTCGTTTTGCCCCGCCGCGGTCCCTCCGGACTGCGCATTCCGGCCCGATTGCGCCTCCGGGGCATTTTGGCTCGACTGCCCCATCGCAGCCGCTGTCGCCGCCAGCAAACCAACCGCCAGCATTCCCTCAACTCGCCGCCTATGGAAAATTGGAACCATCGCAACCCGCCCAAATCTGCGCCCCGAAACCGGATTCGCCGTCACGCCTAAACGCCGAAAGCCTGACCCCGATTGCAACTTTCCCCATCTAATAGACGTCTATAATCAATTACGGTTGTGCTGTCCCCGTTGGTACGAGTCTATCTTGGCAGGACTGAGCTCACGTTATCGCCGCAGCTTCCGACTCCAGCCGGTCAATCCCACGGCTGTAATGGTCGTGTGCCTCGTCCTCATGGCCCTCCTGGCCGCGGTCCAGGTCGCACATTTCCACTCCAACGCCGGCGATGCCGACCATTGCGCCCTTTGCATCGCCATGCACTCGGCTGCGCCGGTCACCGTCACGGCCGCCATCATCGTCCTGGTTCAGGTCGGCGTTCCCGCGCCCGTCTATCAGGCGCGCGCCCTTCTTCGCTATTGGCAGCCCAAGCTTTTTACGCGCCCTCCTCCCGCAGATCTTTAGGCGTTTTCCCCGATCGTTTCCGTTCAGCCCGTCGCCTCCGTCTCTTTCTATCGTTGCCAGGCCAAGGCGCCTCCTTTCAGGCTGATAGATCGGCGAAAGTCGCCCCCTTGCAGAAGTAGAAGGCCGCCGCAAAAATTCCTGCCGGCGCCGTTTTCCGCTTTGATCTGCCGTTTTTCTTCAGGAGAGTTCGCCATGACGTTTCACCGCGGCGCGATTGCGCGCCTGGTCCCGCTTTTCTTCCTGGCTCTCGCATCGCTCCATCTTCCTGCGCAGTCCGCCAACGCCGGAAGCATCGCCGGCACGGTCACCGATCCCACCGGAGCCGTAGTTTCCGGCGCCACCGTTCATCTCTCCAACGCGGTCAGCGGCCTCAGCCGCACCACTACCACCGACTCCACCGGCGGCTTCAAATTTCCCAACGTCCCTTTTAACCCTTACAAGATTGAAGTCACCGCGCAGGGCTTTGCTCCATTTACTCAGGCCACCTCCATCGATTCGGTAGTCGGAACCCAGCTCCAAATTCACCTGAACCTCGCCGGAACCAGCCAGACCGTCACCGTGGAGTCCCAAGGCCCGCTGGTTGAAGACACCTCGACGTACCACACCGACATCGACCGCGACCTGTTCAATACCGTACCTCTTGAAAGCCAGTCGTCCACCCTTAGCTCGCTGGTCACCGAAACCACCCCGGGCGTCGCCGCCGACTCCAACGGACTCTTTCACGGCCTGGGTGACCACGCCTCCAATTCTTTCTCCATCGATGGCGAGCCCATCACCGATCAGCAGAGCAAGGTCTTCTCCAACCAGCTTCCTGAAGACGCTGTTCAATCGATGGAGGTCATCGAAGGCGCGCCGCCGGCCGAGTACGGCGATAAGACCAGCCTCGTCATTGTTGTCACCACGCGCTCCGGCCAGGGCGTCACCAAACCCACCGGCGACGTTTACAGTTCCTATGGCGCGTTCGGGTCAGCCACCGCCGGATTCGATCTCTCTTACGGCGGCCAGAAATGGGGCAACTTCATTGAAATGGACGGCCTCAACAGCGGCCGCTTTCTCGATCCGCCCGAGTTCACCGTCTTCCACGACAAGGGCAATGAAGAGAACGTCTTCGATCGCGTGGACTACAACTTTAACACCGCCAACTCGATTCATACCGATTTCAACTACAGCCGCTCCTGGTTCCAGACCCCCAACGCCTTCCAGAACCTCAACGTCGTCGACGTGATCAACGGCAGCGGCGCCAGCCCCAGCCCCACCTTCGGCGTCATCGGGAATACTGACCAGCGCTCGAAAATCGGGACATTTGACATTGCGCCCACTTATACCCGCATCATCAGCGCCAACGCTGTCCTCAACTGGGCCTTCTGGACGCGCAGAGACGCGTACAACTACTATCCCAGCCCCAATCCGTTCGATGACCTCGGTCCCAGCAACCTTCAAACCTCCTCCATCTCCCAGCTTCGCACCCTCACCAACGCCGGAAACCACATTGACCTTACCTACGTCCACGGCCGGCAGAACCTCGTCGCCGGCGCGCAATACGAGCAGACCTTCCTGCGCGAGAACGATGGTCTGGGCATAGTCGAGAACACCTATAACTCGCCCTGCATGGATGCGGGCGGCAATCCCTTGCCCGGCTTCGCTAACCCCTCCGAATGCGATGGCGTCACCTCCTTCGCCAACCCCAACTATCTCCCTGCCCTGGCGCCCTACGATCTGACCCGCGGCGGTTCGAGCTATGACTTCTTCGGGCACACCGACATCAAGGAACTGGCTTTCTACATCGAAGACAAAGTTAAGATCGGCCAATGGAACCTGAACCTGGGCATTCGCGGCGACAAGTACAACGGCCTCGCCAGAATGGGCCAGGCCGAGCCGCGCCTAGGCGCTGCCTACAACGTCAAACCCACCAACACTGTCCTAAGCGTGTCCTACGCCCGCACTCTCGAAACGCCTTTCAATGAAAATCTGGTGCTCTCCAGCGAAGGCTGCTCCGACCCCGTGCTTGTCCCGCTTCTTTCCTGCACCGCGGGCGTTAGCGGGATCCTTCAGCCTGGCTTCCGCAATGAGTTTCACGCCAGCATCCAGCAGGGCTTTGGCAAGCATCTCGTGGCTAGCGGCGAGTATATCTGGAAGTACACCCACAACGCCTTCGACTTCAGCGTGCTGGGCAACACTCCCATCACTTTCCCCATCGATTGGCATAACTCGAAGATTCCTGGTTACGCCATCCACCTCGATGTGCCCGCAACTCACAACTTCAGCGCCTACTTCGACGCCTCCTCAGTGGCTGCACGCTTTTTCCCGCCCCAGGTGGCTGGCGCGGGCGCAACCGTCGGCCAACCCGGTCTTCCCTTCCGCATCGATCACGACGAAAAATTCAACGAAAACACCCACTTTCAATACACCTTGCCCGGAGAGAAAATCCTGGGCGGAATTTGGGGCGGTTTGAATTGGCGCTTCGATAGCGGATTAGTGGCCGGCTCGGCGCCTTGCTACACCCCCGCCTCCGTCGATCCCAACACTTCCTGCGCGAACAGCAGCGCGACCCTGCCCAACGGCCAGCCTGGCATCGCCATGCTCGACAACAACATTCCCGCCGCCTCCAACCCCGTTACCGGCGCTCCGGTGGCCTTGCCGCTGACCGCCGATGAAGAGTTCCAGGCCGGCCTCGCCTGCAACGGAGTCAAGGCCACCCCCACCGTTGCCCTGCCCGCGGTCTGCCCCGTCAGTGAGCTTACCTCCAGCCTCATCAGCATCCCCGCCCCCAATACCGGAAACAACGACCGCAACCCGCCCCGCATTGCGCCCCGCAACCTTTTCGATGTCTCGCTCGGCAAGAACAACGTCTTCCACACCGATCACTACAAGCTCGATCTCGACCTCACCGCCATCAACATCGCCAACAAGGACGCGCTCTATAACTTTTTGTCCACCTTCAGCGGCACGCACTACGTAACTCCGCGCGCCCTCACCGCCAAGCTCACCTTGCACTTTTAGCGCCGTGACTTGGCGATAGGGTCACAACCTCAACAATGAGGACGTTGTCGAGATCGAATCCCGGGAGAATGAGGATGGCTCGCCATCCTGCATTGTGACAAGCCCAACCCCCCGCGCCCTATAATTTCTTTGAGGCTGCTTCTAGCCGAATCTCCCGGTAAAGCGAGAATCCGCCTTGGCCCGCGAACTCTATACGGCGCGTCTTGCCCACAAAGAATGCATTTCCGTGCCGGCCCAATGCTTTCACTTCGTTTTTGTTCTCGAGGGCATGGAAAGCTTCAATTATGAGCCGGGCCAATTCGTCTCCGCGGTCGCCCCCGACCAGAACGGCAAGCAGCAGACCCGCGCCTATTCCATCGCCTCCGCGGCCAAAGCCAACCATTTCGACCTCTGCGTCAACCGGGTCGAGAATGGCTTCTTCTCGAACCACCTCGCCGACTTGCCCGACTTGCCCATCGGAGCCACCATCCAGTTGCATGGTCCCCACGGGCACTTTGTCCTCCAGGAGCCCATCACTGACTCCATCTTCATCGCCACGGGAACCGGCATCGCTCCCATGCGCGCCTATATCCAATGGCTCTTCCCGGAAGACGGCCCCGATCGCAGCCAGGGCAAGGAAATATGGCTCGTCTATGGCACCCGCCACGAGACCGATATTTACTACCAGGAGGAGTTTGAGGCTTTGGCCCGCCGCCAGCCCAACTTCCACTATCTGGCCACGTTGAGCCGCCCTAAGGAGGGCTGGCCGGGTTTGCGCGGCTACGTGCAGGACCACGTAGCGCGCCTGATTGAGGAGCGCGCCGCCCGCCTGGGACAGCCCTTGCCGCAACTTCCGGTCGACCCCGCCATCCCCGCCTCCACGCTCAATTTCGATATCTACGCTTATATCTGCGGCCTCAACAACATGGTCGCTTCCATGCGCGAGCGCCTTGCCAGTTTCGGCTGGCACAAAAAGCAGATCGTCTTCGAGCGCTACGACTGAAATCCCCGGCCATCGCACCGGCCATAATCCCTTTCAATCTGCCTTCGTCTCTGGCGTTGTAATTTTCATTCCTCTGCCGAGCTGGGCCAGATCGCCTTCGCGCCCCCGTTCTTCACCTCGCTCAGAGGAACCATTCCCTTGTACACAAACTTTTGCACCCGCTGGCCGTGATAGGTCTCGGTGGTGAAGATGTCCCCCTTGGCGTCCGTCACAATATTATGCACGGCGTAGAACTCGCCCGGTTGCCTGCCTCCATCGCCAAAGCTGTACAGCTCTTTCAGCGACTTCCGGTCGAAGACATGGATCTTCATGTTCGTGCCGTCGGCAATGTACATGATCTTCTGCTCGGGATCCGGCGAGAAAGCGATATCAAAAGGCGCCCCGTCTCCCTTCGAATTGGGCTCCACTAGAAACTGCTTCACGTAGGTTCCGTCGTATTTGAAGATCTGCACGCGATTGTTCTTGCGGTCGCAGACATAAATAAACCCGTCATTGGACGGCGCGGCGCAATGCACCGGGTTGCCGAACTGCGATGAATCCGGATTGTACATCGGCATCGGCTCGTCGCTCGGCGTGTGGCCATACGCCCCCCACATGCGCACGAACTGCAACGTATCCGCATTCCACACTGAGACGCGATGATTTCCGTAGCCGTCGGCCGCGATCAGATCGTGCGTCCCCGGAATGAACCGGATTTCGGCCACGCCTTTCACGTTTTTGGTGTCGAGGCTTCCCTGGCTCCCGTTCGCCGTCCCAATCTCGCCCAGGAACTTCCCGTCGGGACTGAATTTCAGGATGAAGCTGTCGTGGTAAACCTGCTTGGCCTTGACCTCAGCATCCGGAGCCGGCGGCGGCGGCGCTTTGAATTGCGCTGCGCTTCCCGGCGGTGGGCCCGGCTGCATGGGGCCATTGCCCCCCAGCCACACGTTCCCATCGCTGTCGATGGTGATGCCGTGATTGGAGCTTGGCCAATCGTGGCCCGGGGCCTTGCCCCAGTGCCGAATCAGGTTTCCCGCAGGGTCGAATTCCAGCACATCCGGCGCCGCCGTGCAGCAATCGGCCTCACCGCGGGTGAGGTAAGACTCCATCCTGTCCAGCGTTTGCGGCCGGTGCACAATCCACACGTCTTGCTGCGCATCAATTGCCACCCCGATTGTCATGCCCAGGATCCAATGATCCGGCAATGGCTTGGGCCAGAATGGATCCACCTCAAACTTGGGGACCATCACTTCGTCGCCGTCGCCGGCGGCGCGCACAGCCCTGCTCCGCTTCACCAGCACCACGCTCGTTATCGCAACCGCAACCAGTGCGGCCATCCCAATCCACAAAT
Organism: Acidobacteriaceae bacterium; assembly: GCA_030041305.1. Lineage (GTDB taxonomy): Bacteria > Acidobacteriota > Terriglobia > Terriglobales > Acidobacteriaceae > Telmatobacter. Next base: position 8,518 of record JASHOC010000252.1, read on the forward strand.
AGACAGGTCTTTTCACGCAGCCATCTCCTACAACTGCGCGACTCTATCGTCCGCCGTGAACGAGTGTCAAGCGATGATTAGGACTGTCTCCCTGCGGGACCTTGCTTCGTGGGGCCTACAGCGTCACCAGCGGGGTGGAGATTTCGGGCTGGCAGATGGCGGCGGGTTCGCCTTCGCCCCGCGGAGTCCAGTTCCTGGGCTGATAAATGCAGCAGGGCTCCTGGGCCAGTGGATTGCCGGTGAGCGCGTAGGCGCGCGCCCGGCTGCCGCCGCAGATCTCCTTGTACTCGCAGACCCCGCACTTGCCCTCCAGACGCGACGTGTCGCGAAGCGCCTTGAAAATGGGCGCGTTCTGATAAATCTCCGCCAACGGGGTTTCTCGGATGTTGCCGGCGTGGATGGGCAGGAATCCGCTCGGATAAACGTTGCCCACGTGGGAAACGAAAACAAAGCCCTTACCGTCGTTCACACGGCGCGTGGCCCAACTGCGGTTGCGGGCAGCCGCATCCACGGTGGGAGCGCCGGGCTCATAGGCTGCCACCGGGGACCCCGGCGCCGCGGCAGCCGCAGCCTGCGGATGACCTTGGCCGTGTCCGTGGCCGATGCGGCGCTCCTCCAGGTTATGTTGCAGCAGGTAGCGGCGGTAGTGCATAGCTTCGGTGGTCTTGATCTGGAAATTAACGCGGTGAGAAAGCTCGTAGATTTTCGCGAAGACCTGCTCGAACTCTTCGCCCGAGAGCAGATCGGCGAGCTGTCCGCGGCCCACGGGAACCAGGAAAAAGACGTTCCACATCACGATCGCGAGGCGCTCGAACAGATTGCAAAGATGATCCAGATCCTGCGCGTTATGGCGGCTGATGGTGGAGTGAACCTGGATGGGAATGCCGGCCTCATTGGCCCATTCAATGGCCTGGATGGTCCGCGCCCAAGCCCCGGGCAGGCCGCGAAAAGCGTCGTGAATCTCGGGTGTCGAGCCATCGAGCGAGATGCCGAGCCGCACCAGGCCCGCGTCCTTGAACTTGAAGATCGCTTCGCGGGTCAGCAGCGGGGTCGCGCTGGGTGTGAGGGCGACGTGCACGCCTTGGTCGGCGGCGTAGCGGATCAGTTCGTAGACGTCGGGGCGCTTCAGGGGGTCGCCGCCGGTGAAAACGAATATGGGAATGTGCATCGCGGCGATCTGATCAATGAGCGCCTTGCCCTCGGCATGGGTGAGCTGGTCGGGGTGGGCAACGGGCTGCGCGGCGGCGCGACAATGCTTGCAAGCCAGGTCGCAGGATTGGGTGACTTCCCAAATGGCCAGAAACGGGGACTCGTCGTAGTCGATTCCGCCGCGGGCGGGAATGGAATGCATGGGCTGCATGACGCCTCCTTGCCGAGTCGTGGCGGCCCGGACAGGATGAGCGGCTGCCAAGGCCGGGGAGGGAATGGGTGGCCGAATGCGAAAAAGGCCGGTCGCGCTGAAGATTCCCACATAAGCAACCATTCCCGTGCGCCGCGACTCCACTCCAGAAGAACAGTGTCAGCGGCGGCGGGGCTGTGATCCAGATCACTTTGATCGATTCGATTGAAGCGTCATCGATTGGGTCGATGAGGTCGACGCCCGGAAAAAGTGGACAAAAGCCTTAAAGTGGCGGATAATTTTCTTATCGGTCAATAAATTATTTGCGCTTTTTATCTTAGGTTGAAGGTGAGAGGAAAACTGTTGGGGCTCTCAAGCTGGTTGACCAGCGGGACGGTGTGAGATAACTCACCCGGTGGTGTGCGTTTTGGCACGGCAATCGGGCGCAGGCGCTGGAATACTGAAACTGGAAAACTGAGCTTATTCGATCAGCAGGAGGTATCTCATGGCAGCCGTCATTAAACCGGGTTGGAGCAAACCGTCGACGATTCTTTTTGCCTCCGAGATCCCCGCGAATGAAAAGGCCTTTGAATTCGCGCTTGCCCAAACTGTGGAGTTCCACGCCAATTTGATTCTGTTTCACGCCTACGACACGCTGGTGGTTTCGGCCTCGGAGACCTCGGGAATCCGCTATTACGACTACGCAGCCGCGGCGCGGGCGGAAAAGCAGCACCTGGAGCCACTCGCCCAGCGCGTCCGCGGAGCGGGCGGGCAATGCGAGGTGGTGGTGAGGCCGGGATTGCCCGCAGACCAGATTTTGGCCTTCACGCGCGAGCGCGAAATCGACCGCATCGTCATGGGAACCCACTCGCCCGGGCCCATCGGGAAGCTGCTGGTGGGCTCCGTGGCAGAGGCGGTGCTGCGCTCAGCCCGCACACCCGTTTACATCATCGGGCCTGAGGTGGTCAACGCCGCTTATCGCAACTTTGCCACACGCACCATTTTGTGCGCGGTAAGCCTGCAGGAGACCAGCGGTGTGGTGGCCAGCTTTGCCGCCGAACTCGCGGCGCAGCACGGGGCTCGACTCGTGCTGCAGCACGTGATCCGGCCGCAGGATCGGGCGGAAATTCTCGCCGGCAGATCGCTCGACGACGTCGAATCGGAACTCTTTGCGCTGGTGCCCTCCAAACTGGAGGAGCGTATTGAGATCCAGACCATCGTCGTCCCCGGCGATCCCACCGAGGAGTTGCTCTACCAGAGTCGCGCGCAACAGGCCGATCTCATCGTCTTGGGCGCGCAGGGGGCGTCGGCATTCGCCGCCATCACCAGGCACGGCGTGGTCTACAAGACGCTGGCCCACGCGCATTGCCCGGTCATCACGCTCTCGCCGGTGGTGCTGGCTGAGTACAGCCCCAAAGCGGGCGCACGACGTCCCTCCGAAGCCTACATGGCCGGAGTCTTTTAGCGGTTTACCAGCCCCGCGCATCACGGGCGGAAATCAAAGCAGCGCTCTCGCTCGTCTCCTCCCGGGAGCGCTTCTTCAGCCCGGGCGCACCTTCCGCCTGTCAATCGCCTGCCTACAGCACTTCTCCTGCTGCTGTACACCGAATCCGGCAACCCAAAATCGCGATTCGCTCAGAGAATCACCGCCTTCGATTGAAATGGCACAGGCTATCCGGGAAAGGGAAGTGCCCAACTGGCTCGAGCACCGCCCCTTCTGCTCGCCGCCTCCTTCTTTGCACGTGAGTTCAGCGCTCAAATCAGCCTTAGCAACAGGAGGATGACTATGATCGTCAGGATCAAACTGACGGCGCCGCCTCCGTAGTAGCCCCACCCAGGACCTATCCTGTAGCCCCCGTATCCGAAGCCAAAAATCAATAGGATCAGAATGATCACCAAAAGCATGCGAACTCCTTTCCCAAGTTAATCCGTTTCAAACCAGCAATAAGTTCACAGGAAAACAAAGTACAAGCTTGTACAGTTCCGACCCGACAGGTAACTCCCGCTTGGGCTCGGCCTGAGCCAGTCGGATAAGTCGATGTTTGAGAATCCTCTTTTCCATCGGCGCTCTCGCGCATGGGAGCGGAACCAGCCGCGCACGCGTTCGAGTCAGCGTGGCTCGGTTTGCATTCGCCTTGGATGCGCAAGCTGCGCGGCAGGCTGCTCTTCGGCGTTAGAGGGCTCCTGGCCGAGTTATCTAAATGACTTCGTTCTAATAAATTGCATTGCGTTCCATTTTTGTTTCTTCGTTCTTTGCGCCGCCACTTATCTTTTCATGCGGAAGAGGATCTTTCGACGCTGGCGAAGAGCAACTCGCAGAGCCAACCAATCTTCGCCGCAACCGCGTCCAAGCCTCAGTTGTCGAAGCCGTATCGAGCGCAGCAGCTCAGGAGGCGGCACATGCTATGGACAATTTTCGTGATCCTTCTGGTTTTGTGGCTGTTGGGAGTCGTGACTTCCTACACCCTGGGAGGATTTATCCATTTACTGCTCGTGATCGCGCTGGTCGTTTTGCTGATCCAGTTGATTACGGGACGGAGGTCCGCACTTTGAGCGGCTGCGGATGTTTCGCAATTCCAGCTTGACTTAGGAGAACTTATCAATCCTGAGCGCAAGATGAAAGTAAGTTAACAACCCCACGGAGGTGGATAATGAACAAGGATCAAGTGAAAGGCGCGGTCGACGATGCTGCCGGTAGAATCAAGCGGCAAGCCGGAGAGTGGACCGGCGATACAAATGCGCAAGTGGAAGGCGCCGGCCAGCAAGTGAAGGGTAAGGCGGAAAAGGCGTGGGGCAACATAAAAGATGCGGCCCAAAAGTCGGAACGCGACCGGCGTGAGCAAGAGGAAAAAGAGCGGAACGCGGCGGGGGCGCCGCATCACGAACATAGTCACCATGGATAATCGCCAGAGGGTCGCGGCGCCGCGCCCCTATTAAAGCGCTGGGCCTTTGACCCGGAGCGATGGGTGGTTGCGGGCCGCTCGCCCGGCGGTCGTCGCTTCTCCAACCAATAACCCTTCTAACTCGCGTCCCGGAATGGTCGATCCTCTGGCAGCCGCCTCACGGCGGCTGCCTATGGAAATACCTCCCGGTGCGCGAGTATACTTGTGAGAAGGGGGCGCAGGTTCCGTCTCCTGGAGCGAGGTGCGTCTTCAGCAGGGTCGGTTTACTTGCCGTCGACCTTCCACCATCGGAGATCACGCGGTGGCGAGCTGTGGTTCGGGTGCTCCGAAGTCCACTGGACGCTGTTAGCTGCGTAGTTCTTCCCGCCTCTTGCGCTCTTTGCGGCTCTCCTCTCTCGCGCTTTTCTTCCGCGCCAATTTGTGATGCTTGCTGGGCCGAATTCGCGCCCCTCGGCGGTCCTGCGTGTGCCCGTTGCGGCGACACGCTGGACAGGTTTGGAGCGTCCGCGACTCCAGAACTGTGCCGGGCTTGCCGCTTGGCTCCGCCGCCGTTCGTGCGCGGTGTGGCCTACGGGTTGTACGAAGGCGCGATGAGAGAGGCGATCCACGCCCTCAAATACGGCAGCCTCCATTCGGCGGCGCGCGGATTGGGCCGCATGCTGGCCGAAGCGATTGCGCAACTGGAGGGCGAAGCTCCCGCCGAAATGCTCGTGGTTCCCGTGCCACTGCACAAATCCAAGCACGCCCAACGCGGCTTCAATCAGGCGCGGGTCTTGGCCAGGGAGGCTCTGTCTTGCCTCCGCAAGAGCCGGCCGCAGTGGCGGCTCACCCTGGCCTCACACACGCTCATGCGGCTGCGCGCCACCGAAAGCCAGGCCGGTCTCACGCCCCGCATGCGGCGCCTCAATGTCCGCGGCGCTTTTTCGGTCTCCGAACCGGCCGCTGTGCGCTCGAAACACATTCTGCTGATCGATGACATTTTGACCACCGGAGCAACGGCCCGCGCCGCCGCGCAGGCGCTGCTCGGCGCGGGCGCCGCTTCGGTCTGGGTGGCCACCCTGGCCAGGGCGCGGCGCATCGGTTCAGCGCCGTCCAACGCATCCGGGAGCCAAGAGGAAATTGGGGAATCGAACCACCGCGCGCCCGGCGCATGGCCGCAAACAGCAGGCCCAATCGCGCAAGGTCCGATCGAATCCGGAGGGTTGCAAGCTTTTTAACGGAGGCAACGCATGTCGCTGGGAAAAGCCATGGTTCACGCCCGCAAACAGAAAGCCATTGCGCGCGCCGCCGCGCTGGCCGCAGAACACGCCTCCGCACAGCACTTCACCCAGCCGAACCATATCTTGCAGTTGCCGGTGCTGGTGCTCAACGCCTCGTACGAGCCCATTAACATATGTGGCGCGCGCCGCGCGCTGGTGCTGGTGCTCAAAGGCATCGCCCGCACTGAGGAGGAGCACGGCCTCATCCTGCACGCCCAGCGCAGCCGCATCCCCATGCCTTCGGTTATTCGCCTGCTCGAGTACCGCCGCATCCCCCACCAAACCCGCGCTCTTTCGCGCAAGAACATCCTCTTGCGCGACCGCAACACCTGCCAGTACTGCGGCGAAGCTCTCCCGCCCAGCGAGCTCACCCTCGATCACGTGGTGCCGCGTTCCCGCGGCGGCAATTCCACCTGGGAGAATTTGGTGGCCTGCTGCCACGTCTGCAATCGCCACAAAGGCAACCGCCTGCTCGCCGAAATCGATGACATGATCCTGTTGCGCGAGCCGCGTCCATTCTCGCTGCACACCAGCCGGCAAATTATGCGCATGCTCGGCCGCGGCGACGATCGCTGGCGCAAATATCTGTTCTACTAACGGGTGCAGGTCAGTTCACGTTCTCCTTCCCAGGAATTTCCGGGCGCGCGAAGTACCGTCGGGCGTCGGGGCGAAAAAGAATCCAGGCAATCAGCGCGAGAAATACGGTGTGGATGACCACCCGGCCAAGCGCGGGAAAACTGATCGCCACGTGGAAGGCGATCCAGGCCAGCGCCAGCCATCGCGCCCAATTGTGGCCGCGGAGCATAAATACGCCGGACACTACCGCCAGAAACTCGGTCAGCTCGATCCAAAGGTCATCCTGATGAAGCGGTAAATGATGGGGAAAGTGGTAAACAAAGCCGATGCCGCCCACCGCAATATAGAGACAAGACAGAAAGAGAACCGAGACAGGGCGTTTGCTCGAGCTCATAAAGCGCTTCATCCATCGCGTCCATCAGAGCCCTTAGCAGCTCGCTTCGGGTCGCACGCTGAAAGATAACTCAGACAACTTCGGCCCCATCACTGCAGAATCGGAATTCCCGCGATGCGCTCCCGCCATTCCGCGGGGCCCGTCTGATGCACGCTGGTTCCCTTGGCGTCCACAGCCACCGTGACCGGCATTTCATGAATGTCGAACTCGTAGATGGCCTCCATGCCAAGATCGCCGAAGGCGAGCAGGCGCGAGCCGCGAATGGCTTTGGCCACCAGGTAGGCCGCGCCTCCCACGGCCATCAGGTACACGGCCCCAAATTCGCGGGTGGCGTCGACGGCTTCGGGGCCACGCTCGGCCTTGCCCACCATCCCCAGCAGGCCGGTTTCGGCCAACATTTGGCGAGTGAATTTGTCCATGCGCGTTGAAGTCGTCGGCCCTGCTGGTCCCACCACCTCTTCGCGCACCGGATCGACCGGGCCAACATAGTAGATAAAGCGGTTGTGGAAGTCCACAGGAAGCTCTTCGCCGCGGTTGAGCATGTCGGTGATGCGCTTATGAGCGGCGTCGCGGCCAGTGAGCAGTTTGCCACTGAGCAGCAGCACCTCGCCCGGTTTCCAAGCTGCCGCCTCGGCCGGCGTCACGGTGTCGAGATTCACGCGGCGCGCGGCCGAAACGTCATAGGTAAGTTGCGGCCAGTCGTCCAGGCTGGGGGGATCGAGATAAACCGGGCCCGAGCCGTCGAGAACGATATGGGCGTGGCGCGTGGCGGCGCAGTTGGGAATCATGGCGACCGGCAAGTTAGCCGCGTGGCAAGGGGTGTCCAGCACTTTGACGTCGAGCACGGTGGTGAGCCCGCCCAAGCCTTGGGCGCCGATGCCCAGCCGGTTCACCCGGTCGTAGATTTCCAGGCGCAGCTTTTCGGCGGTAGTTTTGGCCCCGCGGGCCTTGAGTTCCTGGATATCGATCGGGTCCATCAGCGCTGCTTTGGCCAGCAGCATGGCTTTTTCCGCCGTGCCCCCGATCCCAATGCCAAGCATGCCCGGCGGGCACCAACCGGCTCCCATCGTCGGCACGGTCTTCACCACCCAATCGGCCACTGAGTCCGATGGGTTCAGCATGGTGAACTTGCTTTTGGCCTCGGAGCCTCCGCCCTTGGCCGCCAGGGTGACTTCCACCGTACCGCCTTTCACCAGCTCTACGCTCACCGAGGCGGGCGTATTGTCGCCCGTGTTTTTGCGCGCGCCCGCCGGGTCGGCGAGCATGGAGGCGCGGAGCTTGTTGTCGGGGTCGAGATAGGCGCGGCGCACGCCTTCGTCGACCATCTGCTGCAGGTCGAGGGCTTCTTCGCCCGCCGCAGCCTCAAAGCGAACCTCCATTCCCACCTTCACAAAAACCGTCACGATGCCGGTGTCCTGGCAAATCGGCCGGTGGCCCTCGGCGCACATCCGGCTGTTGATGAGAATCTGCGCCATCGCGTCGCGCGCCGCCGGCGACTGCTCGCGCTCGTAAGCCTCGGCGAGGCTGCGGATGTAGTCGACCGGGTGGTAATAGCTGATGTACTGCAAGGCTCCGGCGACGCTGGCAACCAAATCTTCCTGGCGAATCACGGTCATAAGAATTGGGCCCTCAGCCTTCTAGGGTAATGGATTAGGCCTGCGCCTGGCTCGCTTTCAGCGCTGGCTGGAGCGGCGCAATCCGCAAGGCGGCAGTGACCTCGGAATCCAATCATTTTGCCGCGCATCCAATAGGGGCGAAAGGGTTTGGCGAAGCCTGGCGGCCGATGCGCCGCGGCCCCGCCGCGAGGGAATTTGTATGAAAAAGCTAAGTAGGATTCTTTGCATCGTCGCCACAGCGCTTTTTCTGGCAACCACGGCATTTGCCCAATACGGAGACGCAACGGAGCAAGGTCAGGCCGTGGTGACGGTTCTGCCCACGAAAGCGGGGCCGCCGGTTACGGTTCCCGCGACGGGATTAGCGGTCAAGGTGGGCGGGAAGCAGGCTACCGTGACCGGTTGGACGCCTCTCAACAACCACCCTGTGGAACTGGTTTTGTTGATCGACGGCGCAGCTCGTTCGAGCCTTGGGACCCAGTTTGCCGCCATCACGAATTTCGTGCACGAAATGCCCGCCAACACGAAGATGGCGATCGCGTTTATGGAAAATGGGAACGCGGACTTCACCGAACCGCTCTCGTCGAACCCGGCCGTGGTGCTCAAGTCCCTGCGCTTACCCGCGGGACCTCCAGGCATCAGCGCCAGTCCGTATTTTTGCCTCTCGAACCTCGCTAAGAACTGGCCGTCGCAGGATCGCTCAGCCCGCCGCGAGGTGGTGATGATCACCGACGGCGTGGATCCTTATTACGTGCAGTACAATCCCGAAGACCCCTACGTTCTGAACGCGATCCACGATTCGGCGCACGCCGGCCTGGTGGTTTACTCAATCTACTGGCGAAACGAGGGCCTTCTCGGTCGATCCGGATATGGGACCGTCACCGGGCAAAACCTGCTGAACGAGGTGACGCAAGCGACCGGCGGCTACAGCTATTGGGAAGGCTTCGGAAACCCCGTGGACTTCGAACCCTATTTTAAGGACCTGAGACACCGGTTGGACGGCCAATACGAGTTGAGCTTCACCGCACCGCTGAATGGCAAAGCAGGAGTGGAAAGGCTCGACATGCACGTGAACGTGCAGTCGGCTAAAGTAGACGTTCCGCAGCAGGTGTACGTGCATCCTGCGGAAGTGGTGGGTCAGCGCGGGGCCGAATAGACCGCAAACTGCGCAAAGGCAGTTTCGACCCCAGACCGCGTCCGCAATTTCCAGGGATTAGGCTTTTCCCGGCGCGGTCTTTTGTGTCATGCTGTCACCCATGGGAAACAAAGACAAAGGCAAGAAAGAAACCAAGAAGGCGCCCAAACCGAAGCCGAAACCAGAACCCGGTCGCAAGCGCGAGGTCTTTACGCCCGCGCCGCCGCCGAAGTAAACGGCTCGGGAAAATCCCCTCCGTTACCACGCCTATCCGCTTCGAATGCGAAGAGGCGTGAGGGGTTTTGTCATTTAAGGGCCACGGAGAAGTCAGGCGACGACTTCGATGCCCATCGATCGCGCCGTGCCTTTGATGCTCTTGATGGCTGCTTCGATTGAAGCCGCGTTCAGGTCGGGCATTTTCTGCGTGGCGATGTCGCGTACTTGCTTCTCCGTCACTTTGCCCTTTTTTTCCTTGTTGGGCGTGCCGGAGCCTTTGTCGACACCGGCGGCTTTTTTGAGCAGCACCGCTGCGGGAGGCGTTTTGGTCACGAATGTGAAAGTGCGGTCGCCGTAGACGGTGATCACCACCGGGATAATAAGTCCGGCCATGTCTTTGTTCTGCGTGCGCGCGTTGAATTGTTTGCAGAACTCCATGATGTTGACCTGCGCTTGGCCCAACGCCGGGCCGACCGGGGGTGCGGGTGTTGCTTTGCCGGCTTCGATTTGCAGTTTCACGTAACCGGTGATCTTTTTTGGTGGCGCCATGTTTTGGTTCCTTCGGAACCAGCTTTTAGCTCCTAGCTTTTCGCTCTTAGCTGGTCATTCCTGGTGCATATTTTGGTGTTACAGCCTTAGCGTTCGCTCCAAACCGGCGCCTGCTAGGTGGGCTGATCCGGCTAGAAGCTAGAAGCTAGTAGCTAGAAGCTGCAACTACTCAATCTTTTCCACTTTGCCGAATTCCAGTTCAACCGGCGTGGAACGGCCGAAGATAGTCACCATGACCTTGAGGGTCTCGCGATCTTCGTTGATCTCGTCCACTACCCCATTGAAGTTGGCGAATGGACCGTCGGTGATCCGGACCTGCTCGCTCTTTTCGAACTTGATCTTGAGACGCGGTTTCTCCCTTGCGGTCTCCGACCGGAAGAGGATCGAGCTCACCTCTTCTTCCGACAACGCCACCGGCTTGTCGCCCGTGCCCAGAAACCCTGTGACTTTGGGCGTGTCCTTCAACACGTGCCAGAGCTCGTTGTCGAGATCCATCTCGACCAGCACGTAGCCCGGCAAAAAGACCCGCTCCACCGTGCGCTTCTTCCCGTTGATAATCTCCGTGACCGGCTCGGTCGGAATCATCACCCGGCCCACGCGGTCGCGCAGCCCGAAGGCCTGCACGCGGCTTTCGATCGACTCCTTCACCTTGCGCTCGAAGCCCGAGTACGCATGCAAGATGTACCACTTGAAACGCTCGTTCCGCTGTTCCTGCGGCGCCGGCCCGGCTTCCTGCGCCTCGACCGGTTTTTCCAGCTCATCTGCCATTCTGTTCTCTTTCAACGCTGCGCGCGCTCTCACATTCCGCTGAGCTTGTGCAGCAATCCATTCACTAAGATGCGAAAGACCCAGTCGGTTACGAAGAAGAAGATGCCGAAGAGGAAGACCGCGAATAGGACCACCGTCGTCGTCACCTTCACTTCCTTTTGCGAGGGCGCCACTACTTTGCGCATTTCTGCGCGCACGTCGCTCAGGAATCGCGTGAACTCGTTCCACTTAACCATGGCGCTGCCGGAAAACTCCTGCAGCGCTCCCGGTTCCTGGCGCCTCGCGGACCGATCATCGCCTCTTTCAATTGCCGTCTTCGTTGCCATACTTCAAATCCTTTGCGTCCGGTCGTTCCGCCGGCCGCAGCTTTCAGCTTTTAGCCTTCAGCTTTCAGTTTCCATCTTCCCGCTGGTTCCGTATCCCCTATCCGATATCCAACGGCCTTCAGGCTGAGAGCTGACAGCTATTGGCTGTCTTCCCAATCTGGCAGGGGCGGAGGGATTCGAACCCCCAAGTCCGGTTTTGGAGACCGGCAGTTTAACCGTTGAGCTTACGCCCCTAAGAACAGCTCTTAGCTTCTAGCCCTTAGCTTCTAGCCCGCTTGCGAGAAGGTCGAGAAGCTCGACCTATCGATGAAGAGCTAGTAGCTAGAAGCTAGCAGCTAGAAGCTGCCTTACTTCGATTCTTTGTGCGGAGTGTGCTTCCGGCAGCGGTTACAGAACTTCTTGAACTCGAGACGGCCCGTGGTTGTCTTCTTGTTTTTGGTGGTCGAGTAATTCCGCTCCTTACATTCCGTGCACTGCAACGTCACAATTTCCCGCATATCCCAATCCCTTCCAGTGATCGGTATTCAGTTGCCAGTGGTCGGTTCGTTGATACGCATCGAAGCCTCATCGCTCTCCGCGCCCGCGCGCCCTTACGGACAACTGATCACTGACCACTGACAACTCGTCCCCTACTTCACAATCTCCGAAATGGTGCCTGCGCCCACCGTGCGTCCGCCTTCGCGGATGGCGAAGCGCAAGCCCTTCTCCAGCGCCACCGGCGTGATCAGCTCCACCGTCAGCGACACGTTGTCGCCCGGCATCACCATCTCCAC
>JASHOC010000253.1 GCA_030041305.1 Acidobacteriaceae bacterium
CTTAGCCAACGTCCTGCCCGGAATCGCCAATCTGCCCATCCAGCGCGTTGCCGCGCTCACCCCCACCGCCTACGCCGCCAGACACGCAAAGTAACCTATCCCCGACTTCTGCCCGTTGTCAACCCTGTACTTGGCCAGACGCATACCGTGTATCTGCCACCCCCAACATTGTCCTCGGGAGAAGGAACAATATGAGCTGGACAGGGCTTGAATTCGGTCGGATGGTCGCGAGCCGGTCACATTTTGGGGGCAGGAGCAGAACCGAAGGAAATTGCCGGCTCCTGTTCTTCCAGGCCTCAGTTCTGGTAATCGCGCTCCGGGAAGGGATACCAGGAGCGAACGGCCAGGATGTGGGCTTTTGTGTTTCCCGTGTTGTAGAAGCCCACCGTGGCGTTCAGGCGGAAGAAATAGGCGTCCCCCGGACCGGCGGGATGGAGTCCCTCGACCCCGTTCTCGCCCCCGCCCGCCGCCATGTTTCCATGACCGTCCAGAACCAAGTAAAACTCTTCCGCCAGATCATGGTGGTGCGGGAAATTCGTCCCTCCCGGAGCGAATTCCATCAGGAACAGGCTGGTCGCAACCAAGCCGCAGTCGAGTTTGTCGTTGTGGCCCAGGGTGCTTCCCAGCAGGAGACGGTACTGCGTCGATTCCGGATGCCCCGCGTCGGACTGCAGCTTGACGTCATTGGAGTTGGCAATCTGGAGTTTAGGGGGCACAACGACAGACGTCCCCGGCGGAATCCTGAACCCCATCACCAGAAAGCGCAAAGGCGCACCGGAGTCATCGGCCAGGCTGTGCCCGACACCCGGAGGGAGGTACATATAATCGTCCTTCTTCACCGGAGATTTCTCGCCGCCGTAGCTCAGGGCGCCGTCGCCAGAGAGAATGTAGTAGATTTGCTCTTCGCCGGGATAAGAGACCTCTTTGCAATCCCCATGCGGATCGATCGTCACTTCGCCCACCCGGGCCATGCTTCGAGCGACTCGAGCCTCGGAATCCCCCTCGCCTAAAACCGGCTTATAGTGGCAGCTCGCCGTGCTGATATCCACGTCTTCCACGGCAAGGCTCGGGAGGTAACGATGAAGCCAGGTGGGAGAAACTTGCCTGGGCGGCGCGCTATATAGGCCCGGAGACGCGATCAACATCGTCAGAAGTGCGAGATTGAGTTTTTTCATTGCCTTCAGCTTCCCCTACTCTAACCGTTGACCTATAAGCTCGTCTGTCGATTTCAGCTATGAACTATCGGCAGATTACCACGGCTATCGGCGGATGGGCAGGGCGCGGGGCGATGAGAACAAAAGAACTGGCCGCTCATGAAGCAGCCGGGACCCCTTCGGTCCGGGCTGCTTTGTTTTTTCTTTCCAGAGATAGCCCCGCATAGCAGGATCTCGGGTTTCGCCGTAAGGACACGCAAATGAGGCCGCGGCGCTATTGCTTGATGGCGATGCACGAGATTTCGATCCTTCCTCCGCTGCGTATGTGCCCTACCTCTACAGTGACTCGCGTCGGTTTTGGATCTGGCATCATTTTCCCGTAGACCTCGTTCATTTTGTCGATTTCGTTAATGTCGACCAAATAGACGTTGACGCTGACAATGTCCGTCATTTTGAAGCCGGCCTCCTCCACCACATTTTTGGTGGCCTCTAGAGCGAGTTTCGTCTGGGCGGTAATGTCAAGGTCCGCCAGCGTGCCGCTGGCAGGTTTTCCCTTCAGACCGGCAACAAAAAGCATGTTGCCACAACTCGTCCCTGGCTGAAAACCGCTCCAGGCTTGAAGCCGATGGTCTTGTTCTGCGAAAAAGCACTACCCGATGCTCCGGCGATTAGAAGTGATGCCAAGAGGATGCTTCGTTTTACAGTCCACAAACTTCTGTATGCATGCTGTCGTCTCCTTATCCCTTTACGATGATTCCTTAAAACCACAAAAGCGTGTTGAGGGTCGATTTCATCTCTTGAATCCTGTTCGCGTGCAACGCGGCCTGAGGATAGGCCTATCGATGGAAGCAAACCGTGCACAAGGTGATTTGCGGGACGCAGCAACCGTGGGCCAAGTGTGACTCCGGCGCGAGATCTGCCTCATGAGTGCTTTTCTCGAGTTAGAACCGCTCACTTACGCAGATTGTCTTCGCGCTTTGTCGAGGATTTTGCGGAGACTGTTGCCGACGATGAGCTCTTCACCGTGCTGCATGGTGATGGGGAGAATACGCAGTTGGTTGGTTTTCGGCCGGCCGATGCCCAAGGGCGCTTCGGGAGTCTTGATGCGGGCGAGGACTCCGCTGGGATTCTCGTTGGTCTGTACTTCAATCCGAGGATTGCCCGCACGCAGTTGCTCATTGCATTGAGCCACCGTAAAACCGAATTTCTGTTCGTCCCACAAGACGGTGAGAGTGGGGAAGCTGTCCGACTCCCAGGAAGGAGGGGTCTTAATGGAGGTTTGCACGCCCGGTACGGTTTCAACCATCTTCGCAAGCCGCTCCATGCGACGCTGCCACTCTCTATTGATGGCGTCAGTGTCGGCCTTTGACCAGTAATCCAGTGCGGCGAGGCAACCCATCATCTCTTCCTTGCCAACCTTCATCGGACGGCCGATGGCGCCTTCCCACGGAGTACCGTTGAGGAGGGCCGCTTCAATCAAGTCCTTGCGGCCGAGGAGCAAGCCGGAAACCTGCGGGCCCATCAGGCCTTTGCCGCCGCTGGTGCAGTAAAGGTCGACGCCAAGTTTGGAATAGCGCGTGAAGTTGGAGTATGGAGGGATGCCGGCGGCTTGGTCGACCATCAGCGGGACGCCCGCGGGCTTGCTGATCTTAAGGATCTGGTGAATGCGGTCGTCGTCGTGCCAGGTAGTGTAGATCATGGCAGTCTGGGACGTGAGCGCCGAGGGGAGATCGTCGATCGTAGGGACGACAATCAGCTTGGCCCCGGTGAGCCGTATGCAGCTATCCCAGGGGGAGCGGCCGCCCATGATGATGACCTCCCCTTTCATGCCCGTTGTGTCGGGCAGTTGGTAGATATTTCTCGGGTCGGAGCCGGCGATGCAGGCCGCGGTGGCCAAGGAGATGGCGCCCGCCGAGCCCGAGGTGATCATGCCGTATTCGGCGCCAGACATCTCCGCGAGGCGCTGACCGACAACCGCCTGCAGATCGAACAAGTCGATGAAGAAGTGGGAGGCCTCTTCGATAGCTTTACGCACCGGGGGGAGCGCGACCGAGGCGGTGAGGTAGGTGAAAACGCCGCGGCAGTTAATGATCGGGCGTATGCCAAAGCGAGTATAGATGTTATTGTTCCAATCCCTCGGCGAGGTGGGGATGATTCCGGCGGCGGAGTTGGCCAAGGCGGAGGCGAGGCTACGCACGCGTAACGAGGCAAATAGTGGAGCGGCGGCCAGTAGCTTCATGAACGAACGGCGGTCACTGCGGAGTCGGGATTCAGGCAACATAGCGTCCCTCCGAATGCTTCAAGTTTGGATTGATCAAGTAGGGGCTTACTCAAACTCTTAAGCTTGCTCAACCGAAAGTAGAAACATTGCTCGCAGTGTCGGCGGAAAATTCTACGCAGTCACAGCCGTGACGACTCACAATAGCATGCACTCCATCGCAACCTGAGTGCTCTGAAGCAACTCTATGCTCGTAGATAAGGCCCTAGAAAGTCATTCAGCGCATTACGGATGAATTCCTTCTGGGCATCGTTGTCTGGCGTCATGCCGTGTACGCCGAAAATGCGGTGGGCGTCGCGAACGGTCGTCGTCTCCTTAAAGATGCCGCGCGCTGTGAACACGTACTGCATGGCGCCAGGAATGGTCTGAAACGCCTGCACCCTGCCGAACATATCAAATGATTCTTTGTGCCTTCCGGCATTCCAGAGCTCAAATGCGGCCTGCGAAACGTCGGCGATGCCGGTCTTGGGGATATAGCCGTCAAAGCCCAAGGTCATACCATTCAGCATCAGGTTGGCGCCGTCGGCGTCGAATACCCGCAATTTGCCATCCGTCTTCTTTCGGAACTCCGGAAGACGGGCAAGAACATCCCCGGTCTCGTCTTTTACGCCCTTTAGTGTGGGAACCTCTTGATAGAGCATCACGATCAGATCAACGCTCATGTCACCGTGGCTCTGCACCATCAGCGGAAGGTCTGTCGCCGTGCCTACAGCCTTGTAATAGTCTCGATAGTCCTGAGCGCTGAGCTTCCTGGGGGGGTGGCCATTGTCGATGCCGGGAGGCAAGGAGACCAGTCCATCTGCGCCATGCTTTGCAGCATGTTGGGCGTAGCGAATCGCAGTATTCACATCGCCATCGAGCGGCTGAACGCCAATGATCAACGAGGTGTTTCCTCCCTTGCCGGCGGAGAGTATGGCTTCGGCTCCGTCCAACCGCTCTTTTTCTGATAGCGTTGTCCATCCACTGGACCCCTGCGGCCACAATATGCCGGGGATACGACTGCGGTTACAGAATCTGATCTCAGCGGCCAGACAATCGAGGTCAAGCTTGTCGTCCGCTGTGAACGGCGTCTGCCCAATCGGAAACAAGCCCCGCCATGGTTTCGAACTCGGGTCCATCTCACCATCGGCGTGCGCCGCTTCGGGAGGGAGTAAAGCAGCCGCGCCAAGGCCGAGCGCCAGCACGCCGGCCGCTTCAATAAATTCCCGTCGGTCATACTGATCCTGGAAGTTCCGTTTCTTCATGGCAGTGCTCTCATGACTTGATTTGCAACATTTTTTGCCGTGTATCGGATGTGACGCACCCTCTGTGGGTAATCCTTGAAATATGGTCCCTCAACTCCGCCAAATTGCGCTTGCGATTTTTTTTCAGTTGAGCACGGGCGGGGAACAAGAACTAAGAAACAGCGATTGCAATCTTCTGAAAATCGCGTATAGAGGATACTATGCACAGCATGGACAAAGTCAAGTGAAGAAGGCTATTCAATATCGAATATTGTGAAGAATCGAATATTGTGAAGAATCGGAGCGATCTGCCGGTACGATCGAGCTGGCGCAGCGGTGACACGACAACACCCGCTCAGGGCAAACTCCGATTGTTGGTTGGAGCAATCGCGAAAAAGACGGTGCTATTCCTGGTTTTGATTTTTATGCCTCTCATTAAGCCTTGCCCGCTTTGCGCATGAGCACGAATTTTGCGGCCAACCGCCCAAGCAAAAGGGCCGCCTGTTTCGTGCGGCCCTCGATCCGTCTTTGCCTTTAAGCTTTTTTGTCGGTTATGGCTTGAAGACGATTTTTGCAAAAGTGCCGGCCAATTCGGCGGTGCCAATCCCCTGACCCACGGTGACGAATAACTCATTGAGCGCACCATTATTCGCGGTTCCACCGCCGAAGGCGATTCCCCAGAGGTTATTGAGAACAATCTTTCTCCCTTCCCGGTCTCTTATCGTACCGACAAACCTCCCGGTAATCGGATCGAACGCATTGATTGTGCCGTCGACGGAGTTGTTTGAAACCAGCAGGGTATTGCTCAAGGGGCCAAAATTAGGCGGAGCAGCGGCGATACCCCATGCCTGGTTGAGTGGCAGTCCTTGAATCAGTGTCTTCACGAACGAGCCGTCCTCCTTGAAGACGTCGACGTAGCCTCCTGCACCGACGTTTGGTATGGCGTATGTGACGTAAACCAGACCATTGATGTCCCGAATGCCGAAAACCGAGAAGGTTGATGGGATATCCGGATCACCAAATGACTTCACCAGGGTGAAGCTGCCGTCGAACATATCCACGTGATTATTGGTGTTGTCCGCTGCGTAAAGATAGTTCCCTGAGGAATTGCTGGTGATGGCCAAGCCCGTGTAACTTGCCTTGAGGGCCGAGTTGTCGACCGCGATGGTCGATTGGTTCTTGTTTATCCCCGGCGCCCATGCGCTGATGGTGCCGTCCAGTGTGGCGAAGATAAAACTGGTCGACGCGCCTTCAACCTGGAAATCCGACGACGATCCGTTGTACACGATTCCGGTTGGCATGCCAGGACCGTTTAGCCCTTGCGGCGAGGTTGGTCCGTTCCCGGCCGTGGGAATCAAAACCTTGAGCGACTCTTGTGTTCCGGTTGCGCTATAGATGGTTGACCAGCCGGTGTCGTTATCGCTGATCCACCAAGGGCTCGTGGCGCTCCGAGTTAATCCCCACGCATTGGCCAGCAGTGGATCGATGGTCGGGGCCTGGCCGACTTGATTGTTAACCAGGTTTGTGAGTTGATATTGTGCCTCGGCCGGGGCCGATAGCATGAAAAGAACCACGCCGAAGCAGCCGGCGACTGCGGTCCTGCAAAGCTGCATCATTCGACTCTCCTTTTTTGAGGACAGGCAGAGGGGAAGCGCCGAACTATGGGGCGGGTACCGGTCCGGCGCCTTCTCTGGCCGTTTTTGGATTGTGATCATAGACCCGTTCGTAGCTTATGGTTCGTCGACCCGTTCTGGCCTATGATCGTAGGCCGAGTCAGGAGCCGGAATTGTCACAGACTTGTCACCGCTTTGTAAAATCTGCTGCCTGCGCGCAATCGAGGTTCGGGGCAAGTAGTTGCAGGTTTGGATGAGGCGGGTGAGGGCGCTGAGCTGGCGGTGGTCGATGAGGCCGTAGGCGAAGGCTTCGGCGATGGCGTTGAGATTGGCGAGGACGGAGGTGTGGTCGTCCATGTAGACGAGGTTGACCAGCGGACCGGGGGCCTTGGGGTCGGATGGCGCGGGTTTGCGTTGCGCCTGGCGCTTGCGCTGCTGGTGCTGGAAACAGAGGCCGTGGCCGTTGAGGGCGGGCATGGCGCAGCGGGCGCCGTTGATGCGGGTGTAGCGACAGCGAGATTCCATGGAGTGCTCCTTTGACGCTTTTCAGCGTAGCGGAGAACGGGGAAATGACCGGCAAGGGGTTGTGGGGTGGAAGTGCTTGGGAATGAGGGGGAAAACTTTAGTAACGGGTTGACGGCGCTCCCGGCGCCGTCCCCGCGACGGAGCGATTCAAGGCTCTCCGCCGTGCATCTCCCCGTGCGGATGGAATCGCTCTCAAAGCCGAGCATCGGCGCGATCTTTGAAAAGTGTCTCCCATCCACCGCGAGATTTGAGGAAGCCTGCCCCTGCCGCGGTCTCGCCGCGGAAGGGGCGGCAATCCATTGCCGTGAACCGACGACTATTAGCGGGGGCCCATCGGCTTCTCGTGAATGACCATCCAGTTGATGCCGAACTTGTCCCTGAGCTGTCCAAAGCGGTGCGCGAAAAACGTCTCGCCCATGGGCATGAACACCTCGCCGCCCGCGGTGAGGGCTTTGTAGATCCGCTCCGCTTCCTCGTTGCTGTCCACGCTCAAAGTGAGATAGGCGCTGCGCATGGGCTCGGCTTTCGGGCCGTCACTCGCCATCACCACCGTGTCGCCTAGAGTGAAGCGGGCGTGCATGATGCCGTCCCGGTTGAGGCCGGGGGGCAGGTTCTGCGGATCGCCCGTCGAGCTCATGTCGGCAAACCTGGATTTGGCGATGACTTTCGCGCCCAGGTGCTGTTCATAAAAGCTCATCGCCTCTTCGCAATTGCCGTGAAAGTTCAGATAGGTGTTGACCTTCATCGTTTCGCTTGTCCTTTCGGGGAATTTTGGATTTGAAGCGCCTGATTTGGGTGAATTGACTGTGTGAATTTGTTTGCGTGGGTTATTTGGACTTTCGCCGGTTGGATGCGGCGGCTGGCGCTGCCGCCGGTGCGGTTGGCGAGCGAAAGGGCGGAAGCAGGGGCGTTGGATCGCGGTCCTTCCACCGCCGGTAGGTTTCGGCCAGAACGGCCGCGCGGTTTTGCTCCATCTGTTCGATGATTGCGCACGGGGCGTCGGAGTCCTCGTGATGCGCGCCCCATAGCAGCAACTCCAATAGCACGGGCGCCAGCGCAATGCCTTTTTGCGTAAGCCGGTAATGGGTGCTGCGGCCGTCCCCGGTGGGCTCGCGGACCACGATCCCGCCGGCCTCAAGCCGGTGCAGCCTTTCGGCCAGGATGTTGGTCGCAATGCCTTCACCCGAGCGCTGAAACTCCCGGAACGTGCGGTAACCGCGCACCATCAGGTCGCGCACGATCAGCAGCGACCAGCGGTCGCCCAGCAAATCCAGTGACATGCTCACCGGGCATCTCGAGCGCCGCGCCGGCATGGGTCCCATGGCCACGAAGCCATCCTACGCAATTCACTTGCATTTTGCAACCTAAAATCGAGCTCATGCGGGAGAGCCGTATTCTATGAAGAAGTTCCGGAGGTTTTCATGAGCGGTTTCGCCGATTTTCCCCGCATTTCGCCGTTTCTGTGGTTCGACCAGAACGCCGCGGAAGCGGTCGATTTTTATCTCTCCGTCTTCAAAAACTCGCGCCGGCTCGACGAAGTGCGCAATTCGGGCGACGCGCCCGGTCCGAAAGGCGGGGTGCTGACCATCGCCTTCGAGCTCGACGGCTGCAAATTCACGGCGCTCAATGGCGGTCCGGAGTTCAAATTCAATGAAGCCATCTCGCTGGTCATCCGGTGCGACAGCCAGGAGGAGGTCGATTATTATTGGTCGCGGCTCACGGCCGGCGGGGGAAAGGAGATCCAGTGCGGGTGGCTCAAAGACAAGTTCGGCCTCTCCTGGCAGGTGACTCCCGCCCGCCTGCCCGAACTCATCAAGCATCCCCAGGCGTTCCGAGCGATGCTCAACATGAAAAAGATTGACATTGGGGAACTGGAGCGCGCCGCCGAGGTGTAAGGCAACAGGTCAAATTGAGCCGTAATCGTATGCCGCAACTTCTGCTATCCTGAATGGTTTACCTCAGTGAAGGAGGCGAGCCATGCCGGAGCACAGGGCGCGCAAGCATCATCAGGACCGGGTCGCGGAAGCCCTGAGGGAGGAGATCGGGGCCATGATCGAGGGCGAGCTCTCCGATCCCCGCATTGCGTCGTGCTATGTGAGCGAAGTTGCCCTCAACCCAGGCGGAAAGACGGCTCGGGTCTTCGTCGCGGTGGACAACGCCGTGGAGGACATCGCCAAGGCCGAATCGGACACCATCGCGGCGCTGGAGGCGGCCAAGGGTTACATCCGCCACGAACTGAAGGAGCGCATGGGCGTCCGCTACGTTCCGGAACTCATTTTTCTCGCCGACCGATCCGGCCGTTTTCAGGCGCGCATCGAAGAGCTGCTCAACCGGGCGCACAAGTCTTCCCCGGCAGCGAAGCTCCAGGGGCCTCCACCGGCCAAAACGCTTCCGGATCAGCACGCGCCTTCGAAATAGATGGTGAACACGGCGTCGCCCAATCCGGAATCTCCTCAACGGGAAAGCGACGGTCAAACCGGCGACCGCGCCTCAGGAAAGGGGGATGCAGGTTCGTCGCCCGGCGGTTCCATCGGCGCCATTCTGCGAGAGCTTGGCCAAGGCGAGAGGTTCCTGGTTTGCTCCCACTCCCGTCCCGACGGCGATGCGGTGGGCAGCATGTTGGCGTTCGGCAAGCTCCTTGAACAGATGGGTAAGCGCGCCGACCTGGTGACCGCCGACGGCATTCCCGCGCTCTATCGACACCTTCCCGGCGCTGGAGCAATCCGCACCGCGTTGAGGATCCACGGCCCTTACGACGCGGCAATCCTGCTCGAGTGCGATGGCCTGGAGCGCGCCAAACTCCGGGGCCTGGAGGATTTTTTTCTCATCAACATCGATCACCACATCAGCGCCCGCGCGTACGCCAACGTCAACTGGATCGATTGCAACGCAGCCAGTGTGGGCGCAATGGTTTACCGGCTCGCCAAGGCTGCAGGGGTTTCCATCACGCCGGCCATGGCCACTTGCCTTTACGTCACCCTCCTCACCGACACGGGCGGCTTCTGCTACGGCTCGGTCCGGGCCTCAACCTTCGGCATGGCGCGGGACCTGGTTCTGGCCGGGGCCGACCCGGTGCGCATCGCCCAGGAAGTGTGCTTTTCGACGCCTGTCTCCAAAATGCGCCTACTCGGCTCAGCGCTCAGGAACTTGGAGCGCAAGGGGCTGCTGGCGTGGCTCTGGGTCACCCATCAGGAGATGGAAAGCGCCGGCGCCCAAGAGGAAGACTGCGAGGGTATTGTGAACTTCGCGCTGGGGATTGCCGGCGTGGAGGCGGCGGTGTTTCTGCGCGAACTGCCGGATGGCCGCTTTCGCCTGAGCTTGCGCAGCAAGGGCCGCGTCAATGTGGCCGCCCTTGCCGAAAGCCTGGGTGGCGGCGGCCATGAAAACGCCGCCGGCTGCACCGTCGATGGGCCTCGCGAACGCGCGCTCGCGGAAATTCTCGTCCGGCTGCGTTCCGCCGTGGGTGCGTCCGACGCTCGATGAGGCGCCAGAAGTGAAATTCTGGTTGCGCGCAGCGGCCGGTAAGGCCGGCCGAGCCCTGATCCGCTTGCGCTCGAATCTGTTAGCCTTGTCCCTGTCGCCATGCAGCGCTTTGGCGCGCCTCCAGTGGGCGTCGGGGCGCGCATCCGCCGTCGGGAGGGCGCGGCGGTCAAGAGCGATGGGCAACGGTGCGCGTTGCTCAAAAAACTTCTTGCCGTTGGACGGGCTCCTGAGGCCACTGCGCGCAAGCTAGAGATGGAGATCCTGGCGCCAAAGAGTCGCCGCCCGTGCGAGAACCGCTGCAAATGGATTCTTCCTTGGAATCGCCTGCCCCGGACGCGCCGAAAACCTTGCGCCGCTTCCTGCCTGGCTGGGCCACCAGCCGCGAAGTGGCTGTGTTCCTGGTCTTCACCGTCTTTTTTCTCGCGTACGGCCTGGTTCCCGTCTTCGGCGGCGATGGCCTCGGGCTGGTAGGAGCCGACGAGCCGCGCTACGCGCAAATCGCTCATGAGATGCTAGCCCGCTTCGACGCCGCTCACACCCTCAAGGGGCGCCTGAGCGCCTGCGTCACTCCTTACCTGTACGGCCGTCCCTGGCTCGAGAAGCCGGCCCTCTATTACTGGCGCGCGATGTTCTTATTTCAGGATTTCGGGGTCCACGACTGGAGCGCGCGCCTGCCTTCGACCACCTTCGCTTTCGTCATGATTGCCCTCATCTATCTCCACATGCGGCGTTTCCGCCCCGGCGGGCATTTGGATGCGGCGCTGATCACCGTGGCCTCGGCCGGCATCATCGCCTTTTCGCGCGGAGCCTCCACCGATATGCAGATGGCCGCGCCCCTGTGCATCGGCTTGCTCGGCTGGTATGCCTGGTACGAGACCGACTCCAAATTCTGGCTTTATGACATCTATTTTTTCACCGGCCTGGCTACGCTCGCCAAAGGCCCGGTGGCGCCGCTTTTGGCTTTTCTGATCATTGCCGCCTTCGCCTTACTGCGCGGCGAGTGGCGCATCGTGGGCCGTTCCCTCTGGTGGCCCGGCATCGTGCTCTATTTCGCGATGGTATTGCCCTGGTTCGTCGCCGTGCAGCATCAGAATCCCACGTTCTTTCGCGAATTCTTCTTCCAGCACAATTTAGAGCGCTTCGCCACCGATCGTTACCACCATGCACAACCTTTCTGGTATTACCTACCCGTGGTGGCGTTGGGGATCATGCCGTGGTCGGTGGTCGGCATCCGCTCGTTGATCGACGGCATGCAAACCTCGGTGGCCGAGTGGCGCCTGCGCCACGCCCGAAAAACCAAGCCAAAAGTCAGCCGCCCCGGTGACGCCTTTCCCGAGTTTCTGGTGCTGTGGGCGCTTATTCCGATCGTCTTTTTCAGTTTTTCGGATTCCAAGCTTCCCGGTTACATCCTGCCCTCCATCCCTCCCCTCACCATTCTTACCGGCGACTATCTCTACCGCCGCCGCGGGCCGGGCCTCAGCCGTTGGCTGCTCGTCTGCCATGCATTGGTGTGCGGTCTGTTGACCGTGTTTACGCTGTTGCTGCCCTGGTTTGTGCTCCACGGGGTCAATATGCCCGCTGCGCACGCCATGGTGGCCGTTGGCCTCGCCGGGCTGGGAGCGGCGCTGCTCATCCTGATCGTCACCCACGCCTTCGGCGTCCAGCGCCTACGCCCGGTGACCTGCTGCGTTCTGATCGTACTGATCTTCTTTCTTTATGGAGTGGGGCCGTTTTTCTTCATCCCGGAAATCTCCTCCACCAAGAACGTCATACACCTTCTCGACCGGTATTATTCCGCCCGTCCGCTTGCCGAACGGCTGACGGAGATAGCGCCTCCCGATGAAACGGTGGCCGTCTTTCGCGTGCGTCGCGACATCGAGTACGGCCTTTCGTTCTATCGCAGCCACGAGGTGGTGAATTATGAAGAGAGCGGCGTGCCCGCCGAGGAGCACATTCTGGTGGCGCGCATGACGGGGAAAAACGGGGAAGATTTGCAGACCGGAGCTGTGCTGCAAGAGTATCTGGCCGGCCGTCAGTACGAGGAGCTCTTCAGTTGGCCGGAGCGGGGGCTGGACATTTACCTGGTGGGCAAACTCTAAGCCTCTTTGCGCCCGCGCGGACATACGTCGTAGACTCTTCGAGTTGCGCCCCGGCGCCGCTCATGGCAAAGTGACCGGGAGGGCATTTGTCCGCGCGCCGGCATCCGGGCAGATCCGCGCCCTCCGGCGAAAGCAGAGATACTGTATTCCGTCAGGCTCCGGGACAGGTCGCCGCTCCTTGCCACCCCAACGACGAAGACCTGTCGCTGGGGACCCCGGGCTTGAACGCGTGGCTCCGAGATGCACCTTCTCTGGTTTCGCTATAGGGCCGGCGGCGGTGGCGCCTTGTGGGGGCGCGGTCATGGTTTTGCGACGAGCAGGGCGGAGCGGGTAGATTGTAAATTTCAGGCAGAGGGAACATGGCGGCGGGCACTTCCATTGAGATTCTCGACCTGCGACATTTCGCGGCCCCCATGTTGCGCCGCGTGCTCGACGCCGAAGGCGAGCTCTGGCGCCAGCGCCTGCACTGGGACTATCGCGCGTCGGCCAAGCTGCTGATGCAGTATCTCGATAATCATATGCTCCCCGGGTATGCCGCCCTGGAAGCCGAGCAGGCCGTTGGATATGTCTTCAGCGTCTACGAGGAGACCAAGGCGGTGATTGGCGACGTGTTCGCCATCTCCGGCCGCATGGGCGAATCGGCGGGTGCAGGCGATTCCGTCCGAGCCATCGAGGAGACGCTGCTGAAGCATCTTTTCGAGTTGTTGCTCAACTCGCCCCAGGTGGACCGCATCGAATCGCAATTGCTCCTGCACCCCTCCGGTGACCATGCCGTCCTTTTCCGCGAAGCTGGTTTTGACATCTTCCGGCGGCTTTTCATGGTTCAGAACATCGAAGGCCATCGCACGCCGCCCACCGTCCATTTGCCTCCCGGGCTCGAGCTGCGCATATGGAGCGAAGACGATTTGGGGCCGGCGGCGCGCCTTATCTGCGAAGCCTATCGTGGACATCCCGACAGCCTGATCAATGACCAGTACCGCACCGTGCACGGCTCAACCCGCTTCCTGAACAACATTGTCCGTTTTGCCGGATGCGGCACGTTTGCGGCGCCGGTTTCGCACGTGGTGGTCGACCGCACCCGCCGCGAGCCCATCGCCATGGTGCTGGGCTCACGCGTGAGCCCCCAGAGCGGCCACATCACGCAGCTCTGCGTCCATCCCGCGTACCGGCGTCACGGCCTGGCCCGCCTACTGCTTTCCATCGCGGCATTCTGCTTCATGCGCCAGGGCGCCACGGAGATTTCGCTCACCGTAACCGAAGCCAATACCCAGGCCATCGACCTCTACCGCGACGAGGGCTACACCTGCAACCACGTCTTCGACGCATCGGTGTGGCTGCGCCACCGGTCCGCTTGAAAGGCTCCCGTTTTAGGAAAGAACGTTGCGGGACACGAGATGAATCTGCCGGCGCAACGCCCCACCTACCGCGAGATCAAAAACATCACCCAGCTCAGCACGATGGCCGAGCCCACAAACAGCGCAAAGC
>JASHOC010000254.1 GCA_030041305.1 Acidobacteriaceae bacterium
CTCCCACTGCGTGGCCGCAGGCAGCGGAATACCCATCTGCCTTTCCAGTTGCTCCAGGCGGTGAAACGGCGTGCCGCTCCCGTATTTGAGCTGGGCGATCATGGCTGCCGCCGATGCATCGTACTTGTCCTCGCCCGTGCTTTCCGGCGGCTCTGCCGTGAACACCTGCCCGCAGGCGCCGCAGCGTAACCGCTCCAGCGAATAAAGGGTGGCTGCAAGCGGCGCCTGGCCGGTGACGCGCACCAGCACCTTGGGTTCCTTCTGCGCATACACGTTGCCTTGGCCGCATTCCGGACAGCGATCTCCATGGGCCAAGGTCGCGTGTTTGATCTCAACTCGTGCAGCGCCGCTAAATGAGCAGGCGCCGTTGCGGCCGTGCCCGGCCGCACGAGCCGCGTTGTCATCCAACTGCTTTCCGTTGTCGCTTTCTGCACCTTCGGGCTTCTCGACAACGGCGCTGGTTTTTTCCGTGTTGCGCGGCCACACCAGCATCGCCGCCAGGGCATGCAGTGCCTCCCGCAGCTTGTGATGATCTTCTTCGCTCAGCGGCGCCTGACGCGCTCTATCCAGTACCCGGTCCAGCTCCTCCAGGTTCACCTCGACGCGGCGCCTGGGCTGCTTCATGCGGCGCCTCCCAGCAGTTCGCGGAACCGCTTGCTTAGCGGGTAGCCAAGAACTTCCTTGATCGACCGGTTCGGCACATAGCTGTTGGATTGCTTGCCCCGACCCGTCGTCCGCCCCAGCAACACCCAGTTGGCCGCCCGATAACAGGTCCCGCGAAAACGCTCCGGATCGACGAACGTCTCCAGGAAGTAGATCGGATGCCCGTACATCTGCTGCCAGTCATCGGAGATCCGCGCCGCCATGCGCCCCAGGATGTGCGAGGCCAGGTGTTCCACTCGCACCCAGGGCAGGATCAGGAAGCGCGTGTTGTAGGCGATGAAGCGGATGCGGCTGCGCCGCGCCGCGGCGTCCCATCCGATGTAGTGATCCCGGCTGGCCAGGTGGCGCGGCGCCGACGACCAGGACAGGCATGCAACCGGCCTGCCATGCGCCCACGCAAGATACTTCAGGTGTTCCCCGACCGGCTGTTCATAGCCCAGATAGTGATGCTGCTCCATCAGGCTGTTAAACAGCGGCTCCTCAGCCGAGCGCCGCACCAGCTCCAACTCCAGCGGCTGCAGACCGCACAGCCGGCCTTCGATCGGAGTGGCGTCGATCAGCACTGGTTGCGGACGAGCCCGCCGGATAAGCGGATTATGGCGCACATAGCTGACCGGCGGCAGCGTGATCTCGCCGGCACGCTCCAGCATCAGCAACAGGCCCCGGCACACCATGTCGCGCAACGCCCCGTTGGCCTGCCGCCACTGCCAGGCTTCACACAGACGAACCGACAACTTGCGCCGGCTTTCCCCGGGATAACTCTCGATCAACGCTCGTATATATAGGATGTCTTCTGTGCTGATCTCCCGCCCGCGATAGCGAAACTCGCTCATTGCCCCGCAGTATGAACGAGTCTTTCTTGGAACGCAAGGAAAAAATGCGGCTCTACGCCACAGCGTTCACCCGCCGCCACATCGGCGCGGCGCGCACCCGCGATACATCGCCGGCTGCCATCAGCAGCTGCGCCTCATAAGCCTCCAGCGCCCTGGCCGGCGAACTCGATTCCGGCCACCATCGAAATTTTCCGTGAGAAAGGCGCTTTTGCGCCAGCCAGTACCCCTGCCCGTCATAACTGAGCAGCCGTATCGACGTTCCTCTCCGGCTTCTGAAAATGAAAACACAACCGGAAAAAGGATCTTCAGAGAGCTGTTCCTGGCACACGCGAACAAGAGAATCGATGCCCTTGCGTCCGTCCACGGCCTCGATCGCCACCAGCACCCGCATCTGCGCCGTGATATGAATCATCGCTCCGCTTCCCGCCACGCGCGAAGCAGACTTGACCAATCGGGCGCTCCGGAACCCTTCCACTGGATGCGCATCTTGCCGCCGCTCTCGGACTCGAACTCGATCAGACACTCCGACATCGTCGTTGGATGCGCAGAGATCAGTTCCACGAATGCCGGCTTGGTGGCCTTCCTGCGAAGAACCGGAACTGCGCCAAGCCGTTTCTTCAGCTGAACATAGTCCAGCCGCAGCGGGTGAGCGACAGAATACAAGCCATGTTGCCTGGCCAGTTTCACTGCAGTTGCCCAAAGCTCTTCCGGCAGCCTTGTCCGTTGCGGCCGGGTGCTTCGATGCTGCTCAAGCTGGCGTTGCAACTGAGCGATTGGTTCGGGAATCGGAGATTTGAATCTTCCGTCCAACATCAGTGGTCCTTGCCCACTGATTGAACGTATCAACGGCCGCTAAACGCCGTCACGCACCCTCGCCGAAAACTCACTGTTCGGGATAACTCTCCACGGTCGCTTCGAGAATCCAAATCAACTCAAGTAGTTCCGTTGTGAAATGAGAAGTCCAACGCTCGGGGCGAATTTCGTTGAGCAGCGAACCGGCCCTGCCCGCGCCATCCCGCATCCTGTAGTTCAACCAGGATTGCACCACTTTGAGGCCGGAGACCTCGAATTCGTAGACCTCTCTTGTTACAGGGGAGAATTTCCCTTCGCCCACCGTTAGAGCAGTTTCAATTTAAGTGTTGACATAACCGCAGGAGAGGAAGTAGTTCGAGCACTCTTGTGAAGAGATGGAGTTAAGCAGATTTCCGATTTCCTGCCAGAGGCTGTCGACGCTGCGTGTGGCGGCTTTGCGAAGCAGGGCCTTGAGTTTGGAGAAGAGCTTTTCGATGGGATTCAGATCGGGCGAATAGGGCGGCAGGTAGAGTACAGTGGCCCCGGTGGCGAGGATGG
>JASHOC010000255.1 GCA_030041305.1 Acidobacteriaceae bacterium
CGGCGTCACCAAGCCCTCCACCACTTCTACCGCAACCATCCGGCTATCATCACCCGCTTTCCGTCCATGCCGCCGCCGGTGCTTGTCCAGCGCCGTTACCGACAGCCCGTGCCGGCTGCAGAATGCCTGCCGCGTCAATCCACTGTCTTCAAACTCCCCAACCAACTGATCCGCTTCGGCTCTACTCCGCCGCTTACATCGCTGCACCAATCCTGCCGCATCGTCGTTCATGTCTTCAGACCATCACAAAACACAGCCTTCCGAACAGATGGATTGGACTGACGGATACCCTAATACGACCATGCAATATATTCCGACTCCCCATCCACTTCCAACCGACATTTTCATTTCCTTTCCTGCTTTCGATAACGGGAGATCCCTTTAAATGAGTGGAGCGGAATCCCTTCCAGTGCACCCCATACATCTGACTCGATCAGCGATCGGGAAGTATCACAACTCTACGCATTTTACTCATGATCAAATATCATGGATGCATGAGGTTCGATGATCGCACTCTCAATGGCCTAGGGGTTTTGGCCGCTGTCGTGAGAAGTGGAAACTTCGCTGAAGCCGGCAAATCTCTGAACATGTCGCAATCGGGAGTCAGTCGGGCAATCGCACGCCTGGAAGCACGGCTCGGCATACGTCTGCTCGAGCGCACCACCCGCACCGTCACATTGAGTGAAGAAGGGCGCAGGCTCTATGAACTGATCGTTCCTCTGCTTGCGGGTTTGGAAGAAGCGGCAGCATCGGTGGCCACGTCGAAAGACGCCGTTCGGGGAACGCTGCGGGTCAATATGGACCCGTTTATTTCGCAGCTTATGCTCGGACCACAGTTGAGTCGATTTCTAAAGCGGTTTCCAAGCTTAAAGCTCGAGCTGATTGCACTTGACCGGCTCGGTGATTTGGTTGCCGACGGATTCGATCTTGCCATCCGTTTCGGTGAACCTCGCCCATCGGCACTTGTAGCCCGAAAGCTCCTCGAGACGAGGGTCCTCACAGTAGCTTCTCCGGCTTATCTGAGGAAGGCGGGCCGTCCGACTCATCCCTCTGAGCTTGAGCATGGCAATCATCGCCTAATTGATTTTCGGGACCCTCGAACCGGGCGCGCCTTCGACTGGGATTTTCGCCAGGGCCGTAAGGAAATCAGAATCAACTCTAACGCGCAGCTCCTCCTCAGCGATGTTCCGACCGTTCACGCAGTCTGCCTC
This sequence comes from Acidobacteriaceae bacterium, assembly GCA_030041305.1. Classification (GTDB taxonomy): domain Bacteria; phylum Acidobacteriota; class Terriglobia; order Terriglobales; family Acidobacteriaceae; genus Telmatobacter. The sequence continues at coordinate 1,212 of JASHOC010000255.1, forward strand.
GCGGGCTATGGTATTACACAAGTCCTGGAGCTTGGGACCGAATCGTTGATTCAGAGTGGACGCCTTGAGGTTATTTTTCCTGATTGGCTTGATGAGCGATTCCCTCTCTATGCATTACATCCCTCTCGCAATTATCTTCCCCCGAAGACGCGCGCATTCCTCGACTTTGTCATTGAGACCGTAAAATCACCGAACCTCACTTCATCGCAAATCTAATCCGTCCATGCTAATTTGACCGGGGTTCCCTCGACGAGGCTGTGATTCCGATTAAGCGATCCTCTTCATCGGCAGGCCGTAGAAACCGACCGTACCTCGCATCCGAGGATCCCGCCGGCGAGGGAGTGTCGCTTGTAGAACTCATTCAGGATTCAACGATTGATATCGAAAGAACCGTGCTCCTTAAAGAGCAATCTCGGCTCCTGACAGCGGGTATCGCACGACTGCCACCGAATCTCCGAAGTATTATGGACACCTATCGTTCGACAGGTCCCACGATGGTTGAGTTGGCGAAGACTCATGACATATCCATATGCGCAGCAAAGTCGCGACTCATGCGCGCTAGGGCTATGGTCAGGAAATCAAGTGAGCGAATGGGCAAACCGAGAGATCCTCATAGGATTTGCCCCGTCTCGGCCGATCTTAGGACAAAGCCGACAGGTCTTTACTGACTCCGTACCGACCGAACGCTGTCCGGAGTCGTTCCTGTCCAGGTCCGAAAAGCGCGATAGAACGAATTGGTTTCGTTAAAACCGAGTAGAAAAGAGATTTCTGCGAGAGGAAGCTCAGTTTCCCCAAGGTAGTGGCGTGCGAGCGCTTCTCGCGTCTCGTTCAACAACTGGTGAAAGGTGCTGCCTTCCGCCTCGATTCGCCTCTGAAGCGTTCGCTTGCTCACCGCAAGCCTGCGAGCAACTGCACCGATCGTGACCAGCCCACTCGGTATCCCTTCAAGCAGTGCTGCACGAACACGCTCACCGGTCGTGGCCGATTCATTCAGATCCGCGAGCCGCTGCCGCAGAGCAGGCTCGAACGCAGCCCACAACGGCTCGTTCGAAGTAAGGAATGGCAGCGTCGCATCGGCCTCCGCAAAAGCAACACGATGCCTTGTTCCACGCCGGATACGCGCTCCGAGAAATCTCTCGTACCTAACGGCAGATGACGGCAGCGCAGTGGTGGTTACTTCAATCGGGCACACCCACTCTCGCGTTCCGAGGCGGGCTAGGGTGACGCAGAAGAGCAACTCCATCATCACAAAGGTCAACGGCGGCTTTGGCGTTTCGTTCAGCCAGACATATTCGAGCAAAACCTTGCCGCGCTCCTCTGTGACGCGCAGCTCCATCGGCGCAATAAGCGCCTTGTATTGCGCAATGCGCTGAGCCGCCACCAACAGGTTTGGGCTGCACAATGCCGCGAACAACGGCGGCGAAAACGACTCGCTGCGGGTCGCCTCGCACAGGCGAATCGCGAGCGGAGAACCCCCGTATTCCGCCTCAATGCTGTTCCAGAGCCGGAAGTATTGCTCGGGAACCAGCCGGACCGACGGTTGTTGTAGAAGATCGTCCGGAAGGCCGGCGCGCCGCAATGCATCGGCCGGCATAATGCCGAGATCCTTCAGCACTGTGCGCCAGGTCGTATCGAGCGCATACGTGTTGGATGGCATCGGCATTACGGCTTCCCGTCTCGGGCTTTTCGCGCCAGCGCCACGAGGTCGGCGTTTTCAAGCACCCGCTTTGGCGCTCCCTGCTTTGCCACCCGGAGCATGGCCCGGCCCAATTCCTCACTCGTGATGACTCCGCTCGGCCAGATCCAGTGCACAAGCCGGTAAACAGGCGAAAGCACGGCAGCCATGAATCTGCCTCCTCTCATCCTCGGGTGTTCGCCGTGCATCGGCCGCAGCATAGCCAAGCGGATCATCGCGGCTTCCGAGAGCAACGCGAGGAGGTCATCCTCCGTGCGACCCTTCACTCGCGCCCACATCGCTTTCCCTCCCGTACCCATGCCGGAAACATAGAGAAATCGCATCTTGGGATTGGCCTCTGCGAGCATCCGCGCCCAGCTCATCGTGAGCTGGTAGCTGATGCGTTCATAGTCAGTCTCGCTCATGCCGACAGAAGAGACGCCCAGGCAAAAGAAACAAGCGTCATAGCTGCTAAACGAATGCCCCTTCGCGTCAAAGTCGAACATGTCGGGCCACACCAGATTACGCAGCTTCGGATGGTTCGCTTCCGCAGGCCTCCGGCCAATCGACAGAACTTCCTCTACGTCAGGCTCGAGAAGGCACTGGCGGAGAACGCTTGTCCCCACCATGCCTGTTGCGCCAAAGAAAACGACTTTCATGCCTCTACCATCCTCGATTCAAGCCATCCCAAATTGCGCTCTTAGGCCGGCGAAGAACTCGGCGTCGTCTGCAGCGTACCGCCCTGCGAGCAGTTGCTCCGCGTCGGCGCCGGCAGCATAGCGCAGCCGATCGCTCTCGTCCGTAGCCGCGGCATAGACGACCTCGGCAATCGCCGCTGGCGATGAAGCATGTTGCATGAACGAGCCAAAGGATGCCGCTACACCCTGAACAAGAGGCTGGTACTCCGCGAGTGCCTGATCGTTATTGAGTTCGAACGAACGCCCGCCGAAGTCCGTATGAATCATGCCTGGTTCTACAACCTTCACTCGAATGCCGAGCGGCGCGAGTT
>JASHOC010000256.1 GCA_030041305.1 Acidobacteriaceae bacterium
AGCGACCGGTTCATCGGCGCTTCGTGGGAATCGCTGCCTTTGGACCTTTCGCAGCCTGAGCTGTGCCAGGTGCGCTGCTTCGGCACGATGGACGACATGAGCAACTGGGCCCCGAAGCCGAAGTTCGGGATTGCCGAAGGCGACACATACACCAAATGGCCGAGCGATGAAACCTATCCGCAGCTTGCGGTGAACTACATCAAAATGGCCAGCGTTCCTGAGTACAACCAGAGCTGGGCGCCGGTGGTGGAAGGGATTCGCGCTGGCGACTTCTACGGGACTACCGGCGAGGTGCTCTTCCATAGCTGGGGAGTGGAAGGGTCAGGCGCGCACAGCTCCTATACGGCCAACATTGAGTACACCTTCCCGCTTCAATTCGCAGAACTGGTGTGGAGCGACGGGACGAATGTGGAACGCAAAAAGATCAGTCTGACCGATACGCTTCCTTTTGGGACCAAAAGCTTCAAAATTCCCTTTGACGCCACAGGCAAGAAGTGGGTCCGGTTCTCAGTTTGGGATTCGGCTGGAGATGGGGCTTACGTTCAGCCGATTCAGCTCAAGTGAAATTCCTTGCCGAAGTGACGAGCGATCGCCTTCGCTGCCTCGGTTGGGTCTCTTCAACTTCTGCGCAATCACCTCGAATCCGAGGCAGGTGGATCGGGGCCGGAGAAAGGCGCTGCTGATTGGAGGATCGACGATGGACAACGTGGACAGGAAGCATCGAGCAATTCGTTTGCTCGCCGTCATGATAGTTATGATCGGCGCGGGGCTCATGTCTACGACGACGTGGGCACAGGCGCAAGGCGAAAACGCCAGCATCATTGGCGTAGTGACTGACAAATCCGGAGCCGTTATTTCCAACGCCACAGTCACCGTAACAAGCCCCGCGCTGCAGGTCCCCCAACTCACCGGCAGCACCGACGCGGGGGGCAACTATAAGTTTGTCGAGCTGCCGGCGCCTGGGGTTTATAAGCTCACGTTCGCGGCAGCGGGCTTCGGCACGATGGTTAAGGAGGGCATAACTCTGACGGTTGGATTTACCGCGAAGATCGACACGGTGATGCCCGTCGGCGCCACCACTGCCGAAGTCGTAGTAACGACTGAAGGTCCAGTCATTGACACCGTCTCCACGTCCGTCACCAGCACACTCGAAGGGGAGACCTTGACCCTGGTGCCTAAACCCTTGGGAATGCAGGATATTCTTTCGATGGCCGCAGGTGTTGCTCTGCAGGGGTCTCCGGACGTTGGCGACAGCTCGCTGGCCGCAGACGATGCGGTCATGACGGACGGCATTGGCGTCAGCGGCAGTGACACCGATACGCTTCAGTCCGATCTTCGAATCGAGGGCATGAACACCCTTACCGGCCACGAATCGGACGGGCGCGTCTACCTCGACTCTATGGCAATTAGCGAGGCGGAGTTCAAGACCAGCGGAAACAACGCCGAGGTTGGGCTCCCCGGTGTGGCTGAGGAAGCCGTGATGAAGTCTGGCGGGAATACTTTCCATGGAGACGCACAAGGCGACTTTGAGCGTCCCGGTTTTCAGTCAAACAATATTACCGCAGCCGAAGCGGCGCCTCCCAACAACCTTAAGTTTGGCAATCCGATCGTCGGAGACGGCTACTACGACTACGCCGCCGACATTGGCGGGCGCATCATCCGCAATAAGCTATGGTTCTACGGCGGGCTCGACAAGCAACTCATCAACGAGGGCTCGCCCAGCTTCAAAGGGGGGCCCGACGCCAGTGGCTGCTGGACATGCGCGGATGCGCCAAACGCAACGTTCGAGAGCTTTCTTCCGCAGTACGACGGCAAGTTTGACTATCAGCTTTCCAAGAGCACGAAGCTGGTCTTTTCGGAACTGTACGCGACCAAGAATATTACCTCAGAAGATCCCTCTCCGACTCGCCCGCTTCCAGCCGACGAGTATGAGTTGCAGCCCGGCAAAGTCTGGGCGGCACAAGTTAATACGGTGATTAGTCCCCGCATGGTGGTCGTTGGAGAATTTGGATATGCCGGCTACAAGGTGGACTACGAACCTGAGCCCGTAAGTCAAATCGGGCAATTTGGCTTTACGAAAGGCGCCGAATTTGCCGGTTCGCCGAGCGAAGAGGAGTTGACCAACGATCTTTATACCGGACCGTTCCCGACGCTTGACGATTCCAAGCCTCAGAATCGCTATGAGACGCCCATAACCTTCACCTATATCCCCGCCAACCCGCACCTCCTCGGAGGGCATCACCAGTTCGCTTTTGGCACAGACGATGCCTGGGAATCCGCGGGATCCCAAGTATTGCACGACAATGCGAGCGGCGACTATCTACTGGAGTTCGACAACGGCGTACCGGACGAGATTATCGTTTATAACTTTCCCATTCCAACCTCGATCAGTGACCTAAGAACTCTAGCGTTCTATGCGACCGACACCTGGACGATCAAGCGTTTCGCGCTCGACCTGGGCGTAAGGTTCGACCGGTTTCACGCTTTTAACCCTACCCAGACTAAGCCGGCGGGGCAATTCGCGGACATATATCCGGCCGCAACCTTTCCTGAGCAGGACCTCCTTACCTGGACGGATGTTGTCCCGCGGATTGGGGCTTCCTGGGATGTGGCCGGGAACGGAAAGACCGTCGTCAAGGGCTTCTTTGGAATGTTCGGTGACACCCCGGGAGACGCCTTTGGAGAGCAGTACGAATCGAACGCCCAGTCAGATACGGTATACGCCTGGCCCGGCCCATGCCAGGCTACCGCCGCGCTGGCGCCCGTGGAATATCAGTGCGACGCGACATCTGCGTTTCTCGCGTCGCTCCCCTCTCTGACGCCCATCTCGGCGACTGGAGGAATTAGCGAGGTCATTAACGCCAGTCTCAAACAGGACAAAATATACGAATACGACGCCAGCGTCGAGCGCCAGGTCGCTTCCGACATGGCGGTCACTCTGAGCTACGTGCACCACGGCATCTACAACCTCTATCCATCAGAAGCGGCTGGCGTTGATGTTGGGCATGTCTACAATATCCCGGTCACCTTCACAGAATTCAACGGTAACCCGATAACGCTGTACACCTACGCCAAGGGAAGTGGAAAACTCGCAAATGAGCAATTGAATACTCCCTCCAGCCGGCCAGACACGTATAACACCATTATGATCGGCTTTGCTAAGCGCACCACGGCGAGATGGGCCGCGGCAGGATCCTTCTGGGGTACGAACTATCACAGGTGGATCAACGGGACAGCGAACCTTTATGGAGATCCCAACAGCTGGTTCTACCCGATTGACAACACCTTTAACTGGGGAATTAACGCCAATGTCTACTATAATCTGCCTTGGCGCACCACCCTTTCGTCCTTCTTGACCATGGCGTCGGGAACCCCAGGACAACAAACCGAGGTCTTCAGCAGTAGTGCGCTAACCCAGAAAAGCGAGACCGTCAATGTGAGTCCCTATGGTCAATTTCGAGGGCCTGTGATCAACAATCTCAGCGTAAAGGCAGCCAAGGACTTCGCCATACACGAGCGATATCATGTGGAGGGCAACGTACAGGTGTTCAACCTGCTGAACAGCAGTGCGGCGGTGAGCACAGACTATCTCACCGGCGCAACTACCTTTGGGGTGATCGAAACCATAGTGTCGCCGCGTGTTGTGCGGTTCGGGACGAAGTTCTGGTTCTAGGACAGAAGTCGGCCAGAGGGTTCCCAGGCGAGGCGCACATTGATACAAAAAGGCGCGTGAAGACTCGTGCATTGCTAAAAGCAATTGCGGGCCGGTATAGTTTGCCTGCAAGCGCTCTTATTGTTTATGTCGCGCGACGACTGAAGTTCAACATCGGGCGAATTACGGCGGTTCTCCAATTCCCGTGAAGTTTTGAGGGGCGTGCCGGGTGGCGTTTTCTTGGGAAAAACGCCACTCAACGTTCGAGGTTCTGCTCTACACCAATTGGAGAACCGCTACAAAAACTTCGAGATAAAAACACAAGGAGGAACAATGAAGAAACTGGCGAGGGCGCTGCTTTTGGCGTCGAGCGTGGGGGTGCTGATTCTGGCGTCGGGCGTGGTTCTGGGACAGGACGAGGCGCCGGCGGGATTTCACTTCTGGTCGAAGGGGCAGATCATCGACATGAGCAATGCGCTTTCGTCGCAGTTGGACGCCACCAAGCTCGGGCTCAAGACGATTGCGACCGAAGGAAATCAGCGCTTTCTGCTGGTGCACCGGGAGGGTCCGGGGCAAGCGGAGTACCATGCGACCGAGTCGGACATTATGGTTATTGAAAGCGGCCACGCCACGCTGATTTACGGCGGCAAGATGGTGGACCCGAAGGAGACCGCGCCAAACGAACTGCGCGCATCGGGGATTGAGGGCGGCGCGGAGAGAGCACTCGCCCCGGGAGATGTGGTCGTCATTCCACCCAAGTTGCCGCACCAGGTGAAACCCAAGCCGGGAGCGGTTTTCAATTATTTTGTGGTGAAAGTGAAAGCGGCGGAGTGAGAGTCGAAGCGCAAGGCTTGCAAGAGAGGCAGGACGTCAGGCGTAGCGGAAGAGGGCTTTGAAGCCGTAGTCCATGTGCTGCTGGATGTGGCAGTGATAGAAGGTCAGGCCGGGCTGGTCGGCGGTGAAATTGACGACGGCGCGGCCGTAATAGGGCACCACGACGGTGTCTTTCATGATGCCGGCGGTGGGCTTATCGTTGACGGAGGCCAGCTCCCAGAGGTGACGGTGCATGTGCATGGGATGGGCGTCGTCGGTCTGGTTGCGCATGACGAGGCGGTAGCGCGCGCCCTCGTGGAGAACCAACTCGCCTTTATGGGGATAGGGCTTCCCATTGACGAGGAATAGATTGAACTTACCCGCGCCGCCGGGGATTTTCCCGAAAATCAGCTCGATGGTCTCCTGCGGAGGCGGCGAGGCGGCGCCGGTTTTGCCGAAGATGGTGTAATCCCATGGCGTCTGTGGCGGATCGATCCACTTCGGCTGCTGGTGCTGGCCGGCGTACTCGACGACAACGCCGAGGCCCGCATCGCGAACCGGTTTCTCGGTTCCACCCAGGATCCAGATGCCGGGGTTATTCATCTCGACGATGACGTCGATGCGCTCGGCCACGCCGAGGAAGATGGAATCGACCCACTGCGGCGAGGGGACGGGGTTGCCGTCCATGGCGATGACCTTCATCTTGTGGCCGGCGAGGGCAATGCGGCGATTTTCGATGGCGCTGGCGTTGAGGAAATGAATAAGCAAGCGCTGGCCTTGGCGGACGCGAATGGGGTCGCCGGAGCCGAGGGCCTTGTCGTTGATCGAATAGGTCATGGAATTGACTTCGAGGCCGTCGGGCTCGGTATTCATGACCGCAGGCTTTTCGAGCAGCGGACCGCTATGGGTGTCGTCGTCATCGTCTTCCATGGAGGCGGTGAAGTACGGCTCCCAATCGCGCACGGCGAGAAAGAGTTCCTGATCGTACCGGCCGGGGTCGTCGCCTCCGTCGACGTAGAGAAATCCGAACTGGCCGGTATAACCGCCTTTGTGCAGATCGTCCATGGCCATGGTGTGGGTGTGATACCAGCGGCAGCCCGCTGGCCGAGGAGTGATCTGAACCCGGCACCGGCCATGGGGAGGCACAAAGGGAGAGCCCTCCTCCTCCGCGCCGTCCATTTCGGGCGGAATGAACATGCCGTGCCAGTGCACGAGCTCGGGAGTATCGGTTTCATTGATGATATCGACGGTGACCGGCTTACCCTCTTTCATGCGCAGGACGGGACCGGGAGACGAGCCGTTGTAGCCGATGGTGGAGAGAATGTGGGTGGGGTCGAGCTCAACGGTAACTGGCGCGATACGAAGCGTATAGTCTGCTTTCCCCTGGGGCGCCGGCGAGGCTTCGGGGGCAGGCGCTGGTGATTGCGATTGCGCTGAGGTTGGCGCCCCGAGCATGGTTTGGGCCGGCATCCGCGCCGCGGCTTGCGCCAAGGCCATGCCGCCGAGCTTAAGCAGATTACGTCGTTTCACCGAGGCATCCCTTCCCTAAGGGATGTGTCTCGATGGTCTCATGCCTTGTCGAAGGCGGACAAGGGCGCGGTCAACCGGCGCCGAAACGGCGCGTGGCTGGAGGGAGGAGACGGCAACCCAAGTGAATCGAAAATCGTCTATGATGTAGGCAGTCGTTCCGATTGTGAGCGCCTTTCCCGGTTTTGCCGCGCGCTTCCCTTTCGCGGAGGTCCTCTATGAAGCCGTCCCGGGTCGCCCTCGTGGTTGTGGCCGTGGCAATGTGCGGAATGGGGTTGTGGGCCTTGCAGCGCAGGGGGGATTACGGATTTGGCTACGACGACTCCGGCAGCAACGTCAAGGGGGAGTTTTACTGGTCGCGCATGGCTTACAACTCAAATATGGAGCGCTACGGCGCTTATGGGCGGCGCGGCTTCTGGGGGTTTGCCGCGTGGTCGCGCGATTATCCCAAAGCGGACAGACAATTTCTTATCGCCATGCATCGGTTGACACGCATCAACGGGCGTTCGACGGAGCAGGTGGTGAGCCTGGATAACGACGATATTTTCAACTATCCGTGGATTTACGCGGTGCAGGTGCAGGACTGGACTTTTACTCCCGCCCAGGCGAAACGATTGCGCGAGTACTTGCAGAAGGGCGGGTTCCTGATGGTGGACGATTTTCATGGCACCGAGGACTGGGAGAACTTTATGAACGGGATGCGCCAAGTGCTCCCCAATCGCCCGGTCGAAGACCTGCAAAGCGGAGATGAAATCTTCCATACGCTGTACGACGTCGACAATAAAATGCAGATTCCGGGCGAGCAATATGTGTGGACCGGACGCACTTACGAGAAGGACGGTTATCAGCCTAAATACCGGGCGATTCGCGACGATAGGGGCCGGATCATTGTGGCCATCTGCCACAACATGCACCTGGGCGACGCATGGGAGTGGGCCGACGATCCTAATTATCCGGAGACGTTCGCTTCAATGGCCTTCCGCGTCGGGCTCGACTTCATCATCTATGGCATGACTCACTAAGGTCCCTGACCGATTCGGCCATTGGCCGCTTTTTCCGCACCAAGGCGAGGCAGCCCAAGCTCCGAATTTGGGGAGCTGGAGAAGCATTAACCCCGCTTAGTTGTCACGATATTTGGCGGTATCGAGGCCCGGATTCTCCGAAACGAGATTGAAGCGCAGAAGATCGACAGCCACGAGTTCCGGCGAGACGGGAAGCGTGCATGTTTCAGTTCCTTTTCAAGTACCCCAGTCCGGTTTTCACCAAGGGGCGTTTCGAGCTGCTGGGGAGTTGGCCTGCTTGGCTGCTGCCGGTGTTCATCGCGGTGGCTGCGGGCGGGCTGGCGCTGTTGGTGCAGTGGAGGCTGCGTCATGCCGTCCCCAATTTGAAGAGTTGGCGCGCCTGGGCGATCTGGGGCGCGCAGTCGGCGCTGGTGGCGTTGATCCTGGTGCTGTTGTGGCAGCCCGCGATCACGGTGGCGGAGCTCAGCTCGCAGCAAAACATCATTGCCGTGGTGGTGGACGACTCGCGCAGCATGGCCATTGCGGATAACAACGGCGAAACCCGTGAGGCGGCGGCGCTGGCGGCGCTCGAAGACGGCGTGCTGGCAGGCTTGAAGAAGCGGTTCCAGACGCGGCTGTACCGGTTTGGCGGCGGTCTCACGCAGGTGGAGAACCCGCAGGGGATTGCGCCTACCGATCCGGCCACGCATATCGGCGACAGCCTGAAAAAACTAGTCACAGATACGGCGGATCTGCCCGTTGGCGCGGTTTTGCTGCTAAGCGATGGCGCGGAGAACACGTCGGGGTTGGGAGGCACGGGCGTCGGGCTGGACGCGTTGCAGGCGCTGCGCAACCGGCGACTGCCTGTGCACGTGATCGGTTTTGGCAAAGTGGAGGCGGCGCACGACGTAGAGGTGGAAGACGTGAGCGTGGCGCCCCGAGCCACCGCCAATGCGCGGGTGGCCACCACGATCAGCCTGACAGAGCACGGCTACGCGGGGCAGAAGGCCACATTGACGGTGCGCAACGGCGATAGTTTGGTTGCCGAGCGGGAAATTACGCTGGCGCCGGAGGGACGAGTTCAGACGGAGTCGCTCTTCTTCCCTGTGGGCGCGGCGGGCGCGAAAAGCCTCACCTTTGGCGTCGAGCCGCTACCCGGCGAAGAGAACCTGAACAACAACGCGGTAACGCGGCCCATCCTGGTGAGCGACGCGAAGCGGAAGATTCTGTACGTGGAGGGCGAGCCGCGCTGGCAGTACAAGTTTATCCGACGCGCTGAGGACGACGATCCGACGGTGCAGGTGGTTTCGATGCTGCGCACCAGCGAAAACAAGGTTTACCGGCAGGGCATCACCAATCCCAATGAGCTGGCGGAGGGATTCCCGGTGCGGGCGGAGGATCTGTTCGGATATGCGGGCATCATTATCGGGTCGGTTCAAGCCGATTACTTTACCCCGCTCGAACAGGAGTTGCTGCGCGAATACGTGGACCAGCGTGGGGGGGGAATTCTGTTTCTGGGCGGGGATTCGTCGCTGAGCGACGGTGGTTGGGCGGGATCGAGCCTGAGCGATCTGCTGCCCACGTTTCTGCCGGCGGGGAACCAGAATTTTCATCGCGACCCGGCGACCGTGGAGCTGACCCCGGCCGGGATGGACTCGCCGGTCACACGGCTGCTCGATGATCCGGCGAAAAACGCCGACGTATGGAGGGAGCTGACCTACCTGGCCGACTACGAAGATCCGGGGGCCGCGAAGCCGGGCGCGACAGTGCTGGTGGACATGCACGCGAACGGAAGGCGCATGCCGTTTTTGATCACGCAACAGTACGGGCACGGTCGCACGGCGATTGTGGCCAGCGGCGGGACGTGGCGCTGGCAGATGAGCGAGCCGCTGGGGGATCCCGCGCACGATTTGTTCTGGCAGCAGCTTTTGCGTTGGTTGATTGCGGAGTCGCCGGGACCGGTGACGGCGTCGATGCCGGCGCGGCTGCTGGCGGATGCGGGACAGGTGCAGATTTCGGCCGAGGTGCGCAATGCGCAGTTTCAGCCTTCGGCGGACGCCGACGTGGCGGCGCACATTGTGGGGCCGGGCGGAGTGAACACGATGGTCGATCTTACACCGTCGGCAGACACTCCCGGCTTGTACCAGGGGGATTGGACAGCGGAGAAGCCGGGCACGTACCTGGCCGAGGTGACGGCGAGCCCGGCCTCCGACCAGTCCGATCCGCTGGGAAGCGATGTGCTGACCTTTCAACGGGAAGACGGCGTGGCGGAGAACTTTCATACGGGACAGAACCGGCGATTGCTGGAGCAGCTTGCCGAAGAAACCGGCGGGCGCTATTGGAAGTCGACGGACCTGAAGAATCTGCCGCGCGACATCTCGTATTCCGAAGCCGGCATCTCCGTGCGCAGCACCAAGGAGTTGTGGGACATGCCGATCGTCTTTCTGCTTTTGTTGGGGCTGCCGCTGCTGGAATGGCTGCTGCGCCGGAAGTGGGGCGTGATATGAGGCGCGCGTTGCTGGCAGTGCTGGTCTTGGCGATGGCGACGCAGGCGCGCGCGGTCACGTACTTCGTGATCGTGGCCGGACTGGGCGGGGAGCCGGATTACGTGCAGCGATTTACAGCGGACGCCAACGAGTTGAGCCGGGTTTATACGGCCGAGGGTCCGGCGGCGCACGTGACCACGTTGACGGGCGCGCAATCGACGGCGGCGCAGTTGCGGGCGGCGCTGGAGGAAACCGCGCGCGAGATCAAGGCGGACGACGATTTTGTGCTGGTGCTGATCGGGCATGGCTCGTATGACGGGGTTGAGTACAAGTTCAACCTGGTGGGGCCGGATTTGACGGCGGGCGAGATCGCCGAAATGTGCAACCATATTGCCTCGAAGCGACAGTTGATTGTGGTGACGACGAGTGCGAGCGGGGGGGCGGCGCCGGCGCTGGAGCGGCCGGGGCGCGCGGTGATTGCGGCCACCAAGTCGGGAACGGAGAAGAACGCCACGGTCTTTGCGCGCTACTGGGTGGAGGCGTTCCAGGATCCGTCGGCGGATACGGACAAGAGCGGATCGGTGAGCGCGATGGAGGCGTTCACGTACGCGACCACAAAAACCGCGGCGTTTTACGACTCGCAAAAACGGCTGGCGACGGAGCACGCGGTGTTTAACGACACCGGCTCCGGCGACCCGGTGCGCGAAGCGGGAAATGGCGAGGGTTTGTTTCTTTCGACTTTCACGCTGCTGCGCACGGGGGCGAGCCAGGAGGCGATGAACGACCCGGCGAAGCGAGAGTTGCTCAAGCAGAAGGACGATCTCGAAGAGAAGATCGACATGCTGAAGTACCAAAAGCCGGCGATGGATCCGGATGACTATAAGAAGCAGTTGACCACGGCGCTGGTGTCGCTGGCGAAGGTGCAGGAGGAGCTGGAGAAATGAGGCGCGCGCTGGCGATTTCGGCCCTCCTGGCGGCGTGCGCCGTGGTGGCGCACGCGGCGGTTCCCACGGATTGCTGGGCGCTGCGCAAGCATGGGCATGGCCCCGAGGCGCAAGCCTGCTTTGACAGCCTGACGCGCAGCGACGATGCGTATTTCCGCGCCGAGGGCTTTTGGGGGTTGCAGGAGTGGGAGCAGGCCAACGAGCAGTTCCGGCTGGCGGCCGATCCCAAGGACAGCAAGGCGCTCTACAAAGTGCGCTGGGGCATGCTGCTGCACGAGCGCTTCAATGACGCCGACGCGGAGGGGCTTTTCAAGGAGGCGCTGGAGAAGGATCTGTCGAACGCCGAAGCGTATGTGGGGCTGGCTGCCGTTTCGATGGACGGATTTGACGGGCACGCCGAGGAGTATGCCGCGAAGGCCATCGCGCTCGATCCCAAGCTGGCCGAGGCGCATGAACTGATGGCGGATATTGCGCTGACCAATGACGATCGCGATGCGGCGGCAGCGGAGGCGGACAAGGCGATCGCCCTCGAGAGCGACGCGCTGGATGCAATGGCGATTCACGCGGCCATGGAGCTGATCGGCGACCGTTCGCCCGATGCCTGGTTCGCGAAGATCGCGGCGATCAATCCCAGCTACGGCGAGGGCTATGAGCTGGCGGCGCGCCAGCTCGAATTGCACTACCTCTACGAAGAGGCGGTGACCTATTACCGTAAGGCGATCGAGGCCAATCCGCGGCTGTGGTCGGCGCACTCCGAGCTGGGCGTCGATTTGATGCGGCTGGGCAAGGAGGATGAGCCCTACCAGGAGCTGGAGCTGGCTTACAACAATGGCTACCGCGATGCGGCGACGGTGAACAGTCTGCGGCTGCTGGACAGCTACAAGAATTACGAGACGTTCCGCGACAGCGAAACCATTTTGAAGCTGGACAAAAGCGAAGCTGCGTTACTGCTGCCGTACATGCAGCCGGAGCTGCACAGGATTATCGCCGCTTACTCGAAGAAGTACCAGATGACGCTGCCTGGGCCGGTGCAGGTGGAAGTTTATCCGAACCACGAAGACTTTGCGGTGCGCACCACGGGAATGCCGGGACTCGGCGCGCTGGGCGTAACCTTTGGTGAAGTGGTGGCGATGGACAGCCCTTCGGCGCGCAAACCCGGCGACTTTAACTGGGGCGCAACGCTGTGGCACGAAATGAGCCACGTGTTCATTTTGACGGCGACCAATCATCGCGTGCCGCGCTGGTTTACCGAGGGGCTGGCGGTGCACGAAGAAGGCGAGCGCTCGCCGGAGTGGCGTAACCGGGTCACACCCGAGGTGCTGGCGGCGATTCGCGACAAGAAGCTGCTGCCGGTGGAGAAGCTCGACCGGGGATTTGTGTATCCGCAGTATCCCTCGCAGGTGATCGTCTCTTATTTCGAGGCGGGCAGCATCTGCGACTACATCCAGGAAAAGTGGGGCGCGGGAAAGCTGCTCGACATGGTGCATTCGTATGCTCATTTGACAACGACGCCGCAGGCCATCGAGCAGAACCTGGGGCTGAAACCGGAGCAGTTCGACCAGCAATACATGGCGTGGATCAACGGCAAATACGGGACCGAGGCCGCGAATTTCGACGCCTGGCGGGAAAAGCTGAAGGCGCTGGTGGCCGCCGATGCGCAAAAGTCTTACGGAACCGTGGCGCAGGCAGGTCCGGCGGCGCTGGCGATGTATCCGCAGTACGTGGACGATGCGAACGTGTACGAGCTGATAGCGGATGCGGACCGGGCCCAGGGCGACAAGACGGGTGAGATGGCGATATTGACCGCGTACGAGCATGAAGGCGGCCAGGCGCCGGACGTGTTAAAGCGGCTGGCGGCGCTGGAGCAGGACGCCGGGCAGAGTGGCGAGGCCGTGGCGACGCTCGAACGCATCAATTACATCTACCCGGTGAAAAATGACGAGCTGCACCGGCGGCTCGGCGATCTGCTCTACGCCGGGAAACAGTACGACGCCGCGATTCGCGAGTATAACGCGCTGGTGGCGTCGAATCCGGTGGACAAGGCCGGAGCGGAATTCGACTTGGCGCAGGCGTATTACGCCGCGGGGCAGAAGGACAAGGCCCAGGACAGCGTGCTGGCCGCTCTTGAAACCGCGCCGGATTACCGGCCGGCGCAGAAGTTACTGCTGGAGTTACAGGGACCGTCCGCAAAACCCAATTGAAGGGAAAGAGAATCTATGGTGACCTTTGCCGGATTGAATCAGGACGCCGCGCTGCTTCAAGAGCGCATCGAGCATTTTCACGAAGTGCGCGAGAAGATCCTCACGCAGGTGCGCGAGGTGATCGTGGGCCAGGAGAACGTGCTGGACGAAATACTGATTGCGATTTTTGTAGGCGGCCATGTTCTGATGACCGGCATGCCGGGCACTGCCAAGACGCTGATGGTGCGGACGATTGCCGATGCGCTGGGACTTGTGTTCCGGCGCATCCAGTTCACGCCGGACCTGATGCCTTCGGACATCACGGGAACCGACATTATTGAAGAGGATTTGTCCACCGGCCGCCGCAAGTGGACGTTTGTCGAAGGGCCGATCTTCGGCAACATCCTGCTTGCGGACGAAATCAACCGCACGCCGCCGAAGACGCAATCGGCGCTGCTCGAAGCCATGCAGGAACACTCGTGCACGGTGCGCGGGCATCTGTACCACCTGCCGTCGCCGTTCTTCGTGCTGGCCACGCAAAACCCGATCGAGCTCGAAGGCACGTACCCGCTGCCGGAGGCGCAACTGGACCGTTTTCTCTTCAACACCATTCTCGAGGACCTGAACGCCGAGGACGAATTAAAGGTGATTGACCGCACCACGACGACGCGGGTGGCGAATGTGGAGGCGGTGAGTTCAGCCGAGGACATGCTCGACTTTCAGCAACTGGTGCGCATGACGCCGATCGCGGAGACGCTGTCGCGGTTCGTGATCGGGCTGGTGCGCTCCACGCGGCCGAAGAGTGAAAACGCGCCCGAGTTGATCAAGAAGTATGTGAACTATGGGGCCAGCGTGCGCGCGGCGCAATTCATTGTGCTGGCTGCGAAGGCGCGGGCGCTCTCGCACAAGCGCTATCACGTGACCTACGAGGACATCACCTTAGTGGCAGTGCCGGTGCTGCGGCACCGCATTCTGCTGAACTTTCACGCGGAGTCGGACCGCGTGGACGCGGACGACATTCTCAAGCAACTGATTGCGCAGGCGCAGCGGCCCAAGGAGGGCTGATGCAGCGGTTTCTCGATCCCGAAGTGCTGGCCGGCATCTCTTCGCTGGACTTGCTGGCGAAGACCGTGGTGGACGGCTTTGTGGCTGGGCTGCACCGCTCGCCGGATTTCGGCTTCAGCCAGGAGTTTGCCGAGTACCGCGCCTACACCCCGGGAGACGATTTGCGCCACGTGGACTGGAATCTGTATGCGCGGACGGAGCGATGCTATTTGAAGCGATATCGCGGCGAGACGAACAGCCAGCTCACGGTGCTGCTGGACGCCAGCAACTCCATGCAGTACACGTCCGGGCCGCCCATCAAGATGGACTACGCGCGCTTTATTGCCGCTTCGCTGTTTTACCTTGCCATTCGCAATCAGCGCGACGCGGCAGGGCTGATCGTTTTCGATGACGAGGTGCGGGAGTACATCCGGCCTTCGACGCGGCCAGGGCAATTGGCGCGGCTGTTTGCAGGCCTGGAACGGGCGGAGCCGCACGCGCGGACGGATTATGGCAAGCCGCTCGCGCATTTCCAGAATTTTCTGCACCGGCGCGGGATCGCCATTGTGATTTCGGATTTTTACGAGGCGCCGGAGACGATTGTGCGCACCATTGCGCCACTGCATTTCCGGGGCCACGAGGTGGTGCTGTTTCACGTACTCGACCCGCAAGAGATACGGCCGGCGCTCAAGAGCTCCGCGCTTCTGGTCGATCTGGAGACCGATCAGCGGATGGAAGTGATTCCGGATTATGTGAAGACGACGTACCGGGCGAAGGTGGACTCGCATATTGAGGATTTGCGTTCGCGCACGCGCGGGGCGGGAATGGATTATCAACTGCTTTTGACCAATCAACCTTTGGATAGGGCGCTGCGCGAGTATTTGATGCTGCGGCAGGCGGGGAACTGAGTATGTGACCGCGTGAGTTTGCAATGAGGCGGTTTCCACCCTAGCCGCAACAACAAAGTCGCGGCGAGGGCGGGGCGCCCCAGATGAGGAGGGCGGAAGTGGGCTTTCTTGCGCCATGGTTTTTGGGCGGATTGGCGGCGCTGGGCGTGCCGGTGTTCGTGCACCTGCTGCGCAAGCACGTGACCACGCCCAGGCCGGTGAGCTCGCTGATGTTCTTTGAGCGCGGGACGCAGAGCTCGACGCGGCACCGGCGGCTGCGCTACCTGGTGCTGTTCGCGCTGCGCTTTGCCCTGGTGCTGTTGATTGTGCTGGCCTTTGCGAATCCCTTTGTGCGCAGGGCGGCGGCGAACGCGAACGGGCGCCTGCTCGTGATCGCGCTGGATAACTCGTTCAGCATGCGCGCGGGGACGCGCTTTGCGGACGCCAAGCAGCAAGCGCTGGCGTTGCTGGCGGCGAAACCGCACGGGCAAAAGGCGCAAATTATGGCGCTGGGCGGACAGGTGAATCTCCTCACGCAGCCGATGGACGACGATGCGCAACTGCACGCCGCGCTCGCGAGCATTGAGGCGGGCGACGGGCATGCGAATTTCGGCGAACTGGGTCGCGTGCTGCGCACCATGACCGAGACGACACCGGGTCCGATCGATCTGCACCTGTTGAGCGACATGCAGCGCAGCGCGATGCCGGCGAATTTTGCCGATATGGTGATGCCGGCAAACGTTACGCTGGTGCTGCATCCGGCGGCGAGGGGCGCAACTCCGCCGAACTGGACGGTGGAGAGCGTGAACGCGCCGGCGCAATTGTCGGACCCGAAGGACCCCAAGCGGTCGCGCGTGGAGGCGGTGGTTGCGGGGTTCAACACGCCGGCGGCGTCGAAGGCGGTCTCGCTGGTCATTAACGGCAAAATCATGGCCACCAAAACGGTGAACGTGCCGGGCAACGGTCGCGCGACGGTGGAGTTTGCGCCGCTCGATGTGGGCTATGGATTCAATCGCTGCGAAGTGCGGATCGATGCCGGCGGCGGAGGCGGCGATGCGCTTGCGGCCGATGACGCCAGCGTGTTTGCGGTGCGGCGGTCCGATCCGGAACGGGTGCTGTTTGTTCATCCGGCAGGCGACGTGAGAGCCGCGCTTTATTTCGATGCGGCGCTGCATGCGGCGGCGCCAGGAGCGTTTATTTTGCAATCGTCAGCCGCGGAGCAGACGACGGATCTCGATCCCTCGCGGTTTGCCTTCGTGGTGCTGTCGGATACGGTGTCGCTGCCGTCGATCTTCGAGCACGCGCTGGGGCAGTATGTGGCCAAGGGGGGCAGCGTGCTGATGGCGCTGGGCACGTCGGCGGCGCACCATGCCCAGATTCCGCTGTGGGGCGGCAGCGTGAAGAGCGTACGCGATTACTCCCGCGGGGGCGATGCGGCCACGGTGGGACAGGTGGATTTCAGCTATCCGGCCCTCGCAGAGGCGCAACCGGGCCGCGACAACGGCGGGTGGGCGGATGTGAAGGTTTTTTATGCGGTGGGAGTGGACCCGGGGCAGGCGCGCGTAGCCGCGCGGCTCAACGACGGCACGCCCCTCCTGCTTGACAAGCAAATGGGCGAGGGGCACATCCTGTTGTTCACGTCCGGGCTTGAGAATTTGACCAACGATCTGCCGCTGCACCCGGTGTTTGTGGCGTTTGTGGACCGTGCGGCGCGGTATCTTTCGGGTGACGAACGGGTGAGCGGATCACGGCTTGTGGACTCGTATGTGCAACTGCGAGCGGCGCCGGAGTCGGCGGGAGCGATGGGAAACGTGGAAGTGATCGATCCCGCGGGGCGCCGGGCCTTGACGCTCGGCGAAGCGCGTACGGCGCAGAGCTTCCGGCTCGAACGCGCAGGCTTTTATCGGATTCACTTCGCCAACGGGCGGGATGCGGTCATCGGGGTGAATCCGGACCGGCGCGAGTCAGATCTGGCGCCCATGGCGCAGGATGTACAGCAACTGTGGAGCGGCAGCTCCGGCGAGCACGCGGCGCGGACGGCGGGCGCGGCGGCGGCTCAGATAAAGAAGCAACCGGAAAGCCTCTGGTGGTACGTTATGCTGCTTGCATTGATGGTCGGATTGGCGGAGACGGCCTTCGCCAGCGGATACATGGGCACGCAGCGGGAGGAAGTATGAGCAACTCGAGCGAGCTCAATTCCTATATTGCGCGGCTGCAAAAGCGACTGCGGCTGGGCGCGTGGCTACGCGGCGCAGCGATCTTTACGGGAACGGCGCTGATCGTGACCGTGGCGCTGGTGCTGGTGCTCAACCACCTGGCGTTCCCCGCGAGCGGAGTCACCGTGGCGCGATTGACAATCTTGGTGGCGCTGGCCGCGGTGGCGACCCTGGGGATTGCCGTGCCCGTCATGCGCCTGACGCGTGCGCGGACCGTGGGCGACGCGGAGACGGCGAATCCCGAGTTGGAGCAACGGTTGACGACATTTGAGGAGCGCGCGAACGAGGGCGATCCGTTCCTTGAATTGCTGGCCGCCGATACGCTCCAGCGGACTCAGTATGTGGAGCCATCCTCGATGGTTCCCGATAACCGGTTGTTTGCGCTGGGCGGCGCAGGTTTGGCGTGTCTTGCTGTGCTGGTGTGGATGATTGCGGCGGGGCCCGGATACTTGGGCTACGGGGCTTCGTTAGTGTGGCTGGGACCGAAGAAGAATGTCGCGCCGCTCTATTCGATCGTCGTGAAGCCGGGGAACGTGTCCGTGCGGCGCAACAGCGATCAATTGATTGTGGCGCGCGTGAAGGGCATGGTTCCCGATAAGGCGCAACTGTTCGCACATTTCAAAAGCGCGGCGGGTTGGGAGCCGGTGACGATGCAATCGGCTCCGGAGGCGGGCGACGGAGCTGCGTATCAGTTTACGTTTGCCGGGTTGCCAGAGGACGTGGAGTATTACGTGGCGGCCGGTCCGCTGATTTCACCGCACTACAAGGTGCGCGTGGTGGACCTTCCTGGGGTGAAGGCCATTCAAGTGACGTATCACTTTCCCAAGTGGACCGGGATGAAGCCGGTGATTGAGGAACATTCGGGAGATCTGCGCGCGATTGAAGGAACGGACGCTGAAATCAAGCTGCAGATGGATCGCCCCATGAAGGACGGGCAGCTCGCGTTGGCCGACGGCAATACCATTCATCTGGCCGCGGGACCGGGGAACACCTACCAGGGCACGATACACATGGAGAAAGACGGAGCCTATCACGTGGCGGCCTCAGACGAAGGCCAGCCGGTGCGGCTCTCGGAGGATTATTTCATCGCCACCGATAAGGCGCAGCCGCCCGAGATTGCGATTGACCGACCCAGCGGCGATTACCGCGCCAGTCCGATTGAGGAAGTGACGGTGGGGGTCAAGGCGGACGACCAGTTCGGGCTTAAGGATATGCACCTGCATTACTCGGTGAACGGCGGGGACGATCATGATGTCGACCTGCTGAAAACGCCGGGCGCGAAAAATGCGGATGGCAAGTACCTGCTTTCGCTCGAAAACTTCAAGCTTGTGCCTGGCGACGTGATCAGCGTTTACGCAACAGCGAAGGACGGAAACAGCCAGGGGCACACCGATATCGAGTTTATTCAGGTTGACCCGTTTGAGCGGGAATTTTCGCAGTCGCAGCAAGCCGGCGGCGGAGGGGGTGGCGGCGGCGGAGGGGGCGGCGGCAGCCAGACCGAAATGTCAATGCGCGAAAAAGAGTTGATCGGCGCGACCTGGAAGCAGCAGAACGACAAGACCGCGACGGCGAAAGACGAGGCGGCGCAGGCCCAGTTTCTTTCCGACGCGCAACAGAAGCTGCGCGACCAGGTGAATGCGCTTTCAGTGCGCATGGAGAGCCGGGACGTCGCTGAGGCGAACCAGGAGTTCACCGATTTCGACAAAGACATGCTGGCTGCGGCCACGGCGATGGGGCCGTCGGCGGACAAATTGAAAAGCATGGCGTGGAAAGATGCAATTCCCCTGGAGCAAAGAGCGCTGCAGGCGCTGCTGCGCGCGGAGGCGACCTTCCGGCGGATTGAGGTGGCTTTCGGACAGCGGGGCGGCGGCGGAGGGGGCGGCGGCAATGCGGGCCGCGACCTGGCGAGTCTCTTCGACCTCGAATTGGATACAGAGAAGAATCAGTACGAGACCGCGCCGACGGCTTCTCCCCAGGAAGAACGCGAGAAGAAGGTGGAAGACGCGCTGGAGAAGCTGGATGCGCTGGCGAGACGGCAGGCGGATCTAGCCAATCAACCGCAGAATCCGCAACAGAGCTTCCAGGAACGCTGGCAACAGGAGATGCTGCGGCGCGAGGCGGAACAGTTGCAGCGGCAAATGGAGCAACTGGCGAGAAATGGACAACAAAGCCAGCAAGGTCAGCAGAGCGCCTCGGGCTCATCTTCTCAGCAGCAAAACGGGCAGCAGCAAAATGGGCAGCAAAGCGGACAGCAACAGAACGGACAGCAACAAAATGGCCAGCAGGGAGGGCAGCAGAGCGCGTCACAACAAAATGGCGCGCAGGGCCAGCAGGGCCAGCAGAGCGCCTCGGGTTCGTCCTCATCGGGGCAAGGGAGCTCCGGGCAGCAGAGCGCAGGCATGCAGAGCGGGCAGCAGAGCGCCGGAATGCAAGGCGGCCAGCAGAACGGCGGGCAGCAGAGCATGGGTGAGCAGAGCGGCGCGCAGGGTCAAAGCGGTTCGCAGCAGGCGCGCGGGCAAAGCAGCCGCCAATCCGCTTCATCGGATTCGGGTGATTCGAATGAGCAGCGCATCGAGCAGTCGCTGAGCCGGCTGGAGCAGGCGACCGAGGCCATGAAGCGCGGCGGCACTCCGCAGCAGAACGCGGAGGCGGCGCGCGCGGCCGCGGAGCAATTGCGGGAGGCGACGAATTTGCTTGCCGGATCGCAGAAGCAGCTGGCCACAGGAAGACTAGGCTCTATGACGCAGGAGGCCGAGAGGCTGGCGCAGGAAGAACGCGCGCAGGCCGGACAGATCAACAAGCTGGCCAACTCCGGACAAGACGAACGAGTGAACCCGAACGATCTGGACAGCCTCATGGGACGCATGCACCAGCGCGATCAACTGGCGACCGAACGGCAGCAGCTTTCCGATGCGCTCTCGAGGTTGCAGCAGAACATGCGCGATGCAGCGCGAGATATGGCTCCGGACCAACCGGGCGTGGCGGAAAAGCTGCGCGACGCCTTGTCGGAGATGGACGAATCGGACCTGGACAATTATGTGCAACGAACCGCGGATTGGCTGCGGAGCGGGATCAATCCGAATTCGAACGGAACGGAGGGGCAAATTGCGCAAGGACTGCAAAAGTTGTCGCAGAATTTGCAGCAAGCGGAAAACGCGATGACCAACGCCAAGCCGGGACAGCAAGGCGCCGGACAACAGGGAAACGAGAGCGCGGCGCTCAACCAGGTGGAGCGGTTACGCAACGAACTGGAGGCCATGGCGCGCGGGCAGGGAGGGAACAACGGGCAGCCGGGCCAGAACGGGCAATACCGCAACGGGCAGGATGGCCAACAGGCGGGCGATCAGGGTCCATTGAGCCGGAATGGCGGGCAGCCGGGCCAGAATGCGCAGAACGGGCAGCAGCGGGGATGGGCGATGAATCCGCAGCCGTTGGGGCGTGCGGGGCAGAGCTCAAACCAATCGAATCAAGGTTCGAATCAAGCCTCGAATCAAGCCTCGAATCAGGGCTCAAATCGGGGCGGCGGCGCGCAGACCGGCGGCAATTTGGGAAATTGGACGCGCGGCGGCGCGCGGGGTGATGTGCGTAACGGCCTGAGCGGCGATACGCGCTGGGGCGGCGGCGCCGTGGACGGCACCCTTTGGGGAAACTTCGATACCGGCAATAACACGCCGCGCGCGCGGGGAATGCGGCAGGGAGTGCCGAACGACGCCTCGGGCAATCCCTCCGACACGGAGCAGATCATCGATCAGGGGATGCGGGAGCTGAACCAGTTGCGGCAGCTGGTGCAGGACGATCCCCAGGCGGCGAAGCAGGTTGAGGAGATGGAGCGGCAGATGCAACGGCTGGATCCCAGCCGTTTTCCCGGAAATCCGGCGATGGTCGAACAGATGCACCGGGAGTTGCTCGGATCGGTGGACAAGCTGGAGCTTCAACTGCAACATGACGGCGCCCAGACCGATGCGCGGACAGGAAAGCCGTACACGGTTCCGGCGGGGTATCAGGAATCGGTGGCCGATTACTACCGGCGGCTGAGCAAGAACCCGTAAGCGCTGTGGAGATTATTTCGGCTTGGACTGCGGGTTGGGTTGCTGACCGTTCTGGGTGATGTCCTGGCCGTTATAAAGGATCGTGGTGGTCGAGCCGAAGCGCTTGTAGTCGGCGTATTTCACGGTTTCGCGGATGTGGACGTCCTGGTCCATGTAGCCGTTGCCGCCGGCGAAGTGGAGAATGCCTTCGCCCTTGGTGTAGACAGGGAACCAGTAGTGGCCGTCGATCTGTTGCCGCCAGGTGATAAAGGGCGGGTGCAAATCTGAGCCGCCGCGCTTGGTGTCGTCGGGAACCATACGGCCGTCGGTGACGACAATCAGCAACTCCTGCGCGTCCACCCACACCCGGCCCAGAAAACGGCGGTTTTTCTTGTCGATCTCTTTGGGCGTGACGTCGAAGACATAGCAGTCGACCTGGTCGATCTGCTGCCGGCCGACGTATTTGACGTCGTATTGGGAAAGATTCTCCGGGGTGAGGACGAATTGGTAATTGTGCTCAATGTCCTGTAAATCCGAGGGCATCATGATGATGCGGGTGAGCGAGTTGGGGGGCGCATAGACAACTTTATCGAGGCGCGCGCCATTGGGGCTGAAGATGACGTCGTCCACCTCGTACCACTGGCCGTCGACCTTATTCGTGTCGTCGTCGATGGTTTCGACACTCGCAGTGCGGCGGTAGGTGTAGTGATCGAGGGCCTGTTGATATTCGGACTCCTTGGCGGCAAACTGGTTGATAATCTGGTCCACCGGAATGGAAGGCGGAGTCAACTTCATGGGCCCGAAGCCGGAGTCGAGGGGCATGGGTGTAAAAGTATCCTTCTCCTGCGCCGGAGCGGGCAGGGCGCAAGCCATAGCCAAAATCAAAACCATCCACCACCGCAAAGCCACGGAATGCACTCCTTTCGGAACTCACATTATAGAGGCGGGCCGCAAAAATAACCCGTCGCAAATTTGCCCCTGAAGCTTTAGACGCGCAGCCGCGGCGTCGGGCAGGCCGAAACCCCGAAACCGGGCAACATTTTGGGCCTGTGCGGGAGTCGCCGCGGCCTGTATCCTGTTGTCGCGCAGCCAAAGCTTAACCGCGCCGCCGGGAATTGCCTCTCGGCTTGCTGCGCGGGAGCAAGGGAGGGAAAAGCGCAACCCCCATGCCCGATTATTATCACGCGCCGGCGCTGGTGTTAACTGCTCTTTTGCTCCCGGCCTTCGGCTATCTCTACCTTCGCTTTCGCGACGTGCGCACACTGTTGTGGTTCGTGGGCTTTTTCTTCGCCTTGGTGGCGATGGTCCTACTTTATACGACGAGTCCGCGGGACTTTTCGGCGGGAATGTACCCATGGGTGCAGGCCGCCGGCGAGTCGTCGTTTCAAATCAGCTCCGCCCTGTTTCTGGGCTCGCTGTCGCCGGTAACCTTCCGCCTGGGGCGGCTGCGCGTGCTGTACGTGATTCCCTACACGGTTCCGCTGGTCGTCTATGCGATATTTTCGTACGGCGTCTTTCATGGCGCCATGCCCCACGGCCGATGGTTGCTGCTCTTGCTCGGGCTGGGCTCGATCAGCTATGCCACAGCGTTATTGTGGGGCCTGGTCAAGCACACCCTCCCCCGAGGGCTGGGTGTGTTGTTCAGCTCCACGTTGGGAGGCCTGGCTTTCTGGGTGTTTTTCAAGCTAGGACCGCCGCGAGCCCTGAATTTTGTTCAGAGCGCCAACCTGGTGATGACCGCCCTGCTGGTAAGTTTTGTTTTCCGGCGGTTTTCTCCGGGCGTCGCGTTGAGCGTGATGGGTTTCCTGGCCTGGTCGCTCTCCGCGTTGCAGATGGTTCCCTCAATTGCGCACGATGCAGCGCTCGACGTGCCGCTCTTGCGGGTCGTCGTCATGGGCAAAGTGGTTGCGGCGATGGGCATGATTTTGCTGGCGCTCGAAGACGAACTGGCGCTGAACAAGGCGGCCCGGGAACGTGAGCGGCGGGTGCGCCGGGAGCTCGAAGCCTACACGAAGCTGATTCTCACCCGGCGGAGGGTCGAGGACTTTGACCGGCAGGGAACGGAGATTTGCGAGACCGTCGTGACGCATAGCCGTTTCAGTCAGGCGGCGTTGCTGTTGCACAGCGCAGGCCGGTATCGCGTGGCGGGATTTGCGGGCATGGGTGCGGCCACCGCCAAGGCGCTCGACGAATTGGCGAGGCGGATTCCGCCGACAGGGTTTCTGGCTCCGGGTCTTGCACCCCCAGCCGTGGAGCAGAGCCAGACCATGCTTCTGGATCTCACGCCCTGGCTGAGTCCTGGCGACGATTTGAAGCACCTGGGGCTGACTTCGGTCTTGGCCGTGCCCATGATGAACCGCTCGGAGACCGAAGGCGCGCTGTTGCTGGCCGGTATGCGGGCGGCCCGGGCAGGGCGCGGCGAAGAGCCGCTGCGCCCCGACGACTTGTTGCCGATTGAGATGCTGACGGCGCGGCTACAATCCACCCGCAACCAGACAATGTTGTTTGAGAAGCTTGTCGATTCTGAGAAGTTCGGCCATCTAGGCCAATTGGCGGCCAGCGTGACGCAACAGTTGAACAGTCCGCTGACCGTGATTCTGGGCTACGCCTCGTTGTTGGACGAGACCGCGACGCTCGACCCTCAGGATCGCAAGGGCGTGGAGTCCATTCTGATCGAAGCACGCCACATGCGGTCCACTCTGGAGAGCCTGTCGCGCATCGCTCGGCCCAACAGCGACGAATTGGCCGCGGTCTCCGTGTCAGAATTGCTTGCAGATATGGAGGAATTGCACCGCGCGGAGCTTCTGCAGCGTTCGATCGAATTCCGTTTGAACATTGCTCCCGCGCTGCCGAGAGTGCTGTGCAGCGCGCAGCAGTTGCGGCAGGCCGTGCGGCAATGCCTGCAGTTCGCCATAGAAGCGGTGGAGAGTCCTGCCGCGGCGCCGGATGAGCCCAAAACGATCCGCCTGGAAGCCGCATGCGAAGACAGCCTGGTGCAGATCCTGGTGGCGCATTCGGGCCCCGGATTCCTCAATCCGGAGCGCGCTTTCGACCCCTATGTGGGTCCGCAAAACGGCAAAGGCTCGAGCATGGGGTTGAGCCTGTGCGCGACCATTTTGCGCGACAACAACGGCCGCGCCTCGGCCGTGAATTTCGAGCCTCGCGGCGCAGCCATCATTTTGGAGTTGCAGGCAGCGTGACGTCCCCCCAAAAGCGATTGCCACGGCCTTGCTCGATCGGCCGGAGCGCCGGGCCGGCCGGGTTTTTATCCATGAGTCTCGCTGAATTCGGCCGAGAGCCGGTGAAGCGTGAAAGAGAAGCGGCGCGGTGATGGAGAAAGGTCGGGAGCGCAGACAAAAATCGGGCCGGAATCATCGAACATAGAACGTGAATGCGGTGGGAATGCTAAAGAGGTAGCGGCGACCGTTGAAGAATGCGTTCTTGGCGAGCCGCCTCTGGCCCCGTCCTTCTTCCCGGAGGTTTTTTTATGATCGGGCGGTTGCACGCGCTTCGACGGGGTGGAAGGCTGGCGCTCTTGGAATTGGCGGCGTGTGGCGTCTGGATTTCGAGCGCGCGGGCGCAAGTTGCGGCGCCGGCGCTGAAGCTCCCGATCTTTGTTTATGACAGCGGCGCGGATCCGGACGGTCATTCCGGTCACGATCAGGAAAACCGGGCGACGGCGATGCAGGAACTAGCCGAGGCGGCGCGGCTGAAGCAGGCGGGGGTGCGCTTGGACGGCTTCCTGGTGAATGGGGGGTGGTTTGCGCCCGGCGGCGGTTACCGCGAGTGGCGCGCCGCAGAGTGGCCCAAAGGACCGGAGGCTTGGATCCGCCAATGCCGCGCCCAGGGAATCCGGCCGGGACTCTGGTTTGCCACCAACACGCTGCAGGGGATGAGCGCGGCGCCGGCATGGCGGGATTCTCTGGAGAACGACGGCCGCGCCATGTCGATGTTCGAGGGCGGATTTCTGGCCGATTTCATGGCGGTGCTGCAGCAATGGTATGACCGCGGCGTGCGCATTTTCGGATTGGGCGCGGTGGACTTGACCGCGGTAACAACGGAAGGGGCGGCGTCGCTCAGCGGCGAACAAATCAGGGAGCACAACGCCGCTGCGCTGGGGAAGGCCCTTGAGGAATTTCGGAAAAAGAATCCCGCGGCGGTGCTGCTCGTGATTGAGAGGCAAGCGCAGGACGCCGGCGGGAGCAACGTAGCAGGGACGGCGCGCGGGCAGGCTGTCCTCGGCGGGCGCGGCGTCTTCAACCTGGTTTCAACGGGGCCAGAACTCACCGCCGAGGCGCCGGAGGTGAACCTCCAAAGGTCACTCGACATTGCAACCGATGAAGCGGTGCGGCGACTGGAACTTTCGGGGATTCCACTGGCGCGGATCGCGTCTCCGGGCGTGGTGGTAGGCCAAGCCGGGAGTGGAGTCGATCGTAATAGCGATTCTTCGCGCGGCGGCGACGATTCTCCGCGGGACCGGGGCGCGGGTTTTTGGAAAAGTTCACTGCTGCTGGCGCTAGCGCGTGGCGGCGGGATGAATGCAGTGCGCGGCAACCTGGAGCTGATCCGAGGCGGGGACGCCGTCTGGATGGCGCGCGTGCAAAGGCTCTTCCTGGCGTTAGCGGCGCAGGGCGGCATGCACAGCTTCGGCGGTGCGCCCAATGAGGACGAGGCGTATGGCTTCGCGGGCGCAACCGCGCGAGGGGCCGTGTACGTGGTGATGAATCCGGGCCAGACCATGGCGACGCTCGCATTCCCCGGGACCAAAGCGAGTGCTCCGGGCCGCGTACAGTTCTGCGACGCCGGGTTTTCGCCGCGGCTCAGCGGAAACCAAATCACGCTGGGACCGGGCGAGATGGCGATGGTGGGCTACGGCATCTACGCCCAGCCGCGCTTTAACTTCGGCGTGCAGAATCGCGTGGTGATACCGAAATCGATTGAGCCGGTCCGGGCGGATTTTAAAGGGGCTCTGCCGGGCGTGATCGAGGCCGACGTCGAGCCGCCCATGTACGGAGAGTTGCGCGTCATGATGCAGCGGCGCGGCCGGGAAGGCTCGGGCGACGCGGCAGTGGGCAACGCACGGCCGGGTGATGGACGGGGGGATGAGGCGATTACTGTCGAGGCCACGCAAAACGGGCGGTCCATCCCGCTCCGCGTAGATCAGGACGCGCTCGAATGGAGCGGCATTACCTGGGCGGTAACCGAGATCGACGTGAATGACCTGACGCCGGGGCTTCCGGTCGAGGTCCGGTTCCACGTCAAAGACGACGCGGGCAAGCTCAAGGGCAGCGCGTACCAGGTGGAGTACTAGGGTGTATCGACATATACGGGTGGGCAGAGTTGCGAGCGCAAATTGGGCCAGACGAGGCCCACCCCATCGACGTAGACCTGTCGATGGGGACCCCGGAGGCGGAGGCCGAAGGCTTTGGTGGCTCCAAGGTCGAGGCCGACAACGAAGTATGGCCCAATTTGCGCTCGCCACGCCGCCCGCGTCCTCGAGTCGGCCCTGCGTTGACGCTGAGCGGGAGGGGTAGAATCGTACGCGAGATGAATCTCCCCAATCTTTGCTTACGAACCGCCGCCCGAAGGCTCGGAACTCGGCTGCGTGGCTCGAGGGCGGTGGCGCAAGCCGCTTTTGCTGTCTATGGCGTGGCGCTGGCGGCTGGGCCGGTCGTCTTGCCGGGGACCGCAAAGGCCCAAGCGCCGGCGCCTTTGCGCGTGGCCGTCGTGGGGCTGGTGCACGGACACGTCGAAGGTTTCCTGAAAGCGTTGCCGAGTCACCCCGATGTAGAACTGGTGGGGATTGCGGAGCCGGATCGCGCCCTGGAGACGAAGTATGCGCAGAAGTACGGACTGCCCGAAACCCTGTTTTTCACGGATGCAGACGCGATGATCGAGGCGCGGCATCCGCAGGCGCTGCTGGTGTATACCTCGATTGCCGATCACCGCAAGGCGATCGAGACGGCAGCGGCGCACGGGATTTCTGTGATGGTGGAAAAGCCGCTGACCATTTCGATCGCGGATGCGCTGGCGATCCGCAAGACAGCGCGCGAACGCCACATCCACGTGCTGGTGAACTATGAAACCACATGGTACGCCAGCAACCGTTTCGCCTACGACGAGGTTGCGAGCGGTCGGTTGGGAGCCATCCGGCGCGTGCTCGTGGACGACGGGCATCAGGGACCGAAAGAGATCGGGGCGCCGCCAGAGTTTTTGCACTGGCTTACCGATCCGGCCCAGAACGGCGCCGGAGCTCTTTACGATTTCGGTTGCTATGGCGTGGACCTGATGACCTGGCTGATGCACGGGCGGGCTCCGCTGAGTGTGTCGGCGGTGGTGAATCACGACAAACCTGCGATGTATCCTCGCGTGGACGATGACGCCACCATCGTGCTCGCCTATCCAAGCGCGCAAGCGGTCATCCAGGCCTCATGGAACTGGCCATTTAACCGCAAGGATATGGAAGTGTACGGCGCCACCGGCTACGCCATCACGGTGGGCGCCGACCAGGTGCGCGTGCGCCACGAGAAGGACGCCCGGGAGCAGTTAGTGGCGGCTGCGCCGTTAAGCCCACCGGAAAACGACTCGTTGAGCTATCTGGCTGCGGTGCTTGCCGGGAAAGTAGACGACAAGGGCGATTTGAGCGCGCTGGACACAAACGTCACGGTGATGCAGATTTTGGATGCGGCGCGGGATTCGGTGCGGACAGGAAGGACGGTGCGGCTGGCAGCCTTGCCAGAGGAGTGATGCGCGGAAAAGCAGGCAATTGTTGACCGCTGCCACGCGTGCAGCCCCTCCATTGAGCCGAAGCTCTCTTCCCTGCGTGCGTTGGCCCGCTCTTTCCTCGTTCCTCGTTAAGTAAATAAGCTACGCTGGGGCTGTGCCAATCGGCCAAGGATCGTTTGCGGAGGAATTCCGTTTTGCCAACACTCTTCGAGGGCTTGCGACCGTTCCGGCGAACTCAGGCTCTGCGCGACGTTCGCGCCGGGATTGTGTTGGCGGCCATGAATATTCCCCAGGTCCTGGGCTATACCCGCATCGCGGGAATGCCGGTGGTGACCGGTCTCTATACGCTGCTCGCGCCGCTTTCCGCGTTTGCTGTCGCCGGCTCGTCCCGCTATCTGGTGGTTTCGGCCGATTCGGCAACGGCCGCGATTCTTGCCGGCGGGCTCGCGAGCATGGCGCCGGCCGCAAGCGCCAAGTATGTCGTATTGGCGGCATGGGTGGCGCTGCTGACGGCGGGGTTTTTGTTGCTGGGACGGCTCTTCAAGCTGGGCTTTGTCGCTGATTTTCTGTCGCAGACGGTGCTGGTCGGGTTTTTGACGGGAGTCGGCTTTCAAGTGGGGATCGCCGTCCTGGGGGAAACGATAGGCCTCCCGGTTTACTCGCGCAGAACGGTCATGCAGTTCATTGAGATCTGCCGCGGCTTGCCTTCCATCCATCTGCCCACGCTGCTCGTTTCAATTTCAGTATTGGTAGTGGCTGCCGGGCTAAAGCGCTTCGCGCCCAAAGCGCCGGGACCGCTGGTGGCCGTCGTCGGGGCCACGGCGGCAAGCGCTCTCTGGCATTTTTCCGCGCATGGGGTGGCGACCATCGGAGCTCTCACGGGCGGCTTGCCGCATGTGGCCCTCCACTGGTTGCCGTGGGGAGAGATTCTAGCGCTGATTCCCATTGCTGGATCCTGCGCCGTGATGATCGTTACGCAGAGCGCCGCCACGGCTCGTGTGTACGCAGCGCGCCATGCGCAGAAACTGGACGAGAATCAGGATCTGATTGGGCTTTCCGCGGCCAATGCGGCGGCGGCGCTGACCGGAACCTTTGTGGTGAACGGCAGCCCCACGCAAACGGCGATGGTGGAAAGCATGGGCGGCCAGAGCCAGCTTGCGCAACTCACCACGGCTTGTGTGGTGGCGGCCGTGCTGCTGTTCCTCGTCGGGCCGCTTGCATTCCTTCCCCAATGCGTGCTCGGCGCCCTCGTACTCCTGGTTGCGTATCATCTGATCGACGTTCGCGGAATGTTAAGCATCCGGCGCGAGAGCCCCGGCGAGTTCGCGGTGGCGCTGGTTACCGCGCTGGCGGTGATTGGGGCGGGCGTGGAAACCGGCATCCTGCTGGCGATGGTGTTATCGCTGCTGCGCGTTGTGCGCCATAGCTATCGTCCGCACACGGGCGTGCTGATTCCCGACGCCAATCACACCTGGAAAATGGTTCCCCCTTCGTCCAGCGCCCATACCGAACCGGGACTTGTGCTGTATCGCTTTGGAGCATCGCTCTTCTACGCCAACGCCTATCGCTTTGCCGACGAGGTTCTTTCCGTCGTGGGGCCTTCACCGTCGCCGGTTCGCTGGGTGATCGTCGACGCCGAAGCCATCGTGAATGTCGATTACACTGCCTCGCGAGTGGTGATGACCTTGCAAAATCACCTTGCCCAGGCAGGCGTCGAATTGGGATTTGCCCGGCTTTCCTCGAGCACCAAGGCGGATTTCGAACGTCATCACCTGACCGAGACGATTGGTTCATCGCGGATTTTCGAGCGCCTGCACGATTCCCTGGATGCATATGCGGAGTTTCAATCTGCAATTTGAATGAGCCTTCAGACAGAACCGCGGCGGCGGGAGCCATCTGCCGTTACGGCGCGAAGACGTGCAGGCGCACGCGCCACTCGGCGCCCTGACCGGGCCCGAGCGTCACCATGCCGGTGTTCAGTGAGCCCCATTCCTTGCCGAAGGGGTCGGCAAAGTTGAATTGATCTTCGAGGGCGACGAATTTGACGGTGGGCGGCGAATACATTTGGATGGTTCGAATTTCGGGCGAGACGCCCTCCACGTCCACGCCATAATGCGCTGCGGGATCGATGATCCGAACGGTGACGGCCCCGTTCTTCCATTCGAGATGGCTCCAGTTGTCGTCGTAGTAGTTATTGTCGAGAGCACGGCCGTTCGGAGCAAGGAAGTCGTACTTGGTTCCCTGAACGGGGAGAAGCTTGCCGGTAGGGAAGACATTGTCGTAGTTGTCCACCTGCGCGTACAGGGTGGCCGGGATGCGGACGCGGGCCTGGCTGCGCTGGCCGGAAGGCAGGCGGAAATACGGATGCCAGCCGATGGCGATGGGCTCGTCTTCCGCGCCGACGTTGTGGGCGGCGACCGTGGCGTCGAGGGCTTCCGCGGTGAGGGTGATGGTGAAGACCAGATCGGTTTTGGAGAGCCAGTGGCCGCCGAAGTTGCCGGCATGAACGACGCCGGTGACCTGCTCGCCGCCGGCCATGTGGGTGATGTGGACCGCAGTGGCCTTCGCATTCAGGATGAGGCCGTGCATGGCGTGGCGCTCGGCGCCGGGCAGCTTGCCGATGTTGTTGGCGGGCAAGACCAGGGTGTGGCCGCGCCATGAGGTGGTGATAGTTTTGCCGTCGGGCGAGAGCTTGCCGCGGATGCGATTGGGATAGGGGATGAGGAAGGCTGCGCCCATGCGGTAACTGAGGTCGCCGTTGGCGTCGTCCTGATGATCGAGCATGTTTTCGGCGGTGGCGAGGGAGGGCGAGTCGAGGACCTGGACTTCCCCTTTGCCGGGGAAGTTGGCGGTGACGTAGAGCAGCTCCATGCCGCGCCCGGGCAGGACAGTGATGCTGGTGAACTCGGGCCGGGTCGTGCTCACCGGTTGGCGGCGGAGGGTGACGATGGGTTCGCCGCCGATCCGGGTAGTGGACTGGGCGCGGGCGGGCGGCGCGGCAAAAAGGGCTGCGAGCAGCAGAAATGCGAAGACGTGGGCGATGGAAGACGTACGCCTGCGAAAGGACGGGATCATGATTGGCTTTCTCCCTGGCTGCTCGCAAAGGTTGCGGATGGACAGCGTGAGCACTTCTCCTTCACATGCAGCCCTTGCCATTTCATTCGAAGGTGGCGATTTTTTGGGGAATCGCCACTTGGGCTCCTGGCTTCGGTGCACAACTGAAGGAAAAGTGCTCTAGCCGGCCTGGACCGGTTTTTCACGATGTCGAAAGCCGCACTTCAGAGGCCGGCGCCATTCTACGATATTGGGTCGACCGCACGGTACGAAGTTGGCGATCTGCCTGACCCATCCTTCGCCTCTGGACGGCCGGCGCTCCGGGTCAACATGTCCGCTCCGCGCCCGGTCCGTACCCGTGCGGCCACCCCTACCCCCACCCCCATTCTGTAAGCAAATATGTTGTTTTCAGCGCGTTGCGCGATAGCAACCGCCGTAAAAATAGGAAAACACACAAGTTACGCGCAGATTTAAGACATTAAAGAAGTTACGGCGGTTCTCCAATTCCCGTGAAGTTTTGAGGGGCGTGCCGGGTGGCGTTTTCTTGGGAAAAACGCCACTCAACGTTCGAGGTTCTGCTCTACACCAATTGGAGAACCGCTATAGGGTGATTTTGCCGATGTTTTTGCACCAGAACCCAGACATTTTCCCGATCCAAAAACCGCCTGATTGGGCATGGATTCGCCTTCTTTGCGGCCAGCCGCCCCGTCCCCGGAATGCGGGCCGAGAAACGCCGGGTGCAGCGCCATTCTTGTTCTGAGAATCAGGATAGCAATTGGGCGGAAATTGCAGGAAAATTCCGTCTCAGCCAGAAACTGCTGAAAATAGATGCCTTAGATGAGTGGGCGCGCGAAGGAAGGCTTGACATAGCGGATGGGCGTTACTGAGGGCTCGAATTCCGCCTTGGTGGGAACCTGTGGAGCTTTGCGAAAAGGCTTTACGGCGGTTCTCCAATTCCCGTGAAGTTTTGGGGGGCGTGCCGGGCGGCGTTTTCTTGGGAAAAACGCCACTCAACGTTCGAGGTTCTGCTCTACACCAATTGGAGAACCGCTTTAGAAGGTGGTTTTACGGGCGGCAGCGGCGATACGCCGCGGTGGCGCCTAGCAATGTTCCTAGTTGACCTCACGATTCGGGTTCCGCGAGTATGGAGGCAGAGATATCCGGATAGAAGGAAATATAGAGGTCACCTATATGCTTGCGCGAGAAACGGCGTTCGCACGCCGTGAAAACCGGGACGGCACCATAGACGCCATTTGCCGAACCTGCTTCGTCACCGTGGGCACGTCGGTCTGGGAAGCCGAACTGGCGCGAGCTGAGAAAAATCACGCCTGCGATCCCGCCCTGCTGGAGCGCTGGAATCGGCTGGCGGCGCGGAAATCCATTACCGGTCCTCAGCAGCCGTAGCCAGCGATTTTCAGGAGCCTTGCCGAGCGGCGCGTTGCCCGCGATCAATGCGACAGATCCGCCCAGAGCCGTCTGACTGACCCGGGATTCGTTCGCCTCCGCCGAGGAATTCGATCAGCCGGTCGCTCCTGCGAATCGCGTGCCCCGTTCGGGAAATCGCGTGTTGCGCTTTGAACAAAACGACTTCAGATTCGGCAAGGGACCGATGAGAGTTGGCAATACGCCGAAACGAAGATAAAAGAACCTCATAATCGGTCATTACGGCTCCGATTTTGCTGCATTGGCCCACTATTTTGCACTCTAGGAGAAAAGAAGCACAATCGGTACTCGGAAAACTCCTAGACTCGCTGTGAAAAAAACGCGGGATGACGCCCTTTCATCCATTCAGGAGGGGCGCCTGCCAGAAGCGGCGCCTCCCGATCATCCTGCGGCGGTTGATATGCTGGCGAGGACGCGGTGTGGGGTCATGCGCGCGGCCGGAGAGTGGGGTATGTTGCTCGAATCGCTTCGCCAGCAGGTTCTCGACGCCAATCAGGAGATCGCGCGGAGGGGGCTGGCGCCGCATACGTTTGGAAACGCGAGCGGGATCGACCGCAGCGGCGGGGAAGCGCTGGTGGTGATCAAGCCGAGCGGCGTGGACTACGCCGCCCTGACCGCAGCGGACATGGTGGTGACGGATCTCGAGGGCAGGGTGGTGGAAGGAACGCTGCGGCCTTCGAGCGATCTGGATACGCACACGCTGCTCTATCGCGAGTTTCCGGAGATCGGCGGGATTGTGCATACGCACTCCGAATTTGCGACGGCATGGGCGCAAGCCGGGCGGGAGATTCCCTGCCTGGGCACGACACACGCGGATTACTTCCACGGGCCGGTTCCGGTGACGGAGCCGCTGACCGTGGAGGAGGTGCGCGGCGGCTATGTGCGTTCGACCGGCGCGGTGATTGTGCGGCGCTTCCGCGAGAGTGGGATTTCGCCGGTTGCGGTTCCCGGCGTCCTGGTGGCCGGCCACGCGCCCTTCGCGTGGGGCAAAACACCCGCGGACGCCGTAGAGCACGCCGATGTGCTCGAGTACATTGCGCGCCTGGCGTACCGGAGCGTTGTGCTTTCGGCGCCGGAGGGGGGGATTCCGGCGTACGTGCGGGAACACCATTACTTGCGCAAGCACGGACCCAAGGCGACGTATGGACAGGGCGGGGCGGAATGATGGGATGGCCCCGGGAGGGAGCGGAGGCCGGTTCGGGGCAAAAATGAAGAACAGAGGGCGAATCGGGACCGCCGGGGCGCTTCTTTCGGGGGCTAGAGCCCGGCGGTTATTTTGTCGCCCATGCGACGCGACTGAAGTCGTGCTCTGATACACGGCCCCATCTATCACGCTGTAGCCGCCATCTTTCCCGCCGAAGCTGCCATCTTTCATGCTGAAACTGTTATCTTTCACGCGAAGGCCGCCATCTGCAGCTGAACGCCCACCTTTGAGGGTGAAGCGAGTCCTTCTCAAGGCAAATCCGACTTGACCCGCAACGCGGGTTTTGCGGGGCGGGAGGAGTGCGCTATGATCAAAGCGTTGCCATGACGAGGGTCGTGAGGGGCGCCGGAAGGTGGAGTGTCGCGAGCGGCGCGGGGCTTAAAACGTGTTCTAAATCACTTGGCTTCACAGAGCTACCGAATTTTGTAGATTCATCCTTTTTGCTGGATAGCGCTTCCCGTTTTCTGCATTTCTCCCGCTGATCTCGCGATATCCGGTTGACCTTTGGCGAAAAGGCAAGTCCATATCTTGCGCATTCTCCAGTGGTTACCGGTGGTTCCTTTCGTACCTGCGGGATGTCTTCGCATGGCGCCCGACGTGCTATCGGATGTATTGAAGTAGTTTCGCCCCCATGGAGACCAGCCTCATACATCGAGCGCAGGCCACGCTGCTGGCTCTCGCCACGGCAGCCCTGCTTGTGTTGGCTGTGTTCAACCTGCTCCAGGAGAGGCACTTCGACCGGCCTGACGATGGGGTGTGGTGGCGTGAGGCCACGGGCGGCCTGGTGGCGGACAAGGTGCTGCCGCACATGCCCGGCGAACGCGCGGGCATCGAGACGCACGATCTGCTGAGAGCCGTGAACGGCGCACCGGTGCGCCATGTGGCCGATGTGGACCGGGCTCTGTACGCGGCGGGGAGCTACGGACAGCTCAACTATTCGATTACCCGCGACGGCATTCCGCTGGAAACGCCGGTGAAGGTGATTCCGGTGCCGTCAGACCTGAGCCTGGCGCAGGGCCTGCGGGTGATCGGGCTCATTTATCTCGTCATCGGGTTCTACGTGCTGTTCCGGCGCTGGGGCGCGCCGCGGGCGACGCATTTTTATCTTTTCTGCCTGGTGTCGTTCGCGCTGTACGCGCTGAAATACACGACCAAGCTGGACGCGCTGGACTGGACCGTCTTCTGGACGAATGTGGCAGCGGAGGCGCTGCAGCCGGCGCTGTTCCTGCACTTTGCTCTAAGCTTTCCGGAGGAACGGTTCAAGGACCAGGGCCGGCGCTGGCTGCTGCCCCTGGTGTATGCGCCGGGCGCCGGTTTGCTGGGTTTGTGGGTGTGGTCGATCGAGACGCGCGAGGCCACCAAAATCCTGCTCGACCGGCTGAACCAGATTGCGACCGCCTACGACGCGGTTTTCTACGTGCTGGCGGCGTTGTTCTTCCTGCGCGGATATAAACGCGCCGACTCGCCTCTGCTGCGGCAGCAGTTGAAGTGGGTGACGCGGGGAACGCTGCTGGCGGTTCTGCCCTTCACGTTTTTCTACGCGGTTCCCTACCTATTGGATCTCCATCCTCCGCGGCTGATCACCGATCTGGCCGGGCTGTCGCTGGTGTTCTTGCCGTTGACGTTCAGTTGGGCCATTGTGCGCTACCGGCTGATGGACACCGACCTGATCTTCAAGCGGGGCGTAGCCTACACGCTGGCCACGGGTGTGATTCTCGGGGTTTACGCCGGCATTATTGGTCTCAGCGCGGTCATGATCCACAATGGCGCCCCGGAGGCCGTACGCGAGTGGGCTTTGGTGATCTCCGTCGTTGTACTGGTCGCCATTTTCGACCCTCTCAAGCGCCGCATCCAGGGGTGGGTCGATCGCGCGTTCGACCGGCATCGCTACGATTACCGCAAGGCGCTGGTGGAGTTTGGCCGGGGGCTGAGCTCGGAAACGGATTTGCGGGCCCTGCTGCACTCGATTGTGGAGCAACTGCCGCGCACCCTGCAGGTGGCGCGCGTGGCCGTGTTCCTGGCGCAGGACGGGCGGATGCGGTTGGGGGCCTCGCACGGGCTGCCGGAGGAAGTGAGCGCCGAGGATCGTGGACCCGCAAAGTTGGGGCAGAAACAAGAACGCGTCCAAGAGCGTGTCGGGGATGGGGAACAGGTCAGGGAGGGGGCAGCCGCAGATTCGCTGGATTTGGGCTTCCTGAACTTTGACCGCGCCCACGATCACTCCCACATTTTCCTTGAAAACGCGCAGGCGGCGCTGCACCTGCCGGAGAACCAGCAGCGCACGGCGGCGCTGCTCGATCTGAACTACTATCTGCCCTGCCGGGCGGCTCCGGTGCAACTCGACGATGGTCAGGCGGCGGGGCGGACCATTGCGGTCATCGGGCTCGGCCGAACGCTGGGCGGCGATTTTCTGTCGAGCGAAGACGTGGAGCTGCTCGAGTCGCTGGCCAGCTATATCGGGATCGCCTTGCAGAACGCGAGCCTATACGCGCGGCTGGAGGAAAAGATCGTCGAATTCGAGCGGCTCAAGGACTTTAACGAGAACATTGTCGAATCGATCAACGTGGGGATTCTCGCGGTTGGGCTGGACGACCGCATCGAAAGCTGGAACGCGCAGATGGAGGCGATGTACGCGCTGAGCCGCGCCGAGGCGCTGGGACAGGAATTGAGCGCGGTGTTTCCCCCCGAGTTGATCGAGGCGATGGAAGGGTTCCGCAGCGAGCAGGGCGTCCACCACCTGTACAAATTCCCGCTCACCACGCGCGCCGGCGAACAGCGGACCGCCAACATCGCCATGGCGCCGTTGCTTTCGCGGGATTTCGTGCCGGTGGGGCGCATCATTCTGGTGGACGATATTACCGAGCGCGTCAACCTGGAGTCGCAACTGGCGCAGGCCGACAAGCTGAGCTCGATCGGGCTGCTGGCCGCCGGGGTGGCGCATGAAATCAATACGCCGCTGGCGGTGATCTCGTCGTACGCGCAGATGCTGGCGAAGCAATTGCGGGCCGATGCACGGCTGGGACCGGTGCTGGACAAGATTACGCAGCAGAGCTTTCGCGCCGCGGAGATCGCCAACGGCCTCCTGAATTTTTCACGCACCTCCTCGACCGAATTCCGCGAAACCAATCTCAACCAGGTGATTCGCGACACTCTCTCCTTACTGGAGCACCAGTTCAAAACGGCGCAGATTGCCATCGAACTCAATCTGGCCGACGAGCTTCCGCCCATCCACGGCAATCCGGGCAAGCTGCAGCAAGTGTTTTTGAACCTGCTGTTGAACGCCAAGGACGCCATGCCGGGGGGCGGGCGGCTGCGCGTGGCGACGCTGGTGAATGGACACATCGAAGCTTTGATTGCCGACTCCGGCGCCGGCATCGCGCCCGAACATTTGAAGCGCATTTACGATCCATTTTTCACCACTAAGACCACGCCCCGCCCTGGTGAACGCCGCGGGGCCGGTTTAGGGCTCTCGGTCTCGTACGGCATCATCCAGGAGCATGCCGGCAAGATTCGCGTGGAGAGCGCGGTCGGCGCCGGCACGACATTCCATCTCGAGTTTCCGCAATTGAGGAAGTCCGTTCATGCCTGAGGTCGAACAGCCAGTCAACCTGCCCGCAGCGGCGCCCACGGCAAACGGAACATCGGCTCCCGCGGGGATTCTTGTTATTGATGACGAAGCCGGGATTCGCGAATCGCTGGAAGTTTTGCTTTCGCTCGAGGGTTTCAGCGTGACCTCGGCCGCGGATGGCGAAGAGGGCTTGCGCAAGCTGGAGGCGGACACTTTCGATCTGGTGCTTCTCGATCTGGCGCTGCCCGGACAGAGTGGAGTGGAATTGCTGCCCCAGATCAAGGAACGGCATCCCGACCTGCCCATCATCATGATTACGGCCTACGGCACGGTGCAGAACGTGGTGGAGTCGATCCGCGCCGGGGCGGAAAACTTTATCCAGAAGCCCTGGGACAACGAAAAGCTGCTTGCCGATATCCGGTCGGCGGTGGCGCGGCGGCGCGCCGAGGAAGAAAACCTGCAGCTCAAGCGCACGCTGAAGCAGCGCTACAGCTTTGCGAACATCGTGGGCAAAAGCGAGTCGATGCTGCGGGTCTTCGATCTTGTGGCCCAGGTGGCGCCCAGCCGCTCCACGGTGTTGATACAGGGCGAAAGCGGCACCGGCAAGGAGCTGATCGCCAAGGCCATTCACGCCAACTCGCCGCGCCGCGACAAGCCGTTTGTGCCCATCAATACGGGGGCCATGCCGCCGGAATTGTTGGAGTCAACGCTTTTTGGCCACGTAAAAGGCGCGTTTACTTCGGCCATCGCTTCAAAAAAGGGCCTGTTCGAGGTGGCGCACGGGGGCACGCTGTTTCTGGACGAGATCGCCACCATGGGCATGGACACGCAGGCCAAGATTCTGCGTGTGCTGCAGGACCGGCGGTTTATGCACCTGGGCGGAATTCAGGAGATTCAGGTGGATGTGCGCATCCTGGCCGCCACCAACGTGGATTTGCGCAAGGAGGTGCGCGAGGGCCGGTTCCGCGAAGATCTTTTCTACCGCTTGAATGTGATCGTGGTGGATATTCCCCCACTGCGCGCCCGCCGCGAAGATATTCCTCTGCTCGCCCAACATTTTCTCGATTTTTACGCCGGCGAAAACGGCCTCGCGCCGCGCAAACTCTCCGCCGACGCGTTGCGCGCCTTGGTCGATTACGACTGGCCCGGCAACGTGCGCGAACTGGAGAACGCCATCGAGCGCGGGGTGGTGCTTTCCTCGGGGCCGGTCATCGGCGCCGAGTTGCTGCCTGGGCACATCACCGGCCGCAGCTTCCAGGACGCTTTGCTCGAACACAACCCCAACTCTTCGCTCTTCGACATTTTGGAAGTGATCGAGCGGCGGATCATCGTGGAGAAGCTCGAGCGCTGCAACTGGAACCAGACCGACGCCGCCGAGCAATTTCGCATTCCGCTCTCGACGCTGAATCAGAAGATCAAGCGGCTGAACATTGAGATCCGTAAAAAGGGCCGGGAATCGGGCGAGGGGGCGAGGGATTAGGGCGCGGGGTTGCATCGACTCGATTCCCGGACAGGGAGACGTTTAGTCGGATTCGGAGTACGATAGAAGGTATGACGAATCATACGACAACCCGCAAGGTAAAGCGGAGTTTCACGCTGGCCCCGGACTCGGTTGCCTATGTGCGGGAGACGCGACGGAGGCGGAAGGCCAGTTCGGATTCCGAGGCGCTGGATCTTCTCCTTCGTGAGTCAATGCAGGCCCGCAAGCGAGAGGAAATCGACGCCGCTGTGAAGGACTACTACGATCACGCGAGCGACGAGGAGCTGCGCGAGCAGCGCGAATGGGCCGAAATGGCCGGTCCGAACGTGTTTGCCGGGATTCCCGAATGACCGCGCCAGAACGGCCGTACCCACTGCGCGGCGAAGTCTGGTGGATGCATTTTGCCGGCGATGCGCCGGGCAAGAAGCGGCCGGGGTTGATCGTGTCACTGGATGCGCGGAATTCCCATCCCAGGGCCGATACCGTGCTGGCCATTCCGCTTTCGACGTCCATTCACAAGTCAGGGCCTTTTCACTTCGTTTTGCGCGCCGGTGAGACAGGCCTGCCCGAAGATAGCGTGGCATGGGCAGGGAACATTAGCGCGGTATCGAGGGAGCAATTGGCAGGACGCGTGGAAGGACATCGCCCGGTCACGCATACGCAAATTTGCCGGTTGGCGGGGCTGGTGAAGCTCGCGATGGGGTGCGTGGAACAATAAGGTTGAGAGTTATAACAAAGCAGGCATTACGTCATTGCCGAGAAGAGAAATTATCCAATGCAACCGATGGCAAGCGGGCGGATTTCGGAAGTGGTTCTGGTATTTACGGCGGTTCTCCAATTCCCGTGGAGTTTTGAGGGGCGTGCCAGGTGGCGTTTTCTTGGGAAAAACGCCACTCAACGTTCGAGGTTCTGCTCTACACCAATTGGAGAACCGCTATAGGGCGTTTCTCCAGTTCCTGCGGGGTTTCCGGCATCGCGCCATATGGCGTCTTCTTGAGGAAGCCCACTTGAGCGCATCGGCCTCGCTCTACACCACTGGAGAAATGCTAAAACCGGAGCCGCTGCCGTATGTTCCCGCCATCTGTTCATTTGCGCACGCTTCATAGGCTGTGCGTCGTTGGCTTCGTTGTCACAGTCTGCTTGCTCCCAACGGTGCATGGTCAGGACTCGCGCTCTACGGCGGATCACAAGGAGGACCCAGGATGGTGGCCCACAAAGGGCGGCGCGGCTCGAAGCGAATTCGCCGGCTCCGCTGTTTGTGCAAGCTGCCATCGCAATATTGCCGAGTCGCAGGAGCAGACAGCGATGTCCAAGGCTGCCTGCCGACCGGCGGAGGATTCGATTCTGCGACAAGCCGGCAAATGGGTATACCGGGAGGGCAGCGATCATTACGAGCTGACCCGTCAGGGGTCCGCAGTCATGTTCTCAGTCAAAGAGGCGTCGCGGACTCTCGCTGCGCCGGTGGAATGGGCCGTGGGAAACGGCGAGATCGGTCAGAACTTTTCTGCTGAAGCTGCACAATACTTACATTGAAAGTCGGCTCAGCTACTATTCGGGGATTTCCGGTCTCGATATTACGACCGGCCATTCTCCCGGGCTTCCCGACGCGCTTGACCTGTCATTGGGCACGCCGCTGGAC
>JASHOC010000257.1 GCA_030041305.1 Acidobacteriaceae bacterium
TCGATCCAGACTTCCGCATCGTAAACAAAGTTCTCAGAGGTCGTATCGTTTCCGTATGTCAGTGAGTACAGTTCGCCTCCCCAGTCCGTATAGCTGGTGTCAAATTGCTGCGCCTGGCCACTCAAAGAAGGGTCGCTGACCAACGTCATCGCGCCAACTGACGTTCCAGGTGTGCCGGGATCGTGTTTGATCCTCCAACCGGAGAGCGTCTGCACTTCGGCCTGGCTGATGGCGTCGGAAGGAATCGTTGGGCCTGTCGGCAATTCGATCACGTAGTCCGCTCGGGCTAATCCGCTGTTGGCGTATCCGGGAGCGGCCGCCATGGCTTCGATGGTGACGGAGGCGCCGACGGAGATTGGGCCGCTAAAGATAGGAGACGCAGTGGAGGGCGCGGAACCGTCGACTGTGTAATAGACCGTCGAACCCGCAGTGCCGGACGATATCGCCACTGTCTGCTTGCTTGTATAGGTCCCTGACGCCAGCGAAAACACCGGCGTAGCCGCAGTCGGCGGCGCCACTACGGTGATGCCCAGGAGTTGTTGGTCGTTCACCAGTTGGCCCCAGCACTTCACATGGAGCACGTGCGTTCCCAGGCCGGCGGTTACATAGGCGCTGAACGAAGTAGGCTCGATGACAGCCGTTCCGTTGTCGATGGAGTAGCCCATGGAAACCGCGGGTGCGGAATCGCAGGTGCTTGCGCTGGCGGTCAGCAGGAAGGGCGAAGTCACCGTTGCCCCATTTGCCGGGGTGGCGACGGTAATGTTTGATGTGCCGGTGGCCGGAACTACGTTAATGTTGAACAGCACCTGATCAGCTACTTGCGTCCCCCAACACTTCACGTGCAGCACGTGCGTTCCTGCGCTGGCGCTTACATAGGCGCTGAACGAAGTAGGCTCGATGACGGCCGCGCCGCTGTCGATGGAATAACCCATCGAGACCGCGGACGCCGAACCGCAAGTTGTTGTGCTCGCAACCAGGAGGAAAGGCGAAGTTACCTGGGCTCCGTTGGCTGGGGTCGTCACCGTGATTGCCGGCGCGGAAACGGTGCAGGCCATTAGCGCCAAGGCAGCAAAGAGAAAAGTCTTCATGGATTTACCTCAAATATGTGGGGAGCGCCAATGAGCGCAGCCCAGACGCCCGTTGCGTCACCGATACGAACAGTAGGGGAGGCCAACTGTTAGGATTTTGAATGCAGCCCCACGTAACACCGCATTGTCTTGCGCACCCCTCCGGCGCTGAAGTTGTAGGACTGCAAGGAATCTGCTGCTGTATGGATCGAGAGAGGATCTAGACGCGTTCTGGCTGCGTCCGATGGGCTGCAGAAGTTGGCGAAAAACCATCAGTAATGGCATAACCACCTGAAAATTCCGACACGACCGCACTTGCGTGGCGCTCCGTCCCGGCCGGGAATTGAACCCAGGTGGGAGTTCACGCCACACACGTAGGCTTTTGCGAGGAGCTAAGTGCGCACAAAATCTCTTTCTAGGGCGCTACACAGCAATCCCAGCAAACAGCTCGGCCGAATCACTCGATTTCCATCAAGCGAGTGACTCAGCAGGATGTCGATCTATGGATCGTTTGAACGGAGTATACAAGAAACCCACAGGCTAGTAACACGAAGTAGTACCATCATCCGGTTACTTAGGTACCGCTTGATCAAGCGGCGCAGTTCTACGTCGGAGGTCCGATGGAAATTCCATTCAGCCTCGGACACGTGCATACACGCCTCGAGAACGGGGCGGGGGTACGAAGCGCGACGTCCTTCAACGTGCCGTCGCGATTCCCGCATTTTCTTGTGGGAGAGAGATTCTGCCCGGCGCTC
Source organism: Acidobacteriaceae bacterium (assembly GCA_030041305.1). Taxonomy (GTDB): domain Bacteria; phylum Acidobacteriota; class Terriglobia; order Terriglobales; family Acidobacteriaceae; genus Telmatobacter. The sequence continues at coordinate 1,823 of JASHOC010000257.1, forward strand.
GCGCCATTCTGGCGCGGGCTGATGAGGCTACCGAATATAGGGCTGATTGAAGATAGGAATCGCTTGAGGGAACTTCTCAATTAAAAAAAAGGACCCCGTCGGAGCCGCTCATCGAAACATCGCGATGAAGCGGTTATCGGCAGGGTCATGCAGTCCGGGCTCGGACGGAGACGCCGGTTATGCTTATTGCACCGTGACTGCGATCGTAGTTGTCGCCTGGCTCGAACCGCTGCTGCCTGTGACCGTGACGACATAGTTGCCGGCGGTGGTGCCGGAGTTGGAGCCGGAACCGCTGGCTTTCAACGACGCGCCGGTAGTGCTTCCGCAACCGCTGGCGGCCGAGGCCAAAGCGACGAGGAGCAATATGCCAATAAGCGTTTGCCATTTACGCCGGCGGATGGGAAGCCAGATGAAGAATAGCGCCGCCAGCGTGGCGCCGCCGCCGAAAGTAAACTGGCGTTGGAGCGGGCGGTGAAGCGCCGCCGCGGATGGCGCCGTGGTGTTGATCGTGAGCGTCGCCGTTGCCGGTTGTGTGCCTGAAATAGCCGCCGGTTGGGTAATTGCGCAGGTGGGCGGATCGATTGCATTTGATGGGCTGCTGGTGACCGCGCACGCAAGTGATACGCTGCCGGTAAAGCCGCCGCTGGGGGTAATGGTGATTTGCGAAGTGGCGGAGCCGCCAGGGGAGATCGCATTTGCCGCACTGCTGCTCAATGCGAAGTCCGGGTTGGGGGCTGTCGATTGAGTTGACGCTTGAGTTGCATACGTCCAGTTGAGGATTTTCTGGCTTGCCGTCAAACCCCCTGTCCCTCCGGTAAATCCGACATACGCCGTGTCGCCGCCGACCACCTGTGGAATGTTAATCGGCCACGAGGTGGTGAAGGTGTCTTTGGTGACGAGATCAAGTAGGTTCAGAGTCAGCGTTGCACCGTTGTAAGTGATCGTCGCCTGGATGCCATCGCCGCTGCCGAGTTCGATGCCACTTGAACTAATATCTGTCGACGGCAGAACGGGCGGCTCGCCATCGGTATAGATTCCGGTTGAATCGCTGCCCTCGCCCTCATAGTTATAGAAGTTGAACTTGACGGCGACGCTGTTCTGGATGTTCTGATAACCCAAGCCTGCGGAGTCACCGCCCAGCGCAGTCGGCCCCACGTTCTGGATGGTGAACGTGAAGCCGTTTCCTTGCGCGTACGACAACTGAAACTCGAAAGTCGTGGTGAACGATTGGATGTTAATCGGCGCATTCCAGAACGCGCTGCCCGCTTGCCACAAATCGCCGTCCGTCAATTGCATCCGGCTATCGTCGCTCGCCACAGCGCTGCCATTCAAGGTCAAGCCGGCAGTGGATGAAAACCCATTGGCGAAGTTAATGGTCGTTCCGCCTTGTTGAATCACATATGCCGCTGAGACAACATTGCTGTTCTGCAAACTGGGGTCGATGGCGATGGCTTCTACGGTCTCCGAAGCCGACACCGGGATCGGACCGGTATAGGGAGTCGAAGAAGCCGATGGCGCCGATCCGTTGGTCGTGTAGTAGATTGTCGCCTTGGCGTCCGAGTCCGAGATGGCCACGTTCTGCGCGTTTAGATAAGTACCTGCCGGCGGCGTGAAAGCTGGCAGCGGCGTCTGGTAGGTGAACGTAAAGGTTGCGCTGCTCACCGCGCTCTGCAGATATCCCGTCGCGCTCGCAATTGCATTCAATGTGGTGTCGAGGTTGACTGTGATCGGGCCCGTGTACTGTGTCGACGCCGTGGTCGGAGTGGATCCATCCAGCGTGTAGTAGATGGCGGCAGACGCCGTGGCGGTAGAAAGTGTTACGGTCTGCGCTGCTCCGAATGTGCCGCCATCCGGAGTAATCGTGGGCGCGGCGGCCGTCGTAGCTCCGTTGAGCAGACCATAAACGTCCACTTCTCCTTGTGCCGCCACGTATACCTTGCCGTTAGTCACCACGGGGATCGAGAACTTATTGGCCGGCCCCGCGGAATCGCGAGTGGCGTTGGTGTCGCTTTCATAGATCGGAGTGGAAAGGTCGGTCGCGTCCCAGGCGTAGAGTACCGCCGGGCCATCGGTGTTGAACTGGTCCGACTCCACCGCCCAGGCTATGCCGTCCTGCGCGCCGTTGGACGAAACCGAAAAGGACGGGCTGGGAAACGACGAGGTAATGCCGCTGTCTATGCTCGAAGGCGTGGTGCTCATCACGCCGCTGTTCATCGTGAGCTCCATGGGCGATCCGAATTCCGGCCAGATGTACACGTTGCCGTTCCAGTAGGCAGGCGTATTCCAGTAGCCTTCCCCCTGCGGCGTCAGGCCGGTAGAAAAATCGGCGTTGCATGTGGAGTCGGCCGAATTCGTCGTAGGCGGACATGCTGGAATATCCTGAAGCGCCGTGCTGTTCGATGACGCGGTGGAGAGATTGCCGCCGAGCTTGTCGCGATTCAGCACCAGGATCTCCCCCTCCTTACCGCCGGTCACGAGAATGTGCGGATAGGCTCCCTGCTGGTCCGGCACCATCAGGATGCCGCCCGAGCCCTCGTCCCAGTCGTGATCGTTGAGGGTTTGATAGAGGTAGGGAGTGAATGCATCCGTGGGCGTGAGCCCGCCGTTGGCAAGATTGATGTCGAGGACGCTCTCGCCGAGGTCGGAGCTGGCGCTAAACGGCGGATAGGTCGACAGGTCGCCATTGCCGGTGACCACAAACATCCGCCCGCCTGTCGCGTCATCGTCGATGGGCAGACCCGCGCCCGCCGCCCATATCCCGGCGCCGTAGCTGTCGGGAGAGAGACATAATGCCGCGCTTTGCTGCAGGGTGGTCGCGTTGTAAGCGAATAACCAGCCGTGCCATGGGCCGAGATCTCCATGCGCGGCAAACCCAACGTAGACGTAGCCGTTATAATAATCGAGCGCGGGGCGCTGATTCTCCCACAACGCACTAAACGTGATTTGGCCGCCGGAACTTCCGTGACCTGTGCCGGCTACGGTGGCGGTGATATTGACGGGACTGCCGGATTGCTCCGCGCCGGTGATGATGTTGATGGCGTGCAGGCGCATGTAATAGGCGCCGCTCTCCTCCGTTGCGGCGACCACATACATCGTATTGGTGGCGGTGTTGATGGCCGGCGTGCCGGTGATGCCGATCCCGGGACCGATGTCCCCCTCGCCCGTACTGTCCGGGGGTTGGGGGGTCGCGCCCGCACCTGCTCCATACGCAGCTGTCAGCAGGCTAATCTGCCAGATGGGGCTGGCGTTTGCGCCGCCGTTCGAATCGGCATCGAACGCGTAAATCGAGTCGTTTTCGGTGGCTACAAACAGCACATTATGCACCACTCCGTCGCTCATCGTCAGCCCCGGCACATAAAGCGGCTGCGCGTATACCGTGCTGTCAACGGACAGCGAGAACAACTTGCCGAAAGAGTTCACGTTCACGTTTTGCGGCGTCAGCGCGGTCTCCTCGGTATTAGCCCCGGCATGCGTCAAGTCGTAACGCCAGGTGAGCACCGGGACCGCAGTGGGATTTTGGGCCAACAGGACCGCGGCGGATGCGAGGAAGAGGCCAAACTTTGCCAGTAGCTTACTGGCAGTGCAGATTGCAAACTGAACGTCGCGTCGAAAAAGCCTCGATAACATGAAAACACACCCTCAGGTTTGTGAATCACCTACTACTCGGTGGCAATAGGTGGCATTTCACAAGATTCATCATCCCTTAGGCAGAGCTGAAGCTTATTGGCATTTGAATAATCAGTGCAAAACTCAAGTCAGGCCCTTTCAAGAACCAAGCTTCCGCCGTAGGCCGTTAGCGGTCGAATGAACTTGGCGGCCGGAGAGCGCGCCAGGAAAAGCTTCAATGTCAGGTATTGAGATACTCACTGAAAAACGCGAGTGCTTTCACATTGTGTGGGTTCCAAGATCGGGCCGCGCGCTTCCGAAGTTTCAAGCGCATAGTGACACACCTTGCCTTTGGTTGACTCTCGATGCTGACAAAGATTCGAAACCGTGCGACACCCGGACAGGCGAAACCTCAAGGTTCCAAAAATGAACACAGGCAGGCCTTTCTTCTGCGAAAGACACGCTCCTTCTTCCGGGCGAGCCCAGAGCTGATAAAAGACCGGCTGCGCGACGCCACACGCCAAGTTACCGCGAATGCCTACTCATGGCCTTCTGTGTCTGTTTGTTTTCGATAATGTTGACCTTGACGTAGATCTTGCCGTGCGATAATCGTGTGTTCAGTGGAAGCTTTCGGAGCTACTTGCCTCTTGCAGTGCGAATAGTTGGATGGCGCTCCGCGTCGGTTCGGTTGCTTCTTGACACGTCGACTTCTGCAACTCGACATGACACAATATGCGCTATGCGCATCATGGCAACCGGTGCCCTTCTCTGCTGCTTGTCTTGGTCCCCGCCGACGCGATCGGCAAAAACGCTGCGAGGTGAAAGCGAGCAAGCAGCTTCGCCGGGCGTCGCCTGGAACGTTCAGGGCTCATGGCGCCTAGATAGCGAGCGGGCGGCCCTAGTTGTCGGCGACGCCATACCGCCCGGGTCGCTTCTCAGAACCAATGCGTCGGCCGGCAATCACTCAATCACCATTTTGTTGCCGGACGGACAGCGCATCCTTTATGAGTGCTTCAGCCACAAGCAGTGCGCGCGCGGCTTTCGCGTGCCTGCACTCTACCGCCGCCCGGACCCATTCGCAGCGGAGACGCTTGCGCGCATTCGCGTAGCGTTGATGCGGAGAAATCAGGACGGGGCTCCGAACGCGCATCAGAACGCTCGTTTGCCGCGCGACGAGGTCTTGGCGGTTTTCGACCCAGAAAATCGCGTGCGGGTGGGCGGTTTGGTCGCGGACCTTCCGAATGGCCGGTATAGTTGTGATGTGCGGCGGCTCGTTTCTATGCGTTCCCGCCAATTTTACGTTGCGTTTGAAAAGGGCGGGCCGGTCGTCCATCTGGTTGTTCCGGGCGCTGGCCTCTATGACCTGACGATTTTCGACAGTTTAAACAAGCCGCGCATCGATCTGTTTCTCGCCGCGGTGAGGCCGGCGCAGGGCGCAGTCGTGGCGGAATCATGGCGCCGCGTGGAAACTTTGTTGGAGGACTGGAACGGTAATTATCAAGGCTGGCCGGTCCACGATCTGCAACGAGCATATCTCGAGTCGCTATTTCTCCACGGAGCTTCTCTGAAGGCGCAAACGGTGAGAGGCGCGGCAAAGGAATTAGATCGCCCTGATGCGACGGAGGAGCCGTTATTCTTTCCCGAGCCCGGCGTGTTTACTGGAAAAACGGCAGTTACTCTGCGCTGCAACACCGCCGGGGCTGTTGTGCACTACACGGTGGATAGCTCAGAACCGCTGAATAACTCGCCGGTATATGATGCTCCGATTGTGGTTATGGGCGCAGAGTTGACGATTAAAGCCTTCGCCAGCGCGCCGGGCAAGAAAGATAGCCCGGTGGTTACCGGCATCTTCCGCATTCGGCAGTGACTGCCAAGCGAGTTAATCGATGCCGCCGGCGGCTGCTGAGTCTGTGATTTCCACATCTTGACACCTGAATTATGCACAGTTTGACTGCACAGGCGCGACAGATCCGTCGAGTGGCAGGGCGATGAGGTGTCATTTCTATCGGAGGCGGTTCTGATTCGGGTGCAATCTCCATCTATATCGATTCGGCAAGTAGTTGCATTACCTGCTCTGCTTGTGCATAAAAACCTATGCACGATTTACGGAGCCGTATCAAGCGCATAGCGGCGTATGGATCACCGGGGCAAATCCATCCGGCCCGGGCGCGATTCGTCGCAGCCGCTCCATGAGCCGCTGGAAGAGGTCTTTCTCCTGGTAATGATCGCTATAGCGGATGCATGTTCGCCCGGCATGGCGCCAGATGCGCGCGGCGATAAAGAGAAAGCGCAGCCGCGCCGTGGCCAGCGTGGTGTGTTTAAGGGTCTCGACGGTGGCGTTTTCCTCGCGGTGAAAAAGCTGCAGCCGGCAGTTCAGGTTGTAGGCCAGCATGGCGATCTGGAACCAGTTGGCGTTCATTGCCCAGCGGTGGGAGGGATGCGCTGTCAGACCGGCATCGTTGTTGGCTTCCTTAATGAGGTTCTCTGCTCCGGCGCGTTGGTTGTAGAACCAGACCAGCAGATCCAAGGGGTTGTCCATGTCGGTCACCAAGACCCGGTAGATGTACTCGGGCGTATCGAAGAGTTGATATTGCTCTGGCTTTTCGTCCTCTTCTTTCCGGGCATAACCCAGGGCGAGGAAGCGATGGGCTTTGGCCCAGCCCTGGGGCTGATAGAGAAATTCGCATTGTTCATCCGCGTCGGTCTTGGGCGAGGGCTTCCATTCAGCCGCCTGCAACCGATCAATCAGCCGCGCCGTCTTGCGCGCCACAACGATGTAATGCCATCCCTTCTTTTCGTAGGCCTGGGCGAAGCCGGAATCGGCACGGACGCAGACACGCTTCACACCTGTGGGCAGGCCCTGCCCCCCGGGCGTCCAGGTGCGCGGCGATCTCGTGGCCGTCGGGCCGGTCGCCGGTGCGCAGCGCCCCGGCGGCATATTCACGCGTCTCGGCAAGGAAGCTCAAGATCGGCTGATAGCTCTTCTTGCCCTTGTGCTTCGGGTTATAGCCTTTGCGCGCCCCCATCTGATTGTCGAACAGCATGTGCACGGTGGTGTCGGTATCGACCGTGATGGCGTTCAGCCGCAGGTTGGCTGCCGCCCGCACCCGCTCCCGCATGCGCTTCTGTACCGTCAGCAACTGCCGCGCGATGCCCAGATGCAGCGCGGCCAGGAAACGCCAGAAGGTGCACTGCGGCGGCAACTCGGCCACGCGCAAAATGCCAGTCAGCATCGGCTCGCGCTTCAAGAAGCGCAGATGATGCAGACGGGAAAAGTCACGTAGCAGGCCAGAATCATCCCCAGAAGGAAATGGAACACCGGCATCGCGCGCGTCCGCCGCGAAGCTCGGAACTTCGCGTCCCTACTGTTGTAAAACAGCATTCTCAGGAGTCGCCAAATGGCTCCCACGCATTATTTAGGGGTAGAACCTGTCCGATAAATAGCTGAGGTTGTTTTTCTCTTGAGTTTTCGTGCAGATGGCGGCGCAAAGGAGGTGGCTCTGGCGAATCCGCGCAACTACGGATGCACGCACGGGGAGAAATGTCGGATGAGGAGTGGGCGCTGTTGGAGCCGCTGCTGCGGTTTCCGCAGCGTGCTGAGGGGCGCGGTCGCCCGCCTGCAGACACGCGGGCGGTATTGAACGGAGTGCTGTGGGTTCTGCGCACCGGGGCGCAATGGCGGGAGTTGCCCAAGAAATATCCGCCGCACCAGACCGT
>JASHOC010000258.1 GCA_030041305.1 Acidobacteriaceae bacterium
ATTGTGGCGGGATTGCTGAAGCGATGGCTGCTAGGCACGCATCAGGGTTCGGTGACTGCCGCCCATCTGGACGCGTATCTCGATGAGTTCGCGTTCCGCTTCAATCGTAGAAAGTCGCGCCGCCGGGGAATGCTGTTCTACCGGCTGCTGGAGAACGCCCTGGTCACAAAACCATCCCGCTACCGGCAATCGCGAGCAAACGCGCCCACCGGAAAGCACAACCAGTAGTGGTTACTGTACTAAGGGAGCTACCCCACTATCCTATAAACAAACTAAGGACTGTACACCCGGCGCTTATCAGGCGACCACGCGTGAGCACGATTTGGCTGGTTGCCCCTTTTCGGCAATTCTCGCGCACAAGCGTCTGTGTGTCAATTATGTTATGGCCTGTATTTGGGGGGTATGTCTCAGGCAGCCGTCTCGCTCGCTGTCAGCCGATCATACTCGGCTAGCAGCGCCTCCACGGTGTGGCCGCCAGGCTGCTCGTAGTCGTTCCCGGGGAGCGAGGCCCAGATGTTCGAACAGGCAGCAATCGCGCCCGCGATGTCACCTGCTTCGATCATCGGCAGCGCCCCACGTTCCTTGATCTGCTGGATCGCTACGGCGTCTTGATTCTCAGGAGAGAAGTCGGGCAGGTGCAACTGATCCTTGTACGCCCTCCAAAACCGAAGGATGACTTGATAACGCCCCGCCGCCGTCGATTCCAGACGAGGTAGAGCGCGAATCACCTTCGGGGCGCGGCCACCGGCGAACGGATGCTCCGCGTATCACGTGAAGCCCTCCGGCCCGGTCACGCCGGACACGATCACGTCATAACCGTCATTTTTGGTGAGCGGGCTGGTGTTGGTGCCTTCCGACCACGCGATCAGGTCGAGAAAATTTTTGAGTTTGGAATCCATGGAACCTCTTTCGACTCGGGCAGAGCATGTAAAAGGCGAAGCCGACATCGCCGTACGGATCGTTGAAGTCGAATTCGTCCATGCCTGCCCCCTATTTGTGGTCGATGAGCCATTGCGCCGTAGCCTGAATCCCGCCCCACGACACCAGCGCAGCGCCGCCCACATACCACCGAATGCGCTCGATCTTGCGAACGTGACCTTCGAGGGTTGTCATGCGGCCTTGCTGGCCGTTGCCTGAAATGTCTTTGCCGTGGGTTTCGAGCTTGGCGATGCGCTCGCCCGTGTCCTGTCTCCAGGTGCCCACTTCGTTCCGGAAGTCTCGCACCTCATCGAGAAGGGAACGAATTCCCGTCGGCAGGATACCGGTGGTCTGATAGGCGCTTCAATCCGGGTGGAGGACGCATCGACGGCCCTTTCGGTCGCGTTTGCCGTCAATGATCGCCGCGCCAGCCCCTCATCTCACCATTCGACAAAACAATCCTCCTGATTTTTCGTCCAGCCCTAACCCGGCGTAGCCGGAACCAAAACCTGGCATTTTCCCGAAAGTTGGAGCCTTTGAAAAAATGCCGAAATCCCGCATGAATACTGACCGAAGCGTACATCGCCAGAAATATTCTGCGCAAAATGTGCAGGATTCAAATGGATAGGTACTAAAGAATAAAGTAGCGACGGGAAAAAACCTGCCGCTACCAAGGATCTTTCTTTACCAACCGGTCCGCGCCCGGTGTGGCGGGCCGGTATTTTTTGCCACGATGATAACAACCACATCTTCGCGTCGAGCCTCGTGTGGCTCCAGACGCCTGAGCCGAGAACTGAACGCACGACAAAGACGGTATCGCAAGCCCACAATCGAGGTGTTGAATGAAATCGAGAAAAACACAACCCGCAACCGCGAATGAGGCCGCCAATCCCATGCTGGATTCCGTCGCGGCCCCCAACAAGTGTATTCAGGCGAAACGCACGCTTACCGAGCCAGAGGTGGGTATTTTCTTCCTCTATGACGGTCGCCTCATTATCGACGGCACCCCGCTGTCCGAAGCGGAGGCCTACGGAAGCTTTAAGGTGTACGACGCAGGCCACCCCTCTTTCTGGCGTACCCTCCAGCGCACTGGAGCGGTGCCTTCCGACGTCGAGTACGACGAGGTCCCTCGCGGGCGCGTGAACTACAACACCAAAGATCGGAAGTTCTACGTATTCGCCGACGCCTGCATCATGAAGGACCCGCAGATGATCGATCGCATAAAGCGGGAACTGAACCTGCCCTTGGCTGATACAGCGCCGCCGAAACTCGATTCGCACTACAGGTGCCCGGGTTGCATCAAGACCGAAAAGCAGCGAGAGCAAGAGGAGGCGGATTGGGACTTCTAATTACGTGGCGGATTCGTGACGGCGCTGATCGTGCGGTGTTTCCTACGGTGCCCGTGGCCTTCCGGTTCAGGACGCGCCCAAGCTCGTGGCCTCGGCTTTCGCCTAGGTGCGGTACGACGGATGATGATGCTCGGTTTCAGCCTCGCTGGGCTGGTGGGAGCCATCTTCGAGGAGTTGGCCGCCTCTTCCCACCGGGATACGCTAAAATCAGCGAAGGAAACGGAACCGAGCGGCTCAACGGCAATCTTTCTCCGGGAACCTTCCGATGACGTGGACGCAAATAGCCTTCGAAGGCGCACCATTTCTGGTGGTCACCCTGCTGGTCTTTCTACAGATCAAACTTGATATGAGGGGATTCGACCGGCTCGACGCGCGCCTGGACGCCATGGAACACGAAATGAACTGCGTCAGAAGCGCCCGCGAGATTGCTCGGCACCGCCGATAGTGACGAACGCCTCTTTTTCTGGGCTTATTTTGCACTCGATCGGTCGCCCGATGCCTGAGAATGGGGCTGAAGTCTCCGGATGGCCGACGACACTCCCGCGACCCACTTCAAGGCCAAATTTCATCAGGGATTTCTCAACACTCGCCGACTTCCCGTGAGCGATCCAGTTGCGTTCCCTGGGAAACCTCCCGGTCTCGGAAGTGCGAGTAAGCAAATCTAGGTCCAACTGAGAAAAGGGGGTTCGCCATTCCCAATATTCCCAATGAATTGACCCCTCTGTGATCGTCTTCGCTACGCACAGACCAGGCACTTTTATAATCACGCCTAGGAGAACCCCAGTCGCAAAATGGACCGTGCTCGCGTCGAAGAAATTCTTAGTGACCTCCAAAACGATAAAGGCGCACGTTCTGCGCCCGCATGCCAGCATGTCCAACTGCTCGATCATTCCATCAGGCAAGTATCTGCCCTTGAACACGGACGGTTCCCAGAACTGCTCCGTCGAGAACCACGTGATGGGCGACTCTCCGGCGGGGACATGGGCGGTTGCGGGGCGGATCATCCCGTCCTTGAGGATGCCGTCGAATGACCGGCTGTGGGTATAGTGCCAGGCAAGCTTCCTGGTCGTCTCGTAGGTGGTGTGGCCGGTCTGCGACGGGGGTGCAGAATCGACCGCTTCCACGCGGAACGTTTCCTGCGTGGGCAGTACAGCGCTATTACTAACCGTCATCTAAGTTCACTCCAAATTGAGGTTCGGGCTTTTGGCCACTGAGAGGAAGTACCGTTCGTCGCCGCCGAGAATGTCGCGAAGGTTCCTGCCCCGCGTGTGCAGGTCCTTTTCACCACCGTCAGCTTGAATCGTCTGGGTGCGCCCAGACTGTACCGGCTGGGAATGGAGTGGGAGGCCGCGACTCAATGCTGCCTCCCATCGCTGATCATGCTGCGGCGGCCAAGCGACGAGACCGCCGCGACTGAGCCGGACAAATGATGGTTTCGCAGATCGGCAGTGTCCACGAAGAGTAAAGCTGAGCCGATTTGGACAGTGATGGGCTTACCATTACTCCTTCTTCAGGAGATGAAAAGAGACGAATATCGCCGGTAATCCGGTATGCCTTGCCCTCCTCCGTTTCGACCGGCTCCAGGCGCAGCTTGGAGATGCGCTTCCGAACCTCTTCTTTTGCCTGTACGGAGTCGCTGGCCAAGATGGCGGCGATCTCCGTCATCTTGCGTCCCAGGAAATCGCGAATCTCCGACGCGGTCACCTCGGCCACCGGAACCGGCTCCACCACGATCGCCTTCTCCCTCTTGAGGTCGTCCAACTCCTTCTCGGCAAGTTTGTACCTTGCCTGCAAGCGATCAGATATGCCGAGCTTCTCGATCGCGTCCTCCAAGTGCGCGATGCGGACCTCGACATCGGCGATGAGCTTGTCGAAATCGGCTGGAGTCTTGGTGCTCCGCTTCGCGGCATCAGCATGCTTCTTGACGGCGTCACGCACCCGCACTTCGAACTCAACAGCCAACTTGGACCAGATGGCAAGGTCGGTCAAATTCCGCGCCAGCGCCCCAAGAAGCTGTTCCTGGAGTACGCGCTGCTGAATTACCAGCCCATTCGTGCAGGTGCCGTGGAACTTATGGTTGTGACAACCGTACTGTGCTGACGGTGCCGACCCCCCGATGATATTGATATTCCCGTCGCAAAGGCCGCATTCAAGGCAGCCACTAAACACATAGGAACGGCTTGCCTTACTCCGATTGAGACCGCCGCGACGGTTTGCTCCGAACTCAGGGTTATCCATCTGCCTCTGGACCTCGTACCAAAGTTCGTCAGTGACGATGGCCAGGTCCGGGTTGTCGTAGACCTCCCATTCTGATTCCGGGCGAAACTTTACCTCCTTGCGCCCGGTCATAGGATTCCAAACGCTCTTCCTGCGGTTCCAGATGTCGCGTCCACGGTACTTCTCATTCCGCAAGATCCGGACGACGGTGCTGACGTGCCATACGCGATACTTCTCGCTCCTCCCCTGAAGGGGTGAGGGAACCCTCTCCTGGTTCAAGGTCTTTACGATCTCCAGGCAACTCATGCCTGAGGCGCGCATGTTGAAGATCCGGCCAACGACGAGGGCCTCTTCGGGGTGCTTCAACCTGCGGACGGCGATGACCAGGGGACGACCATACTCCCCCTTGCGCACCGGGTCCTCAATGGGATCGTGGAGGTACCCGAATGCCCGACCACTTCCCACATACCCGTTGAGAAACCGGCCCCGCTGGCCCCGGTGACACCTCTTACCCAGATTCCGGCTGAAAGCCTCGTCCTGCTGCGCCTGCTGAATGAACAACTGGCGGAAGTTGGGGTTCTCCGAGTCGAGGTTACAACTGACAAAGTGCAAGATGACCTTGTAGTACTCGAAAATGTCAACGAGCCGAAGAGTATCCGTCAAATTCCGGCCAAGCCGTGAAGAATCGTCAAACAAGATCCGATCGAAAGGCCGGGGATTCTGAGCGGCGAGCTTGACCAGGTCTTCAAGTCCTCCACGCCCAACGATTGTTTTACCTGTCTTCGCTTCGTCGGAACGGACGTATTCCTCAAGGAACTGGAATCCGCGTTCCTCGGCCAGGTCACGGCATTCACGAAGCTGATCATCGATACTTGCAAGGCGCTGAAGATCGGAGGAAAACCTTGCGTAGGCGGCGCAGCGTTCCGGTACGCCATCCCCCGAGGTTACGTTGTAGCGGTCGTTCAAATAGCTCATTTGTTCAATCCACGCGTTGTCTCGCGTGCTCCTTGCCAAGGCATCGCGTAGTTCGCTGGGTGACTTTGGCTTGAATCGATCCCGGAATTCGGCTCAAGTCCGCGTTCGTGTAGAAAATCCCGAATGAGAAGCGGAATCAGCCATTCACGCGCCGCGCTAATGAGAGCGTGGTTGTCCTGCTGACCGGCTGGAATCAGCACCCGGACCTTACCGCGTCGGCCTGGTCGGGCGCGACCGCTGTTCTGTCTGATTTGCGTGGTAATTGCGGGCCGCTGCTCTGAATTGTCGCGGTGGTCCCGAGCCTGGCGATGGCTCTCAGCTTTACGCGAAACTTTCTTCTTTCCTGTTTTTTTCATTTTTGTTCTCGCTTCGGAGTGGCCGGACGTGTTTGTGCTCGGTTAGTCCGCTGCCCCCCTATAACTAATCTAGGGAGTGGCCTGATTTTTCAGGAGGTTTCTGCCGACCGCATTCAAAACCGTGCTAAGCGAGGCCAGTACGGATCGATGCCGTCCCGAGGACGCGCCGAAATTGGAGTTCCCCCCTTCAGCGACGGCCAGGTGGATGGTGCGATCAATGCGTAGCAGGCCGACTCCAGGTCCAATAGAGCAAGGCTGAGTTAAGGAAGACGTCTGAATTTGCCTCCGCACCGGAGCGCCACAGTCGGGGCTGCCACCTTGGGGTCGGTCGGGTTCTGGTTGATCGTCGAAGGAGTGAAGATGACCACAGTACTGTGGACGGGAGGCTGCCCGAGATGCCGGAATCGCTTGTCCTCGCAGACAGGTGAGCAAACCCCCGAACGGTTCGGACGTTACCTCGCGAGGATTCGCACTTCATCCCGGGAAACCGGAAGCAGCCGAAGTCGAATCCTGGTTATGATACCCAGGTCGATGACGACTCAATTTCCGGTTCCGGTGTGAGGAGGAGAACTGGCGGGAAGGAGCATCGAGTATGTGCACGTTACCCGGCCCCGTTACAGATGCTGGCCACAATCACTCATGCTGTTCGGTATAGCCCGGGAGGTTCCCGTCCCTGATTCCGGGGTGGAGGCCTAGAAACGAATTTCTTTGGGGCCTCGATCGCGGTCGCCGACACAGTGACTTATGCAAATGGGACGGACCCAGAAGCGCGAAACTCGGGGTCGCGGCCCTGGACTGATGGAATTCCTCGGGGAGCGGCGCACGCAGGCATCAGTTCGAAGAATGCGGAGCGGCATTCGTCGGTCCTCAAGCGGGCTCGGCGTTGATAATGGAAAGCCCGGAAATCACCCGGGCCTTGACACCGATTCTCGTTGGTTGCGCCGCGTTAACTTGCCGGTCACATCGGGTCGGGAGACCCCAACCGAGCATCGACGCTGGCCGCCAGTTCATCATCTACGATCTTGAGTTCAGGAGCGGCGACCTTTACCACCACCTCCTTGGGCCTCGGCTGACTCTCAATCCGGCCCGTGTGGGGATTCCGGATGCAACGCGTCTGGTTCCAAACCACGGTTCCGCGATAGCGGCTGTTGCGCAGAATGCGGCGGATGGACGAGGATTTCCAAACATCCCCAGCGGGTCCCACGACGCCACTATCGTTCAGATGGCGAGCGATATCACCCGCGCTGCGGCCGTCGGCGAACTGGCGAAAAATGTTCCGGACGATCTCAGCTTCTTCGGCGACGACGGACAGCTTCGCTCCGCGTACACTGGACCGTCCGGCAGAAGACCGATCAGCGAGATCAGTCCTGTACCCGAAACAGCGACCACCAACCGACTGGCCTTCGCGCAGCGCGACGAGATGCGCGCGAGAGATCTTCTCGCTGAGCACACGGAGGATGCGATCCTGGTGCTCCATTCCGTAAAACAAGATTTCACGGAAGTTCGGGGAGCGCGAGTCGAGCCTCAAAGAAACGAAGTAGACGCCAATGTTGTGGTAGGTCAGAAAGTCCAATGCCGACAATGTCTCGGTCACGCTCCGGCTCAACACGTGGGGGCTCTCAACCAGGAGATAGTCGAACGGCTTCGGCTTCTCGGAGGCCTGCTTCAGAAGGGCTGCGAGGCCGGGCCGGTAGTCGCGGGAGGCTTTTGTCAGTCCGACATCGGTGAAGATGAGGTCATCGACGATCTGCCAAGCGGGTTCGTGCTTGGCGGCGTCTGCGCGGCAAGCCTTCTCCTGCTTCAGCAGGGAGGCGCGATCGCCGTTGACGGAGCGCAGGTAGAGTGCGCAACGGACAACGGCGGGATTATCAACATTGCTCATGATTGACTCCATATCGTGAAGTGTTTGTTTAAACGCAAGCACCTGATCTTCTAAACGATCTGGCGCAGTGGTAGGCGGCGCATACAATGGCATCCGGAAGTCAGTTCATTGGACCTTACTTCGGTAGAACACCTCGCCGTCCACTACAGTCTGGCGGGTGGGCAGGAATTCAACCATGTGGGGTAGCTCCCTTAGTACAGTAACCACTACTGGTTGTGCTTTCCGGTGGGCGAGTTTGCTCGCGATGGCCGGTAGCGGGATGGTTTTGTGACCAGGGCGTTCTCCAGCAGCCGGTAGAACAGCATTCCCCGGCGGCGCGACTTTCTACGATTGAAGCGGAACGCGAACTCATCGAGATACGAGTCCAGATGGGCGGCAGTCACCGAACCCTGATGCGTGCCTAGCAGCCATCGCTTCAGCAATCCCGCCACAATATGGACGCCCGGCATGACGACATGCGCCGGATCGCCCGTTCCAGACAAGTTGATGGCC
>JASHOC010000259.1 GCA_030041305.1 Acidobacteriaceae bacterium
AGCGACCGGTTCATCGGCGCTTCGTGGGAATCGCTGCCTTTGGACCTTTCGCAGCCTGAGCTGTGCCAGGTGCGCTGCTTCGGCACGATGGACGACATGAGCAACTGGGCCCCGAAGCCGAAGTTCGGGATTGCCGAAGGCGACACATACACCAAATGGCCGAGCGATGAAACCTATCCGCAGCTTGCGGTGAACTAAATCAAAATGGCCAGCGTTCCTGAGTACAACCAGAGCTGGGCGCCGGTGGTGGAAGGGATTCGCGCCGGCGACTTCTACGGGACTACCGGAGAAGTGCTCTTCCATAGCTGGGGCGTGGAGGGCAACGGCGGGCACAGTTTCTATACGGCCAACATCGAGTACACCTTTCCCCTGGAGTTCGCGGAGCTGGTGTAGAGCGATGGAACCACGATCGGGCGCAAGAAGATCAGCCTGACGGACACTACTCCTTTTGGAACCAAATCCTTCCGCATTCCCTTCGATGCCACGAACAAGAAGTGGATTCGCCTTTCGGTATGGGATTCAGCCGGCGATGGAGCTTACGTGCAGCCCATCGCCCTGAACCGGAACGAAGCAACGAGCTCGGGCCAATAGGCGACCGAAGCGGCGCAGCGCCTCCTCCAATGCGCTGGCCGGACTTACTGACTGGAACGGCAATCGAAGAACGAAATATGGAGGTCTCTGTGAACAAAAAATCCTTCTCCCTGATCGCAACGCTGGCGCTTGGCCTGTTTTCGGCAGGCGCATGGGCACAGGTACAAGCGACCGCGAGCCTGGTCGGCCATGTGACTGACGCCACCGGCGCCCCGATTCCCAACGCGAAAGTGACGGCGACAAGCCCTGCGTTGCAGGTGCAAGAGGTGCACGCCACCTCGGACGCGAACGGCGATTACCAGATTCTAAACTTGCCGGCTCCGGGCGTTTATCGCGTGCAATTCGAGATGCAGGGCTTCGAGACGTATGTTCAAGAGGGCGTACACCTGGGCATCGGTTTTGCCGGTCGAGTCGACGCTAAAATGCGAATCGGGGCAGTGACGCAATCCGTCGAAGTGACTGGAGCGACACCGGTAGTGGACACCGTAGACACGACGGGAACTAGCTCGCTGCAGTTGCAGGAGATCATTGATACTCCACGCGGCGTAACCATGCAGGAGCTGATCCCGCAGGCGGCGGGCATGAGCATGCAAGGAAGACCCGACGTGGGCGACAGCAACCTTGCCCAGCGCCAATCCCTCGTGACGTACGGCATGGTGCTTGAACCGACGATGAGCCTTGAAGGAATCAACATCACCACCTCGCACGATGAGGATACGGCGACTTACTTTGACTCTTTCTCTCTCGGCGAAGTGGCGTTCAATTCAAGCGGTAACAACGCCGATGTTGCTTTCCCGGGCGTGGATATGGTGGCGCAATTCAAGTCCGGCTCGAACAGCTTCCACGGTGACGCGGAGTACGATGTCGAGAAACCCGGTTTCCAATCCAACAACGTCTCTCCCGCGCTAGCCGCGCAGGGCGTCACCACCACGAATCCGCTAGCGGCGTCGGGATACTCCGATTACATGGCCGACTACGGCGGTCGCATCATTCGCGACAAGCTATGGTTCTACGGCGAAACCAGCCGCGATGTGCAGGATTCGGGCTCCTTCGGCTTCCACTCGGGTCCCGACTCTGCCGGCTGCTGGACGTGCGTGGATGCGCCCATTGCGTTTATAGGCACCCACCTGACGCAGGTGATGGGCAAGGGCGATTACCAGATCAAGCCGACCATCAAACTGATCGGAACCTATCAATATGCATTGAAGTATCTATCCGCACAAGGGGCCAGTGCCACCGAAGAGCTATCTGCTGTGGAGTACCAGACCCAGCCCGGCAGCCTCTGGAAGGGCGAGATGCAGTGGACCCCCGGCACGCACTTCTTCGTGGATGCGCTGGCAGGTTTTGGGGGCTACCACGTCCACTACGTCACCGTTCCTGGCTCCGCCATGCAAACCTATGGAAAGTATCCTTCCAGCGCCCCCAATACCGACTTCGCGGGCGACCCCAGCGAGGAGGATCTCTCATCCAACGGGTTGCTTACTGGCCCCACGAGCGGTCCCAACGACCGTCCCGACGGTCGAGCCGAGGCGCGCGGCCTGGTGGGCTGGATCAAGGGCCAGCACGAGTTCAAATTCGGAACCGACGTAACCTGGGATGAAGCCCACACCGCGGTGCTGGGCAACAATAAGGCCGGCGATTACTTGCTCATCTTCAATGGCGCGCCGGCGGGTTGCAACGCAGCCTGCGGTGCGCTGGCTAACGGCTCAGAAATCACCCTCTATAACTACCCGGTGCTGCCTGAAAACTACGACTATAGCCAGGCGCTCTTCGCCACCGATACCTGGACGCTGAAGCGCGTGGTCCTGAATTACGGCGTGCGTTGGGAGCGGTATCACAGCTTCTATCCCTCTGAGACCAAACCGACGGGCCAGTTCGCCAATCTCTTCCCGAGCGTTACTTTCCCGGGAGAAAGCGTTCTGACATGGAAGGACTTCATCCCCAGAGCGGGCGCCGCATGGGATGTAAAGGGTAACGGGAAGACCGTGGTCAAGGGCTCCTTTGGCATATTCAGAGACACCATGGGCGCCCTCTACGGCAACCAGGTCAACCCCAACACCATCAGCAGCTATACCTTCAGTTGGACGGGCAACTGCTATACCGACCCCGGCGTAAGCAACGCTTTCTACTACGACGAGTATGCTTGCGATGTAGACCCGTCATTCTTAAGCTCGTTGAACAGCGCCACGCCGCCGACGCCGGTGAGCACCTCTGGAGCCATCTTCCAACTCAACAATCCCAGCCTCAAGCAGCCGATCTTCTACGAATTCACTGCCAGGGTGCAGCACGAGCTGGTTCGTAACGTGGCCCTGAACTTCGGGTTCATTCGGCACCTAGTGTATTACCTCTACGATGGCGCCGATAGTCCCGGCTCCGATTTGTCTTCACTAGGGGCAACGACGACCTTCACCGGCAACGGGTACGCCGTCGGTCACCCTTATAGCAGCTACACGATACCTGTAACGTTTAACGAAACCGGTCTTGGATCGCAGTACCTGCCGGGAACCATTACTCTCTATACATACACCAAGGGAACGGGAGCGTCGACCTGCGGCGGAGTTCTCGGTTCTTGCACCGAATACCTGAACAATCCCTCCAGCCGTCCGGATATCTACAACACTTTCGAAGTTTCGGTGACGAAGCGCTATTCGAGCCGCTTCGATGCCATGGGCTATTTGTGGGTGACCAAGAACCACCGGTGGATCAACGGGCTGGCCGGATTGCAGGGGGATCCCAACGACGATTTCTTCCCTATCGACAACACCTGGAATTGGGAAGCGCGCGGCGATGTGACCTACAACGCTCCGTGGGGCATCCGGGCAAACACATATCTCAGAATGCAATCTGGCATTTACGGACAGGAAGTCGCCAAGTTCTCCGGAACCGGCGCCAACGGCAACTCACTCAATCAAGGCGCGGTCACAGTTCGGGTGGGCCCCTTTGGCCAGTTCCAAGGACCGATCATTCCCGTCTGGAGCATGAAGATTTCCCGCGCCACCCATATCAAAGAGAGGTATCTCATCGAGCCGGATTTCGAACTCTTCAACATTACCAATAGCGCCGCGGCCTCCAGCAACAGCTATACGCTGGGGAAGACATTCAACGAAGTTACCGGAATCCTGGCGCCCCGCATCTTCCGTCTTGGGATCAGAGCGGAATTCTAATCGGACAAACTTCAAAATTTCGCCGGAGTTTGTCTAGCGTGTAACGCGAATGGCGGCGAACCAAACTGCATGGGCACATTTGCGAGTCTGAAGCCGGCTTGCGTCGGCGCTTTTATGCACCTTATTTGCCGCGGGTGCCCAATGACCGCGAAACGCACGGACGGCGGGAAGGCGAATGGGGAAGCCTCTATTCGTGAATCGATGCAAATGAAGCGAAGAAACGAGAAAACCACGGAAAGACGGGGGATGAGATGAGGAGACTGAGAAGATTCTGGAAACTGCTCTTGGCGGCGGTGTCTCTGGTTGTGTACTGGGCACCCGCGGTGTATGCGAGCTCATTGTGCAGCCTGGACGCGTATAAGACGCAGGCGGGTTTGACAGCGAGCAACCAAGGCGGCGCGCTAGTAGTGACGTGGGGAGGCCGGGGCGGGCAGGAGTTGCGGATGCGATTGGGCATCCACGATGGCACGCCGACGATCGAAGACCTCTCGGTAAGGCGCGTGGACGGGGAATGGGGCTCCATCGGGACAAACCTGACGCCGGAGTTCCGGGTGGTGACGGGGCGGCGGCGGCTCGACCAGGAACAGTATCCGGCGCTGAAAATGGCGTTTCACGGACAGGTGACGCAGGCGGTGCTCGACCACTACAAATGGGCGGCTTTCTGGGATGCGCCGCTTCGCATTCCGGGGACGGAGATTGCGCATGGAGATTCTACGCCACCGCCGGACGGCATTCCGGGAACAAATGAATTGCCTTTGCCCAGGACCGAGGATGAAGTTACACGGGCGACGGCGAGTTATCAGGCCTCGAGCTGCGCGGTGAAGACGAATGGCGAAAGGCTGGAGATTTCCTTTCCGGGCGTTGACATGGGAATCTTCTCCGGCGGATTGAAATACACAATCTACAAGGGGACGAACTTGCTGCGCGTGGAAGTCGACGCGAAGACGGACCGGGACGACATCGCCTATAAATACGATGCCGGACTAAAGGGATTGCCAATTACGCCGCATGCGAAACTGGTGTGGCGAGACACGTCGTACGACTGGCAAAGCAATGCATTTGTGGCTCCGCCGTACGATGAGCCGGCTGTGGTGGTTTCAGCGAACCGGACGATAGCGGCAGAAAGCGCCGCGGGATCGATCGCGACCTTTCCGCCCCCACATAATTTTTTCTGGACACGCGAGATATCAGTGAATCTCGGCTATACCTGGTACCGGCGCGACAGCGAGACCTCGTACTCGATTGGCATACGGCAGCCGGAAGACGAGATCGATCCGGCGTATGCGGGCCGAGGACCGGAGGACCGGCGGCAGAACTTTGCGCTCTTCAATGCGCGGCCTGGAACCATGCAGAACATGCCGATCTATTTCGAGATCGATGCGGCGCCGGGACGGGAGACGATAGAGGCGGCGTTGAGCTATACGCGGGACGATCACTACCAGGCTCTTCCCGGTTATTGGATCATGGCGCGGCACTTCCATACCAGTCCGATTCCGCGGTTGCTGGCTATGGGCGGGCTGGCGACGCCGCTGCCGGATTTTGAATTGATGCGTACCGCGGGTGTGAACATCGTGGGGCCGGTAGGCGGCGGTGGATTGCAGCCGACCGGCACAACCCGCATCGGACCGCGGCAAACCCCGCCGAGGCCGGCCGGCGAAGCGGACAAAAATCCCATTCCGTTTTTCATGCGCATGTCGGAGGCCGACCGATTGAAACTGCAATCGATGTATTACGAGATGGCCCGGCTGCAATCGCGGCAGAATTTCCTGATCATGCCGAATGAGGAGCTGTTCAATTATCCCCTGCCCGCACACAACGACATTCTGATTTCGCACCCGACTTATTGGGTGAACGGGCGCAAGCCGGGCCAGCCGCTAGTGGAGGACGATCCGAAACTCGGAAAGGTCTACCACATCGGCGGCCCCGAAGACCTGGTTCAAATGATGCACAAGGAGGACGCGTTCCTGATGATGCCGCATCCCGACACCAAGGGCTCGGCGGGCTATCCGAAGGCGTTCAAGGACGAGTCTTACTTTACCGATGCGCGGTATCGTGGGATTGGCTTCCGTTGGGCGATGGATCTGGACCGCTCCGAGAAGCGCCTATCCGATTACCGCTGCATGCCGCTGTTCGACGAGATGAATAACTGGGTGGCGGACTTACCCACGCCGCCGAAATATATGGACGCGATAACCGAGACTTATGAGCAAGGCCCAGGCGACGACTTTTACGCGAATAACCCGGTAAGTTACATAGAGACCGAAGGGACCCCGGGACTGGACAATTGGAAACCGATTGTCGACGCGATGATGAAGGGGGACTTTTTTGTCACCTCAGGGGAAGTTTTGATTCCGAATTACGCCGTTACCGGGACTGGGAACCACAGGACCATTACAGCGGATGTGGAGTGGACTTTCCCGCTGGAGTTTGCCGAAGTGGTGTGGGGCGACGGGCAGAAGACGGACCGGCAGATTATTCCGCTGACCGATTTGCCGGCCTTCGGAAAGCATCACTTCAGCATTCCATTTGATGCGACGGGCAAGAAGTGGGTGCGGTTTGCGGTGTGGGACTCGGCGGGCAACGGAGCGTTTGTGCAGCCGATCAAGCTGCCTGCGGCGGTGCAGGCGGCTCCGGACGCGACCGTGGACTGAGTTCCAGCGTCAGGTAGACCGGAATATCACGTTCATCTCCACGGAGGATTTTCTGGATTGGAAACGTGAGGACGTTCAAATTACCTACCCTGTCTGCGGCCATGTGGAACCAGCAATAAAGCGACGGGGTTGTGGTGAGGTTTGGCACAGAATCTGACAGCGTAGTGGAGCAGCGTCTAAAAGATTGGCGCCGAGGGGAGGAATATTATGAGCAGAATCCGGCAAAGGGAACAATCCAACAAAGGGGCTGATTTTTCGCGCCGAGATTTCTTGAAGTCGGCGGGTGCCGCTGCTGGCGCAACCTTTATTGGCGGAGAATCGCTTTGGGCAAACGGCAGACCTGCGCTTGTCGCGAAGAGCAGTTCTGCGTTCCCACGAATTAACCAGGACTGGATGATGGCGCCCGGCGAAATCCAGCAGTGGGCCTACCTCAAATCCCAGTGGGGCCCGACTCGGCAGGGCAGCGAAGGCTGGCATCAATTTATTGACTTCATCAGCAAGAAAATACCGGAGTACGGTGGCATTGACGTAGAGCAGCTTGAGGTGGTGTACAAGCACTATATTGTGGATGATTGGCCGAATTCCGCGACTCACGTCTATGGTTCCGGTGTGGAGGTGGAAAAGCTGGTCTCGGATGGCGTGCCAGTGCCTGTGGTGGCGACGTATAGCGAGACCTCCGGCTTTACGCCTCCCGAAGGCATTACGGCGCTGATGCTATATTATGACTTCGCAAATCCGCCGAGTAATGAACAAATCGCGGGGAAGATCCTGGTTTTTCCGCCAAAGCCTTACCCCGAGTCCCCGTACGACGATAGATTTCTCGACAGCTTCACCTTGAACGACTATGAATTTCGTTCACCAGGCAAATGGTATCCGATGTACAAGCCAGTTCCCGCGAGCGTAACGAGTTCTTACCATTCGCGCTGGTGCTGGATGCAGAGTATGCAGGCCGCCAGCATTGGCATGAAAGGACATGCTGCCGGGATGGTTGTGGTCTATGACCTATCACCCGGAGGTGCGTTCGGTCTCACTCAGCGAGCTCTTTATACCTCGAACGGCGTGGAATACGGAGAACGTGTGCGCGGAAAGGACTTTGTCTACGTAAATTGTCCGACGCTATGTCTGGACCGGGTAAACGGGGCGAAGGTATTGGAGGACGCAAAGGCAGGCAGAACAGCTACGTTGACTCTGCTCGGCCGTTTCCAAATGGACATGGCCAAGACCCTTGTGGCTTATTTGCCGGGCAGGAATTATGGCACGCCGCAGGATGAGCAGGTTATGTTAGCGACGCACACCGACGCGATGTCGCTCGTCGAGGAGGTGGGCGGCTTGGGCATGCTGGCGATCATGCGGTATTTCAACCACATCCCGCGTTCGGAAAGGCCGCGGACGATCGCTTTCTTTTTTGATGGCCGGCACTTCATGCCGGGTGGTGAACCGGCGTGGCCCGAACTTGATCCCTACCTTAAGAATCCGGAACTTCTGAAGCTGATCGTGGGCACGATCGGGATGGAGCACATGGGTGGTCGGCAGACCATCGAGACGGGCCCCGGAGGGAACGATTATCGCTATTCGGATGAACTGCCGGAGAATGGGGGGGTTATCACTAGTTTTATCGACGTTTATAACAACAACATGTGGCTCGTCGAAACGCTGGCGAAAGCTGTCAATGACACCCATTGGCCCAGAGTGGACGCAAAATCCGGATTCAAGCAAAACCCTGCGAATCAGGCTGCCACGCGGGCGATGCTCGCAAAGTCCGGTGGAAATATGCAGGAGCGTTCTACTATTCCACGGAAGATCGAGAATTACCAGCTTGGCGTAAACGGAGGCTTTCAGGGTCAGGTCAAGAGTCCGATGAATAAAGGGAGGATGTTCCATCTCCCCGGGATTGGGCTGGCGGCCGACTGGCCTGGCGCGTGGACGCAGACGTATGCCCAAGTGGACACGGAGGCGGGACCGTCGGGCTTTGATGCCGAGTATTTCATGCAGCAGATCTCCGGGCTGTCTCAGATGACGGGAGAATTCATGCTGGTGAAGCCGATTGTCATCGATCTGGGATGGGGCGATCTGAAATCGGCAATCATCAAGGTGCCAGACACGGGATTCCTGTCCCAACAAAACGCCTCGATGCAGCGGAAGAGACTTGTCGATCAATACGTTGCGGCGTTCCGGAAGGTCGAAGCCGGCTCGTACGAAGAAGCCAAGAGCGAATTGAAGGAGATGGCAGGCAACGTCTCTTCCTGGGTGGCGAAGGATCAACAAGCAGCCGTGAGCGTGCTCATCGATGAGCAAATGTCAAAACTGTCGCCGGCCAACGTCAACAAGACGAATTACGCCCGCGAGAGCGCATCGGAGGATGACCCATTTTCTACGTTGGCGTAATTAACTGAATCAGCCCCATTCGAGGCGCGGGAAGTTAACGGGACATCGCGTCCAACACGGGCATGTGCACGGCGTGTAGGAGCACCCGGCCCCGAATCAATGAATTGAACTATGCACGGCGGGGGAGCAATACCGGCCGTTTTTATGCAAAATTGCTTTTCTCCAGAAGACGTTGACGTAGGATGTTTCCAGACTCTGGCGCGAAGAGAGTTGGACCTCTTTGGCATTGGGCGAGCTTTTTCTTAATCGCAACAAGTGGCTCCCTCCGGCGGCTAAGCGGTGAATCGACTTCATTCGGTACCGCCAATCTGCCGTTGGCGGTTTGATCGTATGCAGGAAGATTGCGCCTTTCTGCCAATTCTTCGACGTCCGCACTAGAGCCTGTTATTAACTTCCAGCCAGTAAGCGGAAGAGGTTGGCGAACATGAGACAAGCAAAGGCGAGGAAATGAAGACCCGCGAGTGTTGTTTCGAGTCGCTCGTAATCGCGGGCCAGGCGGCGGAAGCGCGCGGCCCAGGCAAAGCTGCGTTCCACCACCCAGCGGCGCGGCAACAGCACGAAGCCGCGTTTGGCCTCGGTATGCTTGACGACTTGCAAGTGAATACCGTGCATCGTAGCGGCCACAGCGGCGTTTTCTCCCGTGTATCCCTGATCGACAAAGACCAGTTCGACACATGCTCTCCTGTGATCTCCTGCACCTGGCGGGCCAGCGCGCCCACCTGCTCCCGATCCTGCTCGTTGGCCGCCGTCACGTGCAAAGCCAGCAGATGGCCCAACGTGTCGACGGCCGCGTGCACCTTCGAGCCCTTGCGCCGCTTGGCTCCGTCGTAGCCGGCGCGCGCGCCCGATTCCGGCGTCGATGGCAACGTGCGGCTATCCAGGACCATGGCCGTCGGTTGCGCTGCACGCCTGGCGATCTCGCGCAGCAGCATGCGCAAATCTTCGACCAGCATCTCGAAACAGCCCGCATCCAT
>JASHOC010000260.1 GCA_030041305.1 Acidobacteriaceae bacterium
TATGCTCAAACTAGTCCGATGGATAACTACCTCGCCGCCCTCTCATGGACTCACGTGTTCAATCCTCACTTTGTGGTCAGTCCCGAAATGGGCTATAACCGTTTTGCAATGGATTCGCGACCGACAAGCGGGCCCACAGGCCCGCCGGGATATGGGACGTTGCTCGGGGTGCCGAATTCGAACCAGGAGCCAGGTTCATTTGGCTTCCCGGAATTTGCCGAAACCGGATACACCGGCATCGGCGGGCCCGGTTATCTCACAATCCGCTACTCAAATGTATATAATCCCCTTGTCAACTTCACGCTAACCCTTGGCCGGCATACGCTCATGTGGGGGGCCAGCCTGGCAAAACTTCAGGTTATTGATTTTCAGGATGGCTCCGGAAATGGCTCATTTGGGTTCGACGCCACCTTCGATGACGATCCGAACAACCCTGCTAGCACAGGGAATGCGATGGCGGATTTTTTGCTTGGAGCGGTAGGAAGCGAATCTCAGGCATATCAGATCGTCTGGGCCCGCACGTGCATTCTGGAATTTGGCTCGTATGTGGCAGACGACTGGAAAGTGACCAACCATCTCACCCTGAATCTGGGGTTGCGCTGGGAATATATGCCGCCCCCGGTCGAGGCGCATAACCTATTTGCGAATTTCGACACCCAGACCGGCAAGGTGCTTATCGCGGGTGTTAATTCGGGTAGGCATGTTGGAATAGGAATTCAGTACAAGGAGTTTGCTCCTCGGTTTGGGTTCGCCTACGAGCTGAACAACAAGACCGTCTTACGCGGTGGCTTCGGCATCTTCTGGAATGCGAATGGCAACGGCGGGGCGCTTTACAGATTGCACCGTCAGTTACCGTTCGGGGCCACGAACGAGTTGGTGATAAACGAGGATTCGCCCAATTACCCGACGGTGGCGGAGGGTCTGCCGCCCAACTCCACCTACAACGAAACTTCGATTATCAACGATCCCACAGGGGGCTGGTATAGCATCCCGAACAATTACGAGGACTCTTATCAGGAACAATACAGCTTGGGCGTGGAGCGCGACTTGCCGGCGAGCATGGTCCTGAAGGCCGGCTATGTGGGCAACCTGGGCCGGCATCTCGATAACACATATAACATCAATCAACCGGTTCCCGGTCCGGGCGCGCTGCCCCCTCGAGAACTCCTTTACACCCTCGCGCCTGGAGTGACGTCGGACGAATACTCCGCCACAGGCGGAATCTCGGCGTATAACTCGTTGCAGGTGACCCTGGAAAGGCGATACACCGCAGGTTTGAGTTTGCTGACTGCTTACACTTATTCTCATTCCCTGGACGACGTGCCGTTGCAGGAGGGCGGGGGCGACGACGGGCCAGTCCCACAGACTCCCCTGTGCCTCACATGCGTCTACGCCAGCAGCAGTTTTGACATCAGGAATAGGATCACGGAAGCCGCAACCTACAACTTGCCATATGGAACAGGGATGCGCTTTCACTCTGGGAAAGCATGGATTAATGACGTGGTCGGCAACTGGCAGACAAACGGTATCCTCACTTGGCAAACCGGCCTGCCGGGAACACCGACACTCCAAAGTCCAGTGGCGAACACCGGTTCATCGAGCTGGCCCGACAGGGTTCCGGGAGTGAGTTTGACTGTCCCGCATCCTACTTTCAATAATTGGTTCAACACTTCTTTCAACGTGCCGGGGGCGGTCTGGGAAAGCCCAGCTATCTATACGTTTGGCGATGCGGGAAGAAACATCATTCGTGGGCCGCACCGCACCGACTTGGATTTCTCTCTGTTCAAGGATTATGCCTTTACGGAGCGGTATCACCTACAATTTCGAGGGGAGTTTTTTAACATTTTTAACCATCCACAGTTCGATTTACCGAACACGAGTATAGGAAATCCCGGCGCAGGAGCAATTACGGATGTCTTAGGCACTCCGCGGGACATGCAGTTTTCGCTGAGGTTGATTTTCTAATCACCCTGCCTCCCTGGCCGCAACCTTGATCCGCTGAAGGCGAGCGCATTACTATGAGCGGATAAGCTCTAAGTAAGTCAGACGAGGTCGATCAGATGCGCAAAGATGCAGAGACAGACTTTTCGGGCGCCGGCTCGTGTCCGGGCACAGCGGCGCGCACCGCTAGTGCATTTTCACTGCACAAAGTGTCGGGTAAGGGCGCACTCCTGCTCGGCGCGTGTTTTCTCGGCGTGTTGCTCGGCTCCGCCGCGATCCACGCCGCCACACTCACCTTCCGCCTTTCTCCGGGACCGCGTCTGGTCGGCACGCGCGCCGCCAGTTCGGGCGGCGGCTCCGTTGCGGCCACCTTGGAAGGTAACAAGCTCACTCTCGAGGGGTCGTACCACGGATTGCTCGCCGTTCCCACCGGCGCGCATCTTTTTATGGGTTCTCTGCCCGGTGTGCGCGGACCCCTGGTTGCCGATTTGACCGTTTCTCCGGCCACGAGCGGCACGCTTAGCGGATCCGTCGAGCTCAGCACCAAGCAGCTTGCGGTTCTGCGCAAGGGCGGCTTATATGTGGAAATCGATAGTGATAAGGCGCCGGACGGCGATCTCTGGGGATGGCTTTACCCCTTTGAGCAGTCCAAGGCTTCAGATCGACAGTGACAAGGAGGCGGAAGCAAACCGGTACGGTCGCATCGTGCTGCAAAGAATTCGAGATGCGTTGCACTCGTTGCGCGCAAAATAAATTAATCACGGGAGAGAGATGGATGCGGGGAGGAACACGCGGGACACCATATTTGGCGGCGAGCGCTTTGATTTGTTGGTGCTGGGCCGCGGGGGCCCAGCAACAGACGGGTCCTTTCACGGCGAGACAGGCTGCGCAGGGCCGCGCCGAGTATGCGGCCAGTTGCGCCTCTTGCCACCAGGCAAATCTGTCCGGCGGCGGCGAAGCTCCCTCTCTTGCCGGCGGCAATTTTCTGAATTCGTGGGGTAATCGGACCACCCGGGAACTCTACAACTATCTCCATTCGGCCATGCCTTTGGGCAAAGGTGGCAGCCTGAGCGATCAAACGTATGAAGACATCGTCGCTTTCCTGCTCGAAGCCAACGGATCGACTGCGAGCGGCAACCCTTTCGCCCCCGGCACCGACGTGAAAATCGGCAATGTCGCCAACGGCCAGATCCCCGGAAGGCTCGCACTGGCGGCGGAGGCTGCGGCTCCGCCTCTTCAAACCGGTCTCCTCATCGCCGGCGAAGTGCCGAACTATATCCCCGTCACCGAAGCCATGCTCAACCATCCGCCGGATGGCGATTGGCTGATGTATCGCCGCAATTATCAAGGCTGGAGTTACAGCCCGCTCAAGCAGATCGACGCCGCCAATGTCAAAGATCTGCAGCTTAAATGGGCGTGGGCGATGAACGAGGGAGGGGCCAATGAAACGACACCTATCGTGCACGATGGCGTCATATTCCTGGCCAACACCGACAACATCGTGCAGGCGCTCGACGCGGCAACCGGCAAGCTAATCTGGGAAAACCGCATCGGCCCAAGGTCGCCCTATCTCTATGGCGGTATTCGCAGTATCGCGCTTTATCAGGACAAGGTGTTTATTGCCACCACCGACGCCCACCTGGTCGCGCTCGACGCGCGCACCGGCAAGACTGTATGGAATATCGTGATTGACCCCAAGGGCCGTCATGCCGAGACGGGCGGCGTCATCGTCGTCCACGGCAAGGTGCTGGTCGGCCTTACCGGCTGCGGCGCCTATACGATGGACAAATGCTCGATCAACGCCTTTGACGCGGATACCGGCGCACTGGATTGGCGGTTCTACACCATTGCCCTCAAAGGCACGCCGGGCGGCGACACCTGGAACGACCTTCCCGATGTCTTTCGCGCGGGCGGCGAGACGTGGATCGCGGGAACCTACGATCCGGAGCTGAATCTCACCTACTGGGGAGTGGCTCAGGCCAAGCCGTGGATGCGGGCGAGCCGCGGTTCGGGCAACGGCGCCGCGCTTTACTCCAGCGCTACTCTCGCGCTCGATCCCGACACGGGAAAGCTCAAATGGTATTTCGAACACGCTCCGGGCGAATCGCTCGATCTCGATGAGGTCTTTGAGCGGGTGCTGATCGATCATGGCGCCCAGAAGACCCTCATGACCATTGGCAAGCCCGGCATCCTGTGGAAGCTGGACCGGTCCGACGGCAAGTTTCTCGCCTATAAAGAAACCGTGCTGCAAAACATCTT
Source organism: Acidobacteriaceae bacterium (assembly GCA_030041305.1). GTDB lineage: Bacteria > Acidobacteriota > Terriglobia > Terriglobales > Acidobacteriaceae > Telmatobacter. Next base: position 4,201 of record JASHOC010000260.1, read on the forward strand.
CACACATATCGATCCCAAGACCGGGGAGCCAACCTATCGCGAAGACATCGCCGACGCCAAGACCAATGAGTGGGTTCAGTCCTGTCCCAGTCCCGAGGGCGGCCACGACTGGCCAGCCACCAGCTATTACCAGCCGCGCGATCTGCTCATCATCCCGCTCTCGCAAAGTTGCGATGAAATGAACGGACATGACATCGACTTGAAAGCGGGGTCGGGAGGCGTGGGCGCCGCGGTGCGGGTTTATGAAATGCCGGGGACCAACGGCAATATGGGTAAATTAGCCGCCTATGACACTGAGACCATGAAAAAGGTTTGGTCATTCCAGCAGCGGGCGCCGTTCCTCACCGCGGTGCTCTCCACGGGCGGGGGCATCGCCTTTGTTGGAGACTACGACCGCACCTTCAAAGCGGTCGATGTCAATAGCGGCAGGACGCTTTGGCAAACCCAGCTCGGCACCACGGTGCAGGGATATCCCGTCTCGTTCAGCGTCGACGGAAGGCAATACATCGCCGTCACCACAGGCCTGGGCGGTGGCAGTCCCGAAAACATGCCCAACGTGATTCTCACTGAAGTGCATCGTCCGGACAACGGTCAGGCGCTCTATGTCTTTGCCTTGCCCGATCAACAGTGATGCCTTCTCGCATCGCCCCGCCAAGGCCGCGGCTTATCGGAATGGCCATGCCGGTGCAGGTTTCGTAGGGAACCATCTCGTTCATTGGGTGCGGATTCGGGTTGAGCGCCATGGCGCCGACCCAATTTAAGAAATACTCGAAGGGGGACTTCGATGGAGATGCAGAGAAGAGATTTTTTGGCAGGCTGCGTCGGGTTGGCAACCAGCGCGGCGTTGGCTCCGATGCATGCGCAGCAACCTGACTTTGCGCCGCCGCCGCCCAGGCGGCAGGTGCCCCACCGCAAGGTAAGGACGAAAAATCTGTTCAAGTCACCGTCAGGCTATCCCAACGCGATCGCCATTGCGCCGGAGGGCCTGTGGGTCGCCGAGCAGAAGGCGAATTACGGCAAGGTCGCCAAGTACTCGCCGGAAGCCTGCTGGTTGCTCGACTGGAACGGCAAGCTGCTCAAGACGGTGCTCACCGAGTCCTGGAACACCAGCGGCATGGCCTATGGCGATGGTTACGTCTGGATGGGCGCCAATGCTGGCCCGGAAGGCATCTACCAAACCGATATGAATTCCAAGACCGTCTCGCACCGTCAAATCCCGCTGGGGCCACCCGATAATGGCGGCGGCTGCCATGGCCTGATGTGGCATGAAGGCAAGCTGTGGATTGTGGCGAACCGTCTGCGCGGCATCCTGCGCGTCGATCCGAAAACTTGGGAACCGGAATTCATGATTGCCATCACCACCGACCGCTGGCATGGCATTGCCTGGGATAACGGAGCGATCTGGATGGTGACCGGGTCCTCCGATGTGGACCGCTATATCGAGAAGGACGGCAAGCTTACCCATACCACCGCCTCGGGGCTCGTCAAGTACGAGGCAGCTACGGGGCAGGTGTTGGAAACAGCGGAATTCGTCGAAGGGTCAGCCGACCCGCATGGCCTGGCCATGCACAACGGGTCGCTCATCAGTTGCGATGCGGGCGTCGGACCGCCAGGCTTCGAACTCACACACAGTCCGGACGCAGGTTATATCTTTGAAATCGAGTTCATTTAGAGGGGAGCGCGAAAGGCAGACCACTCCGGGCCAAACAATGGCATGATAAGACGTACCTGAGGAGGGGGGAACCATGGAGAGAAGGGAATTTCTCACCGCGAGCGCAATGGCGGGCCTGGGCCTCGGTTTGGAAGGGAGAATTTACGGGCTTGCGCAGCAGCCGGCGGCGCCGGCCATGGGGGGACACAAAATCCCACACCGGCAGGCGAAGACGACCAGGTTGTTCAAGTCTCCCGGTCTTTATCCCAACGCATTAGCGGTTGCCTCTGAAGGGCTTTGGATCGGGCAGCAGAAGCTGGATGCCGAAACCGCGCCAAGCTTTCACCAACCTGTGCCCACCGACAAGAACGAAGCGGCGTGGCTGGTGGACTGGAACGGCAAGCTGCTCAAGACGGTGATGACCGAGTCTCGAAACACCAGCGGCATGGCGTATGGGGACGGCTGTGTGTGGATGGTCGCCAATGCGGACCCGGAAGGCGTTTTTCAGACCAACATGGACTCCAAACTCGTCCGCCATCTGCAGATTCCCCTCGGTCCTCCACCTCCGGGCAACGGCGGTGGCAGTCACGGCGCGCAGTGGCATAACGGCAAACTGTGGATCGTGGCGAATCGCATGCGCGGAAATCTACGCGTAGATCCCAAGACCTGGACCCCGGAGCTGTTTTTCCCCATTTACACCACGCCGGAAATGCCCCGCTGGCACGACATCACCTTTGACGATCAGGGCTATATGTGGCAGGTGAACGGGAATGAACGCTCCAGCTACGCAGAGGGGAAGCAGGGCCTGATCAAGTACGATGGGGAAACCGGCAGAGTGTTGGAGCTGGTGGAACTTGTGCCGGGTTCCTGCGATCCGCATGGACTTGAATTTCACGATGGCGCACTGATCAGTTGCGATTCCGGGGAACACCCGGGGTGGCCGGGGATGGACAGCCCCTCGAGCGGCTGGATCTTTCGCATCGATTTGCTCTAGACCTCCGACGCCTGAGGAGGGAACCGGCTTCGCCACGCGATCTTCTACCGCGTCGAGGGCGGAATGAGCGGATACCGCAGGCCTCAACCTGCAAAGCATAACTGTGCGCTCAAAGGCGGCACGCGAAGGCGGTATGGCAATATAGATGGAGTTGGCCCTATTTTTGGGAAATAGTTCAGCTAATTTCGGGTAACCACAACATCTGGGCGCTATTCCGCCCGAAAATGCACACTGGATACATGATCGCCTGAGAGGCCAACCTGGGTATCTTGCGCTTTCACCGTCTTTGGAACGGTATGCTACGGATGAAGCCGAACGATGCAATCTTGTTGCTTCCATGGGCATAATTCTCGTCCCAAGAAGCCTCCATCGCCTGGGAGCGGCTGGATTCTTCTCGAAGCTTTCCATCGGCGACGGAGAGTCAACTTTGGAATTTTCTAGCTGGGAGTCTTAGGAATGTCGATACGCCGGTTTCGTAACCTTCTGGCGCTCGCCGCGTTGGCGACAATCGTGCTTGCCGCTACCTCCGCGATAGGCGCAGTTACAGTTCTCAAAAATTTCACGCTCATCGACGGGACCGGGCACGCGCCTGAGGCTGACTCAGCGCTCGTCATCGGCGAGAACGGCCGTATTTCCTGGGTGGGTCCAGCGGTGCAACTCGAAGCGCCTGCTGGCGCCCGGACTATCGATTTAGCCGGGAAATATCTGTTGCCAGGTTTGATCGATGGTCACGTTCATCTCGGCATCGTCGAAAACCAGGTGCAGGACGCCAAATTCTACACCCGCGCGCATATCGAGTCCGAACTCAAGACCTATGCCGCCTACGGCGTCACCGCAGTGGCCGTGTTTGGCACGGACAAAGACCTGATTTTCAGTATGCGCGGCCAGCAGCGCGCCCGGCGCCCCGCCGAAGCGCGCATTTTCACCGCCGGCCAGGGCATCGTCTATAAGGGCGGATATGGCGGCATCCTCGGGATCACCACGCCGGTTTCTACTCCGCAAGAGGCGATCAAGATTGTGGATGCCGACGCGGCCCATGGGGCCGACTTCATCAAGCTCTGGATGGACGACGAGCATCATATGATTCCGGTCAAGATGCCCTATAGCATCAGTGCGGCCGTCATCTCTGAAGCTCACAAGCATCATCTCAAGGCCGTCGCTCATGTTTATTACCTTGCCGATGCCAAAGAGTTGGTGAGGGAGGGACTTAATGGCTTTGCCCACGAGGTTCGCGACCAGCCCGTGGACCAGGAACTCCTTGATCTGATGAAGAGTCACGGCACGTGGCAGACGGTCTCTACCCTAAGCCGGGAAGCCGCCTATAGTTGGGCGATTATGCCCTTCCTCGAGGACCCGTTCTTTGAGCGTGGCGTGAGCCAGGGCACGCTGGACGCGCTGCGCAGCCCCGATCGGGAGAAGAACGTGGTCCTCGGCGATGCAGGGGTTCCCGGCCTGCCCTACAGGAAAAAGGTCTTCTGGGATTACGACCGCGTGTTCTGGCAGGCGCTCACCAATTTTGCGGCCGAGGCCAAAGCCGGCGTTCCGTACGGCGTGGGGACCGATAGCGGGCCGCCGGGACGTTTTCCCGGCTTCAATGCCCATGAAGAATTGCAGCTTATGGTGATGGACGGTCTCACTCCAATGCAGGCAATCGTGGCGGGCACCAGCAGCAACGCAAAATGGCTCGGCGACAATGACATCGGCGTAGTCGCTGCAGGCAAATGGGCGGATCTGCTGGTGCTCGACCGAGATCCGCTTCAGGACATTCGCAACACCCGCACCATCCATGCCGTCTATGTCGCCGGTAACCCGGTTCCAACGATTTGGCAAACCTGCGAAAACGGCAACTCGAGTGAGTGCACGGGTGGGCCGTTGACCGGGCCGTCGATGCCCTATTAGAACCTATCCATTTGAATTCTGCACACTTTGCGCAGAAAATGTTTCGACCTATGCATGATCGTCAATGTTCATGGGCCTTTGATGGCATTGTCGGCAGGGTTCAAACTTTTGATGTTATGCCCTTTTGGGTTCCGGCTACGCCGGGTTAGGGAGCACTTCTCGTTCACATCCAGCCTTTGTAAGTTCAGTCGAAGGCGGCGATTCTTTGGGAGGAATCGCCGCCTGGGCTCCCGGTTTCGGCGCACGGCGGAAGGAGAAGAGTTATAAGCACGGTCCCTCGGCCGGCGCGCTTTCCCGGGCGCGTCGACCGCCTGTCTCGCCAATCGGGGATCGCGAAGATTAGCTTTTCTCCTCCACGAGCGACTTTCGTCACAGCGTTTTGGCGTCCGCGCGGTTTTCATGGAAGCATGAACGCGCAGATTCAGACTGTCGATTTCAAAGAAAGGCCCTTTCTTGCGATTTGGGAGGTAACCCAGGCCTGCGATCTGGCCTGACTTCATTGCCGCGCCGCGACCCAACCCCTGCGCCACCCCATGGAATTGACGACCGATGAGGGCAAGGGCCTCATTGATCAAATCGCGGCCATGAACGTGCCGGTTTTCGTGCTCGCCGGCGGCGATCCCATCAAGCGGCAGGACCTGTTTGAACTCATCGCCCATGCTCGCAAAGTGGGCGTCCGCATTTCGCTCACTCCCAGCGCAACTCCGCTGCTCACGCGCGTGATCGTCTTCCGACTCAAGGAGGCCGGATTGGCCCGCCTTGCGGTGAGCCTCGACGGCGCGAGCGCCGCCACCCACGACCGGTTCCGCGGCATGGCCGGCTCGTTTGCGCGGACCCTCAACGCCATCTCCTGGGCGAACGAAGCCGGCCTGCCGGTGCAGATCAATACGACGTTCAGCCGTCGCAACATCGCGGAAATGGATGAAATCGCGGCGCTGGTCGAAAGCCTCCCCATTACGTTGTGGAGCGTCTTCCTTCTTGTGCCCACCGGACGCGGAAAGCTCGACCATCTGCTCAACGCCGACGAATTTGAGCAGGTTTTCGCGCGCATTTATCGCCTCTCAAAAACCGCAAAATTCGATATCAAGACCACCGAGGCGCAGCATTACCGCCGATACCTGCTGCAGCAGCAAGTCGCCGAGCGCAAAGCCGGCGTACTCGCCGGGCCGGCTCCGGGGAAAATGGCCGACACCATCGGCCGTGCGCCGCGCGGGCTGAATGACGGTAAGGGCTTCATCTTCATCTCGCATACCGGCGAAGTGTTCCCCAGCGGATTTCTGCCGCTCACCGCCGCTAGCATACGCAGGCAGTCTTTGCGCGACATCTATCGTGAATCGCCGTTGTTCATGCGGCTGCGCGACACATCGATGCTCGAAGGCAAATGTGGCGCTTGCGAATTCAAAGAGATCTGCGGTGGCTCACCCGCCCGCGCTTATGCGCTCACTGGCAATGCATGCGCCGAAGAACCGTGCTGCTCCTATATACCTCGCGGATATGCTCGGCCCGCTGCCCTCAATCGTCCGGCAACGCTTCACGTGCTGCAGGGCGCGTGATTGCGTAGGCAGCCGGCCGTCAGACTTATCAAAAGCGCGCCATAAACCGAAGTCATCAGGCCGCCATGGGCATTCCGCAGAAAAACAGTGGCCTGAAGATTTTCCTTGCGCCGCTCCGCGTTATTTGCCGCGGTGCACTTCTCCTTCTGCTGACACCGAAGACCTGAACTCAAGGGCCCCATTGCGTCAATGGGACGCTGCGTTCGACTGCAATGGCAAAAGCCACATGGGTAGGAGAAGTGCTTAATGCGTCACTTCGTCCGCATGCTGGACAAGGTGCATGTAGACGTCTCGCGGGATATTGGTCTGCCAATGGTTCGTGGCTCTCGCGAACAGCACAAAGCCGAAAAAGATGCTGGCCAGGATTCCCGCGACGGCCGCCGGGCTTGCGGCGCGCCGAAACCAGCGCTGCGCCGACCCTGCATTCTTCCGCAGCGGCAACGCAAACTTCAGCGCGTCCCGCGCCGGACAAACCGCTACGCACTCCATGCACGCCGTGCATTCAGCCGAGCGAATCTGCACCAGCCGGTCCACGGGCAAACCCGCCGGACACGCGCGCGCGCACTTGCCGCAGTCGATGCAGACGTCGGCGTCGCGGCGGATCTTCATCGGGCTGAGCAGCGAAACCAGGCCCATCAATGCGCCGTACGGGCATAGATAACGGCACCAGAAATTCTGCACCAGCGTCGAAATCAGCGCCAACAACGCGATCACCACCAAAGCAGTCATGCCGATTTCGCGGAAGAAGTCCAGCATTTTGACGTCGGCTACGATCCCGTAGGGGGTAAACATGAATTCCTCGAGCGCGGCGTCCGACATTGCGCCGACGGCGAACACGAAAAAGCCCAGCAACAGATACTTCGATCCGCACAGCGGGATATCGATCCACCGCGGCAGCCGAAACGTGCGACCGAAGAATTTTTGCCCCGCTCTCCATAGCTGCTCTGACAGTGCGCCCACCGGGCAGAGCCACGAGCAGAACGATTTCTTGAGCAACAGGCTCATTAGCACGAAGACCATGAAGAGAAACATCGCCGCGGGATGAATGGCCGGCGCGCGCCCGGTGCTGAGGAAGAATTTCGTGTTCATCAAGCCAGCGATTGGCAGCCAACCCTCCACGCCGGCAGGGCGCGGCACATAGAACCCCTGGCCCCCGCGCTCGAAGTAGTGCACCCACACATAAAACTGCACGCCCAGCCATGCGTTCAGGACCACGAACGCCGCCTGCGCCCCATGCCTGATCCGCTGCGAGCGCTCCGGGGCCGTGCGGCAAGCAAGTTTCTTTTTCTGAACCGACGGCCCGAGTCTCTCTATAATCCCGGTGGCCATTTCTATTTTTCCTTCTGTACCCCAAGCTAGGTCATAGCGCCCTGTTGGGCAGCGACTTATGTCACACCTCAAACTGCGCATTGCCAGCCAGTGGGACAACTCGGCGCCGCACTCGCCTCGCGTCTGTGCCCCACACGAAAAGGCGGTGGGATAGAACCAGTCCCGCCGCGAATGTGCTGCATCGGTGAAGACTTCAGTCGCCCGCCATCTACGCGCGGTCCCTCTCTTCAACAGGGGCACTATCGCTCTTCTCATACGAGTGGCCGGTCAAGAGCCCGACCACAAACAGCCCCAGGATTGCGGCGCGAATCAGCCGTGCTTCGAGCACTGCCTGCTGATCGAGATTCAGCGACTCGAAGTCAGCGGCGCGCTCGCACCGCGCCCAGGTCTCGAGAAGAAGCAGCGATTCGCGATGCAGCCAGTCCGCGGTCCAGTCGGGCGCCACGTAGGCGCCGTGGCCCCACACCGTGCCAATCTCCTGCCCGCCGATCGACTGCCACACGCTTTGGCCGTCGGTGATTTGGGGTCCGGTGAAAAGAAGCTGTCCGCTGGCCGTGTACACATCCGGCATCGGCGGAGCCTGGCTGATCATCTTCCGTCCCACTCCTCCCAGAACGGCAAACGATCCCACAAGAACGATGGTCAGCGCTGTCCAATAACCTCGATAGGACATGAGTTCTCCTTAAAAGACAAGTGAAAGCAATGCTGCGATGCTTTTCTTCAAAGCCACACTAACCCGCGCAATGGAGCAATGACGAAACTTTTTTCACAGGGTGGGAAGCCAATTCACTTTTCATCTTGCAAGCCGAAGGAGCCGTTGGTTGTGATTTAAATCATACGACAGGTTCGGCCCCGTAAACAGCAGCTTTGCGCGCGGGGAATCCATCGTTGACTGCGTTTAAGTGACTTCGGGAAAGATGCTCTGCCCGCGCGCGAATGTCATGGTCAGTTGCAAAGCAAACAGCAGCACGGCGCCCAACTCCAGGCAGCCTGAAATCGGCAGCAGTTTCCAGGCAAAGTGTGCGATGCCCTCGTACGCCAGCGGCTCCATTCTCACGCGCAGCGTGCAGCCGGCCAGTAGAAGCGCGAGTGTGGCGAACATCAGGCCGCGGCTCCACAGGGCGCGCACACCGGCAAAGTGCGGCAGGATCCGCGGTCCCACGGTCATGACCATCATGGCCGCGAACCCCACGGTGAGGGCATGGCGCGATCCGCCCCAGATGCCGCCGTAATTGTCGGCTGCCGCGGCCCATATGCCCACGAACGACGCCACGATCGACCACGCGTACGCAATGCGCAAAAATACGGGAAAGCTCGGGTGAATGCCGATAATCTTCGCCGGCCGCTCGGGTATGGAGAATATTCGAATAGCGAACGCGGCCAAGCCAGAAGCGGCGGCCAGCAGGGACCCGGCCGGCAGCGCCAGGCCCGTCATGCCCAGGGCAACGCCCAGCAAATTGAGAACCACAGCCCACTGAAGCATCCGGCTGCGCACCGGTTTCACGCCCAGAAAAATCGGCAGCCACCGCGCGCTGAATCCCCACACCAGCGGCGCCAGAAATCCCCAGCCCAGCAACACAAGGTAACGCTGGTCGAAATCGTGCGGCAGCGCCGGCGTAGCGCCCTCCAAGGCCAACCAAATCTCGGTGGCGAAGTTGATGGCAATGGCAAGAAACAGAGCTGCGTTGCTCACCAGGACCGTTTGCATCCACGGCTCGATGCGCGCCTTCCCCTTCCCGATCGCCTTCCCGCCCGCGCGCTCCGGCTGCTTGTGCTGGCTGGCCGCGTAAAGAAACAGCAGAATTGCCCCCAACTCCAGCACGCCGGAGAGCGGCAGCGTCACGCGCCATTGCCACAGGTAGGCGCCAGCCAGCCAGTGCAGCGCGAGCCCCGTGATCCACAAGCCCCAGCACACCATGGGCAGCCGGCCGCGGTTGGCGCGCGTCTGCGGCTGCGAATAAAATCCAATGCCCAGCACAAAACTGCCAATCCAGCCGAAAACCTGGGAGTGTCCGTGAGCCTGAATCCACGCCGGCGACAAGCCGTTCAGCCCGTGGTGCGCCGTGATCAGCAGCAGGTTTGTGAATCCCAAAATCGTGCCCGGCAGAACCATAAAGAAGATTCCGGTTCCGATCCACAGGCGGAACAACAGGCTTTTACGGCGTTCGACGGCAATCAGCGCAACGCGCTCAATCGCTGTCCCGCCCTGAACAACATCATTCTCGATCTATGTGGTGATCACTGCTTCTCTCCGCTTACACCATCGAGCGTAGAAGCCGGCCGACCCATGCACAGTGACTTTAGTCGCGCGCCGTCAAAAACTGTCGGGAGCTGCTGTCCAGGATCGCCGTCAGTCCGGGCAGGTCGAGCACCGTGATGTTGCGTGCTTCCACCTGCACCAGGCCTTCCGCCTGCAGGCGCATCGGGTTGCGCGAAACCAGTTCGCGCACCGTGCCGAGTTGATGCGCCAGTTCCTGGTGCGTGCCCGGGAGTGGAATCTCGATGCCGTGCCCAGTGCGTTTTCCCTCGGTCTGCGCCAGCCGCACCAGCAGCGACGCGAGCCGCTGCCGCACCGTGGTAAAGGAGAGTTCTTCGATAATCCCTACCAGGCGTCGCAGCCGCGCACCCACCACCGCCAGCTTTTTTAGCGCCACCTCGGGATGCGCAAGGCAGAAGCTGCGAAAATCGCTGCGCGAAATAAACAGAATCTGCGAATCCTCGACGGCGCTAACCGACGCAGGATAAGGAGCGCCATCGAAGACCGGTAACTCCGCCACCGAACCGCCGGGGCCTTCGACCGCCAGCACCTGCTCGCGTCCCCCGGCGGAACTCTTGAAAATGCGCAGCTTGCCGCCGACGATGATGTGCAGGCCCTTGCGCGCGTCGCCTTCTGAAAAAAGTAGCTCTCCCTGCGCGTAGTGCTTGCGCACCGCGTGAGCGGCAAGCAGTCGCAACTCCTTTGGCGAAAGGTTCGAGAAAAGCGATGCCGCGCCCAGCGCGGAGACCACGTTCCCTTGTTCAGGCATCGGCAACATTCTAGCGAACCGGCCCGAGCAGTGACTTTAGTCGCAGCAAGGAGTCTTGTGCTCGCGTACAGTCGGCTTCAGGAGATTCATTATGGCCACGCCGCAAGCCACTGTCCGCGACATCGCTCTCGAGCAGCCCGCTTCCATCCGCGTCTTTGAACGCTTCGGCATTGACTACTGTTGCGGCGGCCGCAAGCCGCTCGCCCAGGCCTGCCAGGAGCGCTCCATCGAGCCCGAAATCGTTCTCGACGCCATAGAAGAAGAAAGCGTCGCCGGCAGAGGCGAACCAACCCGCGATTGGACCCAGGCGCCGCTTGAAACCATCTGCATTCACATCGTAGAGACGCATCACGCCTACATCCGCGCCGAACTGCCGCGTCTCGAAATGCTGGCGCAGAAAGTCGTCTCGCGTCACGCAGGCAGCCATCCTGAGCTCGAGCAGATCCAGCAGCTTATCCTGTCCCTCGCCCCGGATCTCCTCCAACACCTCGCCAAAGAGGAGATGGTCCTCTTTCCCTACGTCACCAATCTCGAGCGCAACCTGGCCACTTGCGGCCCGCCTCCGCTCGGCTGCTTCGGCGCAGTGCGCAATCCGATCCGCGTGATGATCGCCGAACATGACGCCGCCGGCGAGGCCACGGCGTGGATCCGCGTGTTGAGCGGCGGATTCACTCCACCTGAAGGCGCGTGTCCGACGTACCGCGGCTTCTACCAGGCGCTCTCAGCGTTCGAGAAGGATCTGCATCAGCACGTGCACCTCGAGAACAACATTCTCTTCCCGCGCGCCATTGAGCTTGACGAGAGCTGCGCTTAGCTCCAGGCATGAACGGGAGAGATAACTGTCGCCGCCGATCAAATCTACGCTCGACGGTTCCCGGTCCGTCGCTCCGGCCGCCTGCTCAAGGTAAATTCTGGCGCCCGCAGTCATAGCACTCTAGCCGCGAGCGCCGTCGGTTTTGAGCGCTTCGACGCGGCGGCGGTGAGATTCCGGTTGCTGCGCTCCGCTTGGCGATGTTACAGTGCTACCAGGATTTACGAGTGGGCGTTCAAGGCGGCGATTGCGGCCAGTTATATTTCCCTATTGAACGTTGAGGACCGCAAGCGATCGCGGTCCTCGAGGCCAGATCTCGAATGCTTCACGCCCGCTGCCAAGGCCCGTTCTCCAATTTTTGAAGATGCCATCCGTGCAGTGGATAAAATGCGCTGTATTCGTCAGCACGCTTGCACTTGCCGCGACGTTGCCGGTCGGGCTTCGCGCGCAATCGGGCACGTCGTATACGATCACCGTAGAAGATAGCAGTGGAGCGGCCCTGCCCGGCGCCACAGTAACGGATGCGGCGGGCAATTCGTTGGGGCGTACGGACGGATCCGGTAATCTGGCCGTTCCGTGCGCCGCCGCGTGCCGGATCAGCGTTTCCGCGCCGGGATTCGCCCTGCAAACGCTGTCGATTTCCGGCTCGGCCACCGTCCGCCTGCAGACCGCGGCCGCCGCGCAACAGATCACCGTAACCGCGTATCGCGCGCCTCTCAGCGAATTGTCCAGCCCGGTGACTACGGTCGCGCTCTCGCAGCAGACCGTTCGCTCCACCGCGGCCATCACTCTCGACAGCCAAATGCGGCAGATTCCCGGCGTCGAGCTATTCCGCCGCTCTAGCTCCCTGGTGGCCAACCCTAGCTCGCAGGGAATCAGCCTCCGCGGCCTCGGTTCTACCTCCGCCAGCCGCACCCTGGTGACCGAAGACGATGTGCCGCTCAACGATCCGGAAGGAGGATGGCTTCATTGGCAGGAAACGCCGGAACTCGCCATCCGCGACATCCAACTGGTGCGCGGCGGAGCCAGCGATTTGTACGGTTCAAGCGCCATCGGCGGTGTGATCAACGTGATTCCCGTGCGACCGGCGGCGAATGAGCTGGAACTCAGTTCGAGCTATGGCGGCGAAGAGACATTCGACGAAAATGTGCTCGCGGAGACCAAATCCGGACCGTGGAGCGCCATGGTGGCTGGTGGCGTGATTGGGACCGACGGGTACATTCAGGAGTCGCCATTGCAGCGTGGTCCGGTGGATCAACCGAGCAACGTCCACAGCCAGAGCGCGCTGCTCGATGTGGAACACCAGCGCGGCCCACTGCGGCTGTTCGCCCGCGGCTCGGGTTATAATGACTCGCGCCACAACGGCACCCCCTACCAGTTCAACGCCACGCGAATGGTTCGCTACGCATTAGGCGGCGATTGGCGGAACGCGAGCGAAGCCTCGCTGCTTCTGCGTCTCTATGGCGCCGATGAGCGCTTCCGCCAGACCTTCTCGAGCATTTCGAACCTGCCGAACGTCGCCAACCCAGCCTGCTCCTACCGCTGCGGCGAAATCCCCAGCAAGTACTCCTACATTCCCGACAATGAGCTCGGCGCGGCGCTCCAGTGGAACCAGCCCTTCGGCGCCGGGCTGTTGCTCGTGGCGGGGGCGGATGTGCATGACGCCCGCACCTGGGATCGCGAAGACACCTTCTCCACCGGGGCTCTGACCAACCTCGACGATCACCAGCGCAATTCCGGCGCGTACGCTGAAGCCATGTGGGTTCACGGCCCATGGACATTGACTGCTTCCGGCCGCATGGATTGGTTCCAGAATTACGACGTTCATCTGCTGGACTGGACTGGCTCGACGTGGACGCCCGCCGCCGCGCAGCCGCCTACGCTCAGCCAGCATCTGTTCGATCCGCGTTTGGGGCTTGCGCGCAAGCTTTCGGACCACTGGGCGCTCTCGGCGTCGGGTTTTCGCGCCTTTCGCGAACCCAGTCCGGACGAACTCTATCGCTCCACGCAGATAGGCAACGAGCTAACGAAACCCAATAGCGACCTGCTCAGCGAGCGCGCCACCGGGTGGGAAGCCGGCTTGGCCTCCCAGCGTTCTTGGGGGACGATTCGCGCCAGTTACTTCCTCACCCAGGTCAATCGCCCCATTACGGCGTTCACCATTAATCCCAACTCGAATCCGATTCTGCTCATGCGCGAGAACCTCGGGCAAATCGAGAGTCGCGGGGTTTCGCTTGACGCTGAAGTCGCGCCCCGCCGCTGGCTGACTGCGGACGGCGGCTACCAATACGCCCACGCCGTGGTTTCGCGCGGCGCCCAGGATCTGGGCAACTGGATTCCCGAGGTGGCGCGCAATATGGCCACGCTGAACATGAGCGCGTTCAAGCCGTCGCTGGGTACGCTCAGCGTGCAAGCGCGCTTGAGCGGCCATATGTACGACGATGACGCCAACGATTTCCCGCTGAGCGGTTTCTTTCGCCTGGATATGTACGCGTCTCACGCCTTCGGCAGCCGCCTTACCGTTTTCGCGGCGGGTGAGAACCTGACCAACAGGGCAATCCAAGTCTCCAAGACGCCCACCACCACACTGGGCCAGCCGATCGTGGGGCGCGCCGGTTTCCTGCTCACCATCGGCGGATCAGGCCGGTAATCTCGGCCAAACTCGATCGACTGCATCCCGGCTTAACGGCCCTGGCCGTTCACCTTGGCGCGGCAGGAGCGCAGATAATCGACCAGATCGGCGAGTTCCCTCCGTTCCAGAATGTCTCCGAAGAGCGGCATCCCTTTGCCGCCGTAGACAATCTGCCGCCGGATTTCGGTTGCCGTCTCCCTCAGCCCGGCATCGGAAAGATTCGGCCCCACATGGCCGCCGGCGGCGCCAATGGTGCGGCGGCGCCGGCATCCAGCGCTGTCGAAGACCTCGGCCCCATGCTTTCCGGCAAGTATATTTGCGGCCAGCGCCGCGAGCTATCAATCGAAAGGTGCGGCGCCGGACTCAGGAGCCATCTCCTCGCGCCACCCCCGCGGCCCGGCGATGAAAAGCCATCCGCACTATGGCTTGCCCAACTGGTAGGGAATCCCGAAGCGGCCGATCTGGATCAGCGCCTTGTCGGTCGGCGGCCAGATGCGCAGGCTTTCCACGCGGTTTACGCCTTGGATCCAACGCGCCGTCGCCGTTCCCAAAAACTGTCCGGTCGCGGCCCCGTAGAAGCGCACGCTCAGCGCGTCTTCCGCGCCCGACCGCGTCCAGCCCAATACATAATTTCCCGGCTCGAGCGCAATGCCTCCCACGCGCATCGGGGCCTGCACCATCATGTAGTGCGAGTACTTGCCATCGGCCGAATATCCGGCCGTAATCAGCACCACCCCGGCGATGAAATGCCCGTGGCTATCCACAATGCCCGAAGCGGTTCGCATTTCGGTCTCAATGTGCTCGGGACCCACCAGCGCCCGCGCGGGCAGCACCGATTCGAGTTCGCTTTGCGTGGCCTGCCGCCACTCGTCCTTCTGCGCCAGAGCCGGCACTACCAGCAGCGCCAGCAATACTCCCCATGCCATGGTGCTCTTGCGCGATCGATGGATCATAATTTCGGCTTTTCTCAAGATTTCGGCTTCCTCAAGGATTCGAGCGGAACAATTCCGCGGCGGATCGCCGTAGTCGCAGCCTGCGTCCGGTCGGTAACGCCCATCTTGCCCAGCAGGCTGTTGATGTGGGTCTTCACGGTCGCTTCTGAAACCTCGAGCTCCGCCGCAATCTCCTTGTTGCTTTTACCATACACAATCTGTTCCAGCACCTGGAATTCACGCTGCGTCAGCTCTTCGGCGCCCATGCGCTCGGCCAGCCGCTCGGCGATGGCCGGAGGAATGCGCGATTTGCCCGCATGCACTGCCTGAATCGTGGCGATCAGCTCTTCGCTGGTCATGCCTTTAAGCAGGTAGGCCTTGGCGCCCGCTTTGAGCGCCCTGTAAATATCCTCATCGCCGTCATAGGTGGTGAGAACGATGAACCGCGCCTGCGGCCATTCCGCGCGAACGTGTTGAATCACTTCCACCCCGCCCATGCGCGGCAGGCGCAGATCGATGAGCGTAATGGCCGGCTGGTGTCGACGAAACTGGGCGATCGCCTCCACGCCGTCGGCGGCTTCGCCCACCACCTCCAACCCCTCCACCGCCTTCAACAAGGCGACCAGCCCTTGCCGCACTACGTTGTGGTCTTCCACCACCAGCACGCGAATGGTTTCCTGGGTCAATGCCGCTCTCCTATCTGCTGCCGCGCCTCGCGTGGAACCCGGGCGCGCAGGCGCACTGTGGTGCCTTCGTTCGCCGCGCTGCTCACCTCGAGGCTTCCGCCAATGGCCTCCGCACGCTCTCTCATCCCCGTCAGGCCAAAATGCCCCAGCAAGCCTTCGGAGGCGCCATTCATGGCGCCGCCGCGTCCGTCATCCCGCACTTCCAGCACGATCGCTTCCCCCTCATAATCCAACTGAACAGTCATCTTTTTGGCCTCGGCGTGCTTCTTCACATTGTGCACCGCCTCCTGGGCCACGCGCAGCAGTTCGCGCTCAATTTCCGACGGCAAGGGGCGATATGCGCCGAAAACGCTGAACCGCGCTTCCAGCGCCCCGCCGCCGGCCGCTTCCACAATCCTCCGCAGCCTCACCGGCAGCGTCACCTCGCCGGCGTCCTGCGTGCGTAGCGCCCAGATGGATTGCCGCGCGTCGGCCAGACCTTCGCGCACATACGCCCTGGTCTGGTCCAGATGTTCGGCCGCGTCTTCCAGCTTCTTGGCTCGCAGCAATCCAGCCAATACCTCCAACTGCACCGAAATCCCCGCATACCCCTGGGCCAGCGTGTCATGTATCTCGCGCGCAATGCGGCTGCGCTCGCCCAGCACTGCGCGAAACTCACGTTGCGCCAGGCGCAGCCTTTGCCGCGGGATCCACACCACGGCCGCCGCCGCCAAACCCAGCAACAGTGCATAGAACCACAGCCTCTGGTAAAAATGTGGCTGCAATTCGAAGCTCAGCGCCGCGCCGCGTGCATTCCATAGGCCGTCATTGTTCGCGGCCTGTACGCGGAAAGTGTACTTCCCCGGCGGAATGTTCGTATAGTAAGCGGTTCGCCGCGCGCCGGCGTCCGTCCAGCCGCGATCGAATCCCTCCAGCATGTAGCGGTAGCGCACTTTCTGCGGCGCGACAAAACTCAACCCGGCATATTCGAATTCAAAACGCACTCGCCCTGCCGCAACCCTCAACCAAGGGTCCGCTCCATGCAGGGGCTGATCGACGTCGTCCACGGCGAACCGCTCCAACGCCACGGGCGGAGGAACGGTGTTGACGGGAAAATGCGGCGGATCCACTTCCACCAGCCCCTTGGGTGTGGCAAACCACAGCCGCCCATCCCGCCCGCGCCACGCCGACGGATGGCTGTTCGTGGCTGTCTCGCGGCTGCGCAGCCCGTCCCCGGCCCCGAACTCCATCCAGTGCGAACAAGCGGCCGGGGCAGTTTCCGTCATTCCGTCCTCATTGCAGCGGGCAATCCCATCCCCGGTGGCGAACCACAGGTGTCCTTGCGCGTCGTCGAGAATGGCGCGAATCGACAAATGCGCCACATCGTTTCCCGCCGCGGCAACGAACCTGTTTGCATCCCAAATGTCCCAGCCATGGTCCTCGGTCCCGATCAACAGCGTTCCATCGTCCCGCGCCAGCAGCGCCGTCACCACGTCGCTGGAAAGCCCGTGCGCCGCGGTGAAGTTATCGATTTTCCCGCCATGCAGCCGCGACAGGCCCGCCAGCGTCGCCACCCACAAATCGCCATGCGCGTCGCGCGTCATGGCGCCCACCAGGTTGCTGCCTAGCCCGTTGGCCTGGGTGTAGGTTTCCATTTCCGCGGCGCGGTTCGGCGCCGGCGAATGGCCGCTTCTCTCCATCCAGTGGGTGAGCCCTCGCCGCGTCCCGATCCACAGCGATCCATCGCGATCGATCATCAGCGAACGGATAAAATCGTCGGGTA
>JASHOC010000261.1 GCA_030041305.1 Acidobacteriaceae bacterium
GGACGCCCGCCGCCGCGCAGCCGCCTGCGCTCAGCCAGCATCTGTTCGATCCGCGGCTGGGGCTTGCGCGCAAGCTTTCGGACCACTGGGCGCTCTCGGCGTCGGGTTTTCGCGCCTTTCGCGAACCCAGTCCGGACGAACTCTATCGCTCCACGCAGATAGGCGACGAGCTAACGAAACCCAATAGCGACCTGCTCAGCGAGCGCGCCACCGGGTGGGAAGCCGGCTTGGCCTCCCAGCGTTCTTGGGGGACGATTCGCGCCAGTTACTTCCTCACCCAGGTTAATCGCCCCATTACGGCTTTCACCATTAATCCCAACTCCAATCCGATTCTGCTCATGCGCGAGAACCTCGGGCAAATCGAGAGCCGCGGGGTTTCGCTTGACGCTGAAGTTGCGCCCCGCCGCTGGCTGACGTTCGATGGCGGCTACCAGTACGCCCACGCCGTGGTTTCGCGCGGTACGCAGGACCTGGGCAACTGGATTCCCGAGGTGGCGCGCAATATGGCCACGCTGAACATGAGCGCATTCAAGCCGTCGCTGGGTACGCTCAGCGTGCAAGCGCGTATGAGCGGCCATATGTACGACGATGACGCCAACGACTTCCCGCTGAGCGGTTTCTTTCGCCTGGATATTTACGGTTCTCGCGCTTTCGGCAACCATCTTACGGTGTTCGCAGCCGGCGAAAACCTGACCAACCGCGCGATCGAAGTCTCCAAGACCCCCACCACTACGCTCGGCCAGCCGATCGTCGGGCGAGCGGGCTTCCTAATCACAATCGGGAGTTCCGGCCGGTAACCGCGGCGAAACTCGACCCCATTGCCGGACTACCGGACCTGCTCGTTCACCTTGGAGCGGCAGGAGCGCAGATAAGCGATCAGATCGTTGATTTCCCTTCGCTTCAGAATGTCTCCGAAGGGAGGCATCCCCTTACTTCCATAGACAATCTGCCGCCGGATGTCCGTCGCCGTTTTGGTTTGCCCGACATCGGACAGATTCGGACCGACATGGCCGCCGGAATTGCCCATAGTGTGGCAGTGCCGGCATCCGGCGGTGTCGAAAACCTCGGCGCCATGCGCCATCCGGTTCTGCGAAGCCGCGCATGCGAAAGGGCTAACCAGCAGGAGCGCGGCGAAAACAAACCACGGCCTCAATTACCCGACCCTCCCTCGGCTGCCGCCGCATCGCCGGTCACATTGCTATGCACGTGCCACAGCACGGACTCTGATGCCACGTCGGGATGGGTGCGGAGAAACTCGAGCGCGTAGACGTTGGCCGTGGGATCGGCCTTTTGGTCCGCGAACTCCGCGGCCTGCTGCGCGGCCTGCTGCTTCATCCCCAACCGACGATAAACGATGGAAAGAATGTAGTGCGCGGAAAGATCGTCGGGGTCGATCGACTGCGCGTTTTCATATTCGGCCCGCGCTTCCTGGTACTTATGCTGCTGGTAGAACGAGAAGCCTAGCTCGCGATGAGCATCGCGGGACCGTGGGAACTGGGCCGCGACTTCGAGCAGGTCGGCGATGGCCGCGTCAAGATGGCCCTGCACCCGCTCCACCAGGGCGAGATAGTACAGCGCGCGGGCATTGTGCGGGGCCAGCGCCAGCGCCTTTTCCAAATTGCCGCGCGCGTCGTTGTACCGTTCCCACGAGAAGTCGGCAACCGCGATGTTGGTGTGGGCGTCTGCGTAATCCGGCCGCAGCCGGGCCACCTGTTCGAAGGCGCGGGCGCTGGCCGCGTACTGCTGCGCGTCGAGCAGCCCGATGCCATAGTTGTTCCAGCGCATCCAGTCGGGGTTGTCTTCAGATTCGGGTGGCGTGGCGGCGTTGGCGCCCAGCGCCAGCGTTCGCGTACGCACGGCCATTTCCACCTCGGGCATCTCGGTGTGCTTCTCCATCGCCCAATCGATGAAGTGCTGGTTGAAGCGGCGGTAGTTGACCGTCGCCGTGACGTTAATGGGACCAACCGCATCCTTGGGCACCTGGAACTCGTAGCGCACGATTTGCGACCGCCCCGATTGGATGGTGTTGTTGTAGGCGATCACCCGCGTGTCCCACACTTGATGCAGAGCGTTGAGTGTCCCGTTCACGTTGATCAGCCGGTTCGTGAAGCTGTGCGCCCGGGGATCGAGCTCGCCACCTGGCCCAACGCCGCCCGAATCCATGAGCATGCGCCCGGTACCATCCTTGGCCTCGAACTGCACCCAGCACTGGTAGAAATCGCGCTGCTCGGGAACCAGGCTATGGGCGATTCCCTTGTTCTGAATGACCACCGAGACGGTGAGATCGTCGCCGGGCTCGGCGGTGAACGGCTCGCTTCCCCAAGGCGCTATCAGGGCGCCGCCGTTGCGCTGGATCCCGAACAAATCCACATTGAGCACCTGGTTGCGGAGGAAGTCGATAGTTTTCTGTAACTGCTCGTTGTAGCCGTAATACTTGGCCAGCAGAGTGTTGCCCCCCAGCCAGCGGTGCGACATGAACTTGCCCGGCACGGAGCCGTATTCCCGGCTCACAATCGCTTCCGCGGCCATGTGGCAGGTCTGGCAGGTGGAGACGCGATCCTTCACGTAGAACGGCAGGGGCGACTGTTTCGCGAACGACGATTGCTGCCACTCGTCGGAAAGAAAGATGGCCCGCTGCCATTTATAGCCGTTCAGCTCGCGCGGCAGGGCCGCTTTATGGCATACGGCGCAGAAGTCGCTGCCGTGATAAAAATCCTTCATCTCGGCGCGGTCGTGCCAGTCCAAATGGGTCAGGATCTCCTTGTCGGAAACTTGGCCATACATAGGCTTGCCGGCGTCATCGATCAGCACCGCCGGCTGAGCGATCACGTAACTGCCGGTGCCGTAGGCGTCCACTTTCTGGATGGAGTGGCAAACCGTGCAGGTCACGCCATCGTCGTCCATTTTTTTGCGATAAACCGGCGAGTTCGGCGTGAGTGCTCCCGAAACCAGGGAGATGGGGTTATGGCAGCCCTCGCAGTGCCGCTGAAACTGGATGCCCTTCCCATCCTTGAGCAAGTTCACGTTCTTGATGTACCACGGCGCCCTGAAGGAGTTGGCATGGGCGGTCTGCCGCCACTCCGCGTAGGCCTGCTGATGGCAGTGCCCGCAGTATTCGGCGGGCAGAAAGCTTTTGGGATCGATGAACTGGCCGTTGTCGGTCTCAGCGTTCGAGGGCAAAAACGGCTCTCTGGCGCCGAACGGAAGGCTATAGGATTTGTCCACGCTCAGCGAATAAGCAGAAGGCTGCTGCGCCGCGCTTGCCTGGGCGCAGGCCGTTGGTGACATCCAGGCCAAGAAGGCGGACCACACCCATGCCGCAAGCGAAAGACAAGCGGCCCGACGCATACTTCGCTCGGCCCAGAATTGGGGAAGCATCGCGCCAGCCATCTTACGTGTGCGCGCAGTCCTGGGCAATCGGGAATTGGACGAGGAAAAATCTCGATCAAAAGTTGTAGGCCTGGTCTCCGCGCTTCCCACCTGCAAGCCTCCGTGTCTCGAGGCAACGGCTCGAGACGAAGGATGGGCCGATTTCTCCATCTTTGGTTGGTTGTTCAGCTCGGCGATCTTTGCTATCTTCGCTTCGATTCTTCCCCGTCCCCAAGCGAGGCCTCGATGCAATGCAAATGGTCCGTGCCCCTTATACTGCTCCCTCTGTCGTCAGCGCTGCTGGCGCAACAATCCCTCCCCGCGCAATGGGAGCAGCGCGCCACCCAGAGTCAGGCGAGACAGCCCGCATGGCCGCCGCCCCTCATCACAACCTATGTCGGATTGATCCAGGTCGCGCGAACCGATTTCATCCGCCAGACCGCTTCCAACCGTGTGCAGACCTGGAATCTCGACGGAGGCAAGGGACTCAACCTCATCCCGCTCGCCAACACCGAATTCGACGTGAATCTTCCGCCCTACTTCGAGCACAGCGCGTCTACCGTGGCTAACGGCGCCGGCGATATGTCGTTTCTTCTGAAATATCGCTTCCTCTCCAGCGGCGCAGAGCACGGGAATTATGATCTGAGCGCTTTCCTTTCCTCCACCATCCCCACCGGAAGTCACAAAAACGGCGCCACCGATGCAACCGTATCGCCGAACGTTGGCTTCGGCAAGGGCTTGGGGCGGTTCGACGTGCAAACCACGCTGGGCGGGAGTCTGCCGGTCAACGATACGGCCGCCCTGGGGCGAACCATCGTATGGAACACCGCCGCCCAGCTTCATCTCGCCAATTATTTCTGGCCGGAGGTGGAATTCAATACCACCTACTATAAGGGTGGCCCAAACGACGGCAAGAACCAGACCTTTGCCACTCCGGGGCTGCTCGTCGCACGCAAGATCGGGGTGGGTGACGCTCGCAGCCGGACGGCCCTTTGCGTAGGCGCAGGCGAGCAGATCGCGAGCAGCCGGTTCCACAGTTACAACCACGAGATCGCAATCACCATGCGGCTGCTGTTTTAGTGCGTCGCGCCGACCTGGGCGCCCCATTCTTGGCGTGTCTTTGTTCTTACGCCAAGGGTGGGAAGGCGCGAATCCATGCGGTCAGAAATCAGGCGTCTGCTACTTCCCCGTTCCCTCGCGCAGCGTCACGATGCGGTCCACTCCTGGCGCCGTAAAGTGCTCCACCTTGCCGCTCGGCCAGTGCACCTCGATGTCGTCCACCTTGTCAGTCTGGCCTAGCCCGAAATGCGGCCGTGGGTCATTGGTCGAAGCGTAGCTGCCGCCGCTCAACACGTCTTCGCGCTGCTTCATGCCGTTGGCGGTCACGTATACCGTTGCGCCCACGGCGTCGCGCGGGCTCTTCGGTCCACCGATCAGCTTCAGCTCCAGCCAGTGATTATGGTCGGGGCTCACGTTGCGCAACAGCACCGGGTGGCCGTCCATCACGTTAATCACCACATCGAGCTTGCCGTCGTTAAACAGGTCGCCCACGGCCATGCCCCGACCCGCGATCACATCCGCCAGTCCCGTTCCCTCTACGGCGGGCACGGGCTCGAACTTCTTGCCGTCCACGTTGTGAAACAACATGGGCCGCTGCGCCCAGCTTGTTCCCCACGGCTCGTGGTCCACTTGCGGGTACACATGGCCGTCCGACATCATCAGGTCCTTCCAGCCGTCGTTGTCGTAATCCAGGAACCCGTCGCCCCAACCCAGAAAAGGAACTGAAATCCCCGCGAAGCCCAACTGGAAGCTGATGTCGGTCATGTTGGCGTCGCCGTCATTGCGGTAAAAAGGTTTGTAGTCGTCGGAAAATGTGGTGTTGAAAACATCGATCCTGCCGTTGTTCAGATAATCGCCCGCGGCAATGCCCATCGAGGCCGTCTCGCTCCCGGTCTCGTCGAGCGCGTAGCCTGAGGAATAGCTATCGTCTTCAAAGGTCCCGTCGCCTTTGTTGATGTAAAGATAGTTGGGCGTCGAGTCGTCGGCCACCAGCAGGTCCACCTTGCCGTCGTTGTTCATATCCACAAATAACGAGCTCAATCCGTAGTAGCCCGGAGCGTCGGCTACCCCGGCCTTTTCGCTCACGTCGGTAAAGCTCCCGTCGCCGTTATTGTGAAAAAGGTGATCGGGCTCTCCCTTCAATCCTCTAGGTCCGCAGTTCACAGGCACGCCGCGGAAGGTGCAGAACGTGTCCAGCACCCCGTTGATCCCGCCGCTGGGCAAGTGGTTGCGGTCAAAGTGAACATAGCCTGGCACAAACAAATCCAGCCGGCCGTCGCCATCGTAGTCGCCCCACGTGGCGCCGGTAGACCAGTTTCCCAGCGTCACGCCGGCCTTCTCCGCCACGTCGGTAAACGTGCCATCGTGATTGTTGTGATAGAGGCGGTTCTTGCCCCAGTTGGTTACATAAATGTCCGGCCAGCCGTCGTTGTCGTAGTCGGCCACGGCGCAACCAAAGCCCCAGCGGTCGTTGGTCACGCCGGCTTTCTCCGTCACTTCGGTAAACGTGCCGTCGTGGTTGTTGTGGAAGAGCGCGGCGTGCGGCGACGTCTCCTTGCCGTCCAGCGCGTCGAACGTCGAACCGTTCACTAAATAAATGTCCAGCCAGCCGTCATTGTCGTAGTCCAGCAGGCACACGCCCGAGCCGTTGGTCTCGATGATGTACTTCTTTTGCGGCGTCCCCATCTTGTGGGTCCACACCGTAAGCCCGGCCTGCTTCGTCACATCTTCGAAAATGACCGGGCCGCTGGCCACAAATCCGCCCGCGGTAATGGGGCGGTGCTCGGCGTCGTACTGCGCCGGCTGTGGAGGCCCGGTGTTCACGCCGCCAGTTGAGGATTGCGCCCCGCTTCCCCGCGGATTAGCGGTCTGCTGGGCATGGAGATAACCGGTAATTTCCAGGGAAACGAAGAGGAGAATGGTCGTCAGCAAACCGAAGAGGGTGGCCGTGCGCGCGGGTGGCAACATGTCGGCAAGTATATTTGCGGCGAGCCGCACAAGCTATCAATCAAAAGGTGGAGGGCCGGGTTCCGGCCGCTGCAATCTCTTCGTGCAATCATGCATCACGCACACTTCACGCGGTCGGTCAGCCTTTCCGCCTGGCGCGTTATGGTTTTCCAAGCTGGTAGGAAATCCCAAAACGCCCGATCTGGATCAGCGCCTTCTCCGTCGGCGGCCATATGTGCAGGCTCTCCACGCGGTTTGTGCCTTGAATCCAATGCGCGGTTGCCGTCCCCAAAAACTGTCCGGTTGCGGCCACGTAGAAGCGCACGCTCAGCGCGTCTTCGGCGCCCTCCCGCGTCCACCCGAAAACATAATTTCCCGGCGCCAGCGCAATGCCTCCCACCCGCATGGGGGCCTGCACCATCACGTAGTGCGAGTACTTGCCATCGGCCGAATAGCCGGCCGTAATCAGCACCACCCCGGCGATAAAACGCCCGTGGCTATCAACAATCCCCGAGGCGGTGCGCATCTCGGTTTCAATATGTTCGGGACCCACCAGCGCCCGCGCGGGCAGCACCGTCTCGAGTTCAGTTGGCGAGGCCTGCCGCCACTGGTCCTTTTGCGCCCGGGCCGGCAGGGTCAGCAGCGCCAGCAAAACTCCACAAACGATTGCGCTCTTGCGCCACGGATGAATCATGATTTCGGCTTTCTCAAGATTTCGGCTTCTTGAGGGACTCCAACGGAACAATTCCCCGGCGGAGGGCCGTGGTCGCCGCCTGCGTCCGGTCCGTTACCCCCAGTTTGCCCAGCAGGCTGTTGATATGGGTCTTCACGGTCGCTTCTGAAACATCCAGCTCCGCCGCAATCTCCTTGTTGCTTTTACCATACACAATCTGTTCCAGCACCTGGAATTCGCGCTGGGTCAGGTCTTCCGCGCCCATGCGCTCGGCCAACCGTTCGGCGATCGCCGGAGGGATGCGCGATTTACCCGCATGCACGGCCTGAATCGTCGCCACCAGTTCTTCGCTGGTCATGCCTTTGAGCAGGTAAGCCTTGGCGCCGGCCTTCAATGCCCGGTAAATATCTTCATCGCCGTCATAGGTCGTCAGAACGATGAATCGCGCCTGCGGCTCCTCCACGCGGATGCGTTGAATGACTTCCACCCCGCCCATACGCGGCAGGCGCAGATCGATGAGCGTAATGGCCGGCTTGTGTTGGCGAAACTGCGCGATCGCCTCGACGCCGTCCGCGGCTTCGCCCACCACCTCCAGGCCCTCGACGGCCTTCAGCAACGCGACCAGTCCCTGGCGCACCACGTTGTGATCTTCCACCACCAGCACGCGAATCGTTTCCAGGGTCAACGCCGCTCTCCCGTCTGCTGCCGCGCCTCACGCGGAACCGGGGCGCGCAAGCGCACCGTGGTGCCTTCGTCCGGCGCGCTGCTCACCTGGAGCGTCCCGCCGATGGCCTCCGCACGCTCTCTCATCCCAGTCAGGCCAAAATGCCCCAGCAAGCTCTCGTGCGCGCCATCCATGGCGCCGCCGCGTCCGTCATCTCGCACTTCCAGCACGATCGTACCCTCCTCATACTCCAACCGAACCGTCAGCTTTTTGGCGTCGGCGTGCTTCTTTACATTGTGCACCGCCTCCTGGGCCACGCGCAGCAGTTCGCGCTCAATTTCCGGCGGCAAGGGACGATACGCGCCGAATACGCCAAACTGCGCCTCCAGCGCCCCACCCTCGGCCGCCTCCACAATTCTCCGCATCTTCACCGGCAGCGTCACCTCGCTGGCGTCCTGCGTGCGCAACGCCCAGATCGATTGCCGCGCGTCGGCCAGACCTTCGCGCACATAGGCTCTCGTCTGATCCAGATGTCTTGCCGCGTCTTCCAGCTTCATGGCCCGCAGCAATCCGGCCAATACCTCTAACTGGACTGAGATGCCCACATACCCCTGGGCCAGCGTGTCGTGAATCTCGCGCGCTATGCGGCTGCGCTCGCCCAGCACCGCCCGGAACTCACGTTTCGCCATGCGCAGCCTTTGCCGCGGAATCCACACCATCGCCGCCGCCACAAGGCCCAGCAATAAAGCATAAAACCATAGCCTCTGATAGAAATGCGGCTGCAATTCGAAGCTGAGGACGGCGCCGGTTGCATTCCATAATCCATCGTTATTCGCAGCCTGCACGCGGAACGTGTACTTCCCCGGCGGAATATTAGTGTAGTAAGCGGTTCGCCCCGCGCCGGCGTTGGTCCAGCGGCGATCGAATCCCTCCAGCATATAGCGGTAGCGAACTTTCTGCGGCGCGATAAAACTCAACCCGGCATAGTCGAATTCAAAACGCACCCGCCCTGCCGCAATCCTCAACCAAGGGTTTGCTCCATGCAATAGCTGATCGACGTCGTCCACGGCGAACCGCTCCAGCACCACCGGCGGAGGAACAGTGTTCACGGGAAAGTGCGCCGGATCCACTTCCACCAGCCCCTTGGGCGTGGCAAACCACAGCCGCCCGTCATGCCCCCGCCAGGCGGATGGATGGCTGTTGGTGGCCGTCTCGCGGCTGCGCAACCCGTCGGCGACTCCGAATTCCATCTCATGGGAACATCCGGCCGGAGAGGTTCCGCTCATCCCGCCGGCGTCGCATCGGGCGATGCCTTCGCCGGTAGCAAACCAGAGGTGTCCTTGCGCATCGTCGAGAACGGCGTGAATCGACCCCTGCGCAAAATCGTTTCCCGTCGCAGCAACGAACCTTCGTCCGTTCCAAATGTCCCAGCCATGGTCCTGGGTTCCGATCAGCAGAGTTCCGTCGGGTCGCGCCAGGAGCGCCGTCACCACGTCGCTGGAAAGCCCGTTTGCGGCGGTGAAGTTGTCGACCCTCCCGTCACCCAACCGCGACAGGCCCGCCAGTGTCGCCACCCACAAATCACCATGCGCATCGCGCGTCATGGCGCCCACCAGGTTGCTGCCCAGCCCGTTGGCCTGGGTGTAGGTTTCCATCTCTGCGGCGATATTGGGCGCGAGGGATTGGCCACTTCTCTCCTTCCAGTGGGTGAGCCCACGCCGCGTCCCAATCCACAGCGAACCATCGCGGTCGACCAGCAGGGAACGGATGAAATCGTCGGGCAATCCATCAGCGGAAGTAAACGTAGCGATCCCTCCCGCGCGAATCCGGTTGAGCCCGTCCGGCGTGCCTACCCATATGTCGCCGTTCGGCGCCGCGGCCAGCGACAGGATCACGTTGCTCGCCAAACCATCCACAACCGAATATCTCCGGACCGCGAAGCCGGGGCTCGAGAAGCTCGCGCCTCGCGCGTCACCTTGAGGGCGCAACGCATTCAGCCCCGAACCTGGCGTTCCCACCCAAAGCGTGCCCGCTCTGTCTTCCACGACCGTGGTGGTTTGATCGGAAGAAAGGCCCTCGCGCTCGCCGAAAGTGTGAAAGCGCTGATCGCGCAACACGTGCAACCCATCCATTTCCGTTCCCACCCAGAGGTCGCCTTCCCGGTCTTCCATGAGGGTCAGCACCGACGCCGTGGCGAGCGAGTCATTCACTGGCAAGTGTTGCAACCGGCCCCCGACCAGCCGGCTCAGACCACTGTTCGTCCCGATCCATAAGCTGCCTTCGCGATCTGCAAACAACACCTGGATACGGCTGCCGGGAATCGCCTTCCCGACGGCGAACCGCTCCTCCTCCACTTGAGCGGCGCGAACCACTGCCAGTTCGCTCTGGGTGGCGACCGCGGTTTGTCCCCCCGGGAGCAGAGCCAGAAAGCCGATGCGCTCTGGCGCCAGTCCCGACCGCGCCGCAGCTTGCCTCCAGGCTGCGTCGGCCGTTGCATTGCCCAAAGCCGTCTGCCCGGCCAGAGAAGTTTCCATCCTGAACCCGCTTTGCCCGTTCGAACTCACCGCCATCATCGCAGCCTGGCCCGGGCCACTCTCGACGGCGACAAATCGCTGTCCATTCATCCGCGCCAGCCCCTGCTCCGTCTGCACCCACAACGATCCATCCCCGCCCTCGGCCAACGCTGTGATTCCATTGCCGGGCAGACCGTCACGGGTCGAAAACGTGGTGGTCGTTCCGTGCTCCCATCGCTCCAGGCCCTCGCTGGCGCCGATCCACAGCGATCCGTCGCGAGTTTCGAGCAGGCAGCGAACATCGTCGCCCGGCAGCGACGGGTTACTGTTGCGATCGAAGACTTGAAATCCCATGCCGTCAAAGCGCACCAAGCCTGCCTCGGTGCCCAGCCAGAGGAACCCATCCCGGGTCTGCACCAACGCCTGGACTGAATTCTGCGGAAGGCCATTCTCCAGGACCCAAGCCTGGCGGCTCAAGTCACCCAGCGGCGTGGAAGGCTCGACCGCCGGTGCGCTCATCCCACCGGCAAGGACCGCAGCCGCGCACCACCATCCGAAAATCGCGTCGCGACCGGGAATCGCCTCGAGAAGCGCCTGGAAAACAGAACCCCCGATGGTTCCAGCGCGCTTTTTGCCATCCGCGATTCGAGCCCGCCCGGCATTTCGTAAGGCCAAACCCGCGGCAAGCGCACAGAAGGAAGTCTCTTTCCTCGGGCACGTCGGGTTGGTGAAAGATCGGGCCACTCGAGCAAGCCAACACAGCCGCTGAGCCAGGACCGCTGAACATTGCCGGGGATGGCGGCGTCCACGGACAGATCCTAACTTCGGCCGATCCAGAATATACTCCGGGCCGTCGCCTTGACCGCAAACCCGCGATGGAACCGAACGAAACACCCGATCTCTCCCTGGTCGCGGCGCGGCCAGTTACAGCGATTCGCATTCATCCCATCAAAATCGTGTAAACCTGCCGCCTCGCCTCCCGTCCTCTTTGCCGATAGAAGAGAGTAGAAACTCATGAGCGTTCAGCCCATTGCGCCGTCCACGGTCCGGTTCCGCTGCCCTTGCTGCGGTTACAGGACTCTGGACGCGCCCGGAACCATGGCTCTTTGCCCCGTCTGCTGGTGGGAGGACGATGGCCAGGAGGACGCCGACGCCTCTGACGTGCGCCTGACCGTCAACGGCCAGCTCAGTCTCAGCGAGGCCCGCGAATACTTCGCGCGGATTGGCGCGTCCCACCCTCGTTTTCTCCCCTACGTGCGCAAACCTCGGCCATGGGAAGAGTGAGTTGTTTTGATAGTGGCTCCGCTTGAAGGGTGCGGGCTTCAGCCCGTCCGAGAAAGCTCTCAAAACGATTGGGGCCGTAACTCGGGAGGGAATGCAAAGTCAAACTGACCTGTTCCGTTCGTTTCCGCCGTTTCCAGAGTGGAAATGAAGCCACCGGCATTTTCCGTTGGAACAGACATTCTGGAGACATGGTCATTTTTCGGTGCAGCGGGAGCGTGACTTTCGCGTTGCTCCAGTGTCGCAAACCCTGCCCGCCGGTTTGACCCGGTCCACCATTCCCCTTACCATGAAAAAGGTATTTCCCCTGCAACGCGGCGCTCCTTCTGGTTCGAGCGGAAGCCCATTGGGGATCCGAGATGTCGGTTCGCGGTCCGGCTCCTGCATAGTCGGCACGCCGCCCCACTGCGTAACAGAGTCGGTCCTCGGTTAGAGCCGCGCGGCATTTTGATCGGCGCGTCCAGCGCCGGGAAGGCGACACGTTGAGTTCTTCGAGCACCCTCGCAAACAACCCCGAGCCGGATACGACTGAGGCGACGGGAACTGAACACGAAGGCCATGAACACGATCACCAGCATGGGCCGGTGTTGAACCCGGAATGCACCCGCGAACTTCTGATTGACGTCCCCGCCGAAGAGGTTTCCGCTGCTTACAGTAAAGTGGCGGGCAAATACCGCAAACTGGCCAAAATTCCCGGCTTCCGTCCGGGCAAGGTGCCGGAGACGATCATCCGCCGCCGCTTTGCCGCCGACATTCGCAAGGAAGTCATCGACACCTTGCTGCCCGAGCGCTTTAACCATGCAGTCCGCGAGCAGGGAGTCCGGCCCGTCGGCCAGCCGCAGGTTCTCGAGCTCAGCGTCGAGGATGGCGCGCCTTTTCACGTCAAAGCAGTCTTCGAACATATTCCCGATTTTTCCATCGACGGCTACCAGAATGTGACGGTGGAAAAGCCTTCGGCCGAGGTCAGCGAAGGGGAGTTCGAAGCTGAAATTGAGCGCCAGCGCGAGATTCGCGCCATCATGGAGCCGGTCGAGGAAGACCGGCCGATCGAGGACGGCGACTGGGCGCAGATCAGCTATAAAGGCGAAATTGAAAGCCCGCCCCCACCCGCTCCGGAAGCGACGACGGAAGGCGCCGCGGAGGCTCCCGCGCCCGCCAAGCCCGTCACCGGCGAAGACGTGATGGTCGAGGTGGGAGGCAAAGACACCCTTCTTGCTTTCACAGAAGCGCTGCGCGGCGCCAAGGCCGGCCAGGAGCTGAAGGCTGAGGTGGTGTATCCGGCGGACTACTCCGAGACTGAGCTCGCTGGCAAGTCAGCGGCCTTCGACATCGAGGTCAAGGCCATCAAAAAACGGTCCCTCCCCGATCTCGACGACGCCTTCGCCAAAGAGATGGCTTATCAGGACTTGGCCGAGTTCAAAAATTACGTCCGCGAGCGCATGGAAGATCGCAAAAGACGCAGTGTAAAGTCCGAGACCGAAGAGCGGCTTTTCGCCGCCCTCGCCGAGCGCTTTACGTTTCCGGTTCCCGAGTCGTTGGTCCAGGAACAGATTGATACGCGCCTCGACCGCGGCCTGCGCGCTCTGGCGGTCCAGGGCATGGAGCCCAGCCAGATGCGCAAGCTCGACTTCACTCGCCTGCGCGCGGCGCAACGCGAAAGCGCCCTGATCGAAGTCAAGTCGCAGATTCTGCTTGATCGCATCGCCCATGAGGAAAACATCACGGTAAGCGACGAAGAATTGGACCACGAATTGCAAGGTCTCGCAGCCCGTACCCGCGAGCCCTTCGATGCCCTGAAAGTGCGATTGACCCAGGACGGCGGGTTGGCTAAACTTCGGGAACAGTTGCGGCGAGACAAAACCGCGTCCGTGCTTTACGAGCGTTTGCCCGGTTCGCCGGGCTGAGGGATCGTTAACCCGCGCGAAGGCACGACTTTCCTGTCGCGCAGGAACAGGATTTCAGCCGCCGGCCCTCGGCGGAGAGCCGAAAGCTGAAATCGCAACAGAGGATATATACTCGATGGCTTTAGTTCCCATGGTGGTTGAGCAGACGAGCCGGGGCGAGCGCGCCTACGACATTTATTCCCGTCTGCTTCGCGACAACATCATTTTCCTGGGCACGCCCATTGACGATCAGGTGGCCAATCTTGTCGTCGCTCAAATGCTTTTCCTTTCCGGCGAAGACCCGGAAAAAGACGTTCAGCTTTACATCAACTCCCCCGGCGGCTCGATTACCGCGGGTTTGGCCATTTACGACACTATGCAGTTCATCAAGAACAACGTGGTCACCTACTGCATCGGCCAGGCGGCCAGCATGGGGGCCTTTCTGCTTCTCGCCGGAACCAAAGGCAAGCGCTTCGCCCTGCCCAACTCAAGGATCCTCATCCATCAGCCGTCCATGGGCGGGCTGAGTGGCCAGGCAACCGACATCGACATTCAGGCGCGCGAAATCCTGCGCATCCGCGAGATCACCAACAAGCTGATGGCCCGGCACACCGGCCAGTCTCTGGACCGCATTGAGCGCGACGTGGAACGGGACTTCATTATGACGGCGCAGCAGGCCAAGGACTACGGCATCGTCGACGAAATCATCGACCGGCCGCGCACGTAGACGGCCGCAACAGATTGGAATATGCTCGTCCAATAGGAGCACAGCAATGAAAACCCGGACCGGGCCCGAAGAAGCGCTTCGCTGCTCGTTCTGCCATAAATCGCAGGACGCGGTCGCCAAGCTGATTTCTTCGCCCAGCGACTACCCTCGCGCTTACATCTGCGATGAGTGCGTGGCTGTCTGCAATTCGATTCTTGAGGACGACCGCGGCGAGGCCGCTCCCGCAACGGTGGCAGGTCACCTCCCCAAACCCCAGGAAGTCAAGAGTTTTCTTGACGATTACGTCATTGGGCAGGATCAAACCAAGAAGAAGCTTGCCGTCGCCGTGTACAACCATTACAAGCGCGTGCAGATGAACCGCATGCGCAATAATGAGGTCGAACTCACCAAATCGAACATTCTGCTCATCGGTCCCACCGGGTCGGGCAAAACGCTCCTTGCCCACACCTTGGCTAAGATGCTCGACGTGCCCTTCGCGATTGTTGACGCCACCACGCTCACTGAGGCCGGCTACGTCGGCGAGGATGTCGAAAACATCATCCTCAAGCTGCTGCAGGCCGCTGACGGTGACGTCACGCGCGCCCAGCAGGGCATCATCTACATCGACGAGATCGACAAGATCGGCCGCAAAGACGAGAACCCCTCCATCACCCGCGACGTTTCCGGTGAAGGCGTGCAGCAGGCGCTGCTGAAGATTCTCGAGGGCACCGTGGCCAACGTTCCTCCGCAAGGCGGACGCAAGCACCCCCACCAGGAATTCACCGCCGTCGACACCACCAATATTCTCTTTATCTGCGGCGGCGCCTTTGTGGGGCTCGAGCGCGTGGTGGGCCGGCGCGTCGGCAAAAAGGCGCTGGGCTTCCGCGCCGCGGACGCCGAGGCCGAGACCACGGTCTTCCAGACCCACCGCGACACGGAACTACTGCGCCGCACCGAGCCGCAAGACCTCATCAAGTACGGACTCATCCCCGAGTTTGTCGGCCGCCTTCCGGTTATGGGCGTGCTCGACGAACTGGACGAACCGGCCCTTATCGAGATCCTCACCAAGCCCCGCAACGCCATTCTCAAGCAATATCAGCGCCTCTTCGAGTACGAAAACGTACGCCTGCACTTCACCCAGGAAGCCACCTGCGCCATCGCTCGCGAAGCGTTAGCGCGCAAAGTCGGCGCCCGCGGCCTGCGCATGATCCTCGAGGAGTTGATGCTCGACCTCATGTATCACCTGCCTTCGAACAAGCGTGTCCGCGACCTCGAAATCACCAAAGATATGGTCGAGCGCCGCGACCTGTCTCTCTGCCTGCTCGAAAAGGCGGGATAAACCCGGCTCTATAGCGGTTCTCCAATTGGTGTAGAGCAGAACCTCGAACGTTGAGTGGCGTTTTTCCCAAGAAAACGCCACCCGGCACGCCCCTCAAAACTTCACGGGTATTGGAGAACCGCCGTAGGAATCGAAAAATTCCTGGGGCGTCTGCTTTTGCCCGGCCGTCCGCCACAACAGTCACCGCGGCATCCTGGAATTGCCGCCGATCCGGCCATTGGGAAACGGGGCGCCCCACCCTCGCCGCGCCTTTGCTTTTGCGGCTATAACGGTTTATAGCGGTTCTCCAATTGGTGTAGAGCAGAACCTCGAACGTTGAGTGGCGTTTTTCCCAAGAAAACGCCACCCGGCACGCCCTTCAAAACTTCACGGGAATTGGAGAACCGCCGTAAAAAATGCTGCAGGTGAAACCGGAGAAGCCGAGCCGATGCGACCTCAAGTCCGGGATTCCAGCGATAGGCCCTGGTCGCTGGGGTGGAAGGAGCGGCGACACAGCGACCCAAAAACCATCGCTGCGGACGGTTTCGAGACGCAGCTTACGGCTCTATGCCGGGGCCCCAATGCGCCGCCCAGCATTAATGCGGAGATAGAGGAGAGCGCCAAGCACCGACAAGCCGGCCATGACCAAGAAGGGCGCATTCCAGCCGCCCAGCATCACCAGATAGGCCGATAGCGCCGACGCGATGGCGCCGCCGATGTTGCCGCAGGTGTTCATGACCGAGGAGACCGATCCGGCAAAGTTCTCGCCGATATCGAGGGTGATGGCCCATGAGACGCCGACCGTGAGCTCCAGCCCGAAAATGGAAGCGCAGGAGAAGGAAACGCTGAGATAGGGATTGCGCGCGAGAGCGGCAGCCACGAGGCAAACCGCCGAGATCAGAAAACCGCCCATGCCCATGATCCGGCGCGCGATTTTAAGATCGCCCGTGCGCTTGGCCAGGAAGTCGGACAGGCTGCCCCCCAAAACATCGCCGCAGGTTCCAGAGAGGAGCAGAAGGCTGGAATAGAAGCCCATCTGCTTGAGGTCAAAGCCGCGGCGGGCGTTGAGGTATTTGGGAAACCAGTACAGGTAGACGGCGAGAACGTAGGCGTAGCAGAAGTACATGGCCGACAGGATCCACATCTGCCGGGAGTGGAGGATTTGCCGCCAGGGTACGGACGTCGATTTGCGGCGGCCGCATTTTTCCAGCTCCGACTGGATCAGGTTGCGCTCGCCGGCGTTAACGCTGCGGTGTTCGGCAGGCGTGTTGCGGTAATACCAGAACCAGACGCATGCCCATATTAGGCCGAGCGAAGCGCAAAGGAGAAAACCCGCGCGCCAACCGTAGCGGGCGATGACGAGCACGGCCAATGCTGGGGTGAGCGCCCCGCCGAGCCGCGATCCCGCATGCGTGAGTCCCTGCGCGAAGCCGCGTTCGGCGGGCAGCATCCAGCAGGAGAGCGAACTGGTGGCGATGGGGAAGGCTCCCGATTCGCCCATACCAAAGAGGAATTGGATCACGCCCATGGAAATGGCGTTCCAAGCCAGCGTGACGCACGAGGTGAAAAGCGACCACAGGGTGACAATGAAGGTAAGGGCGCGGCGCGGCCCGATGCGGTCGCCCAGCCATCCGCTGGGAATCTGAAAAAGCGCATATCCCCACTGGAAGGAGCTCAGAATCCATCCCATGGTGACAAGGGAAAAGCCAAATTCCTTTTGAATGGAGGGGACGGCCACCGAGATGACCACGCGGTCCATATACGTGATCATGTAGGCGAGGACGGTCAGGGCGAGCACCCTGTAGCGGATATGAGACGGCGATCCTCCCCCGGCCCCGGCTCCGCTGACGGAGGGTGATTCCCGATCGAATTCAGTCTTCAATTCCCAGCCGCCTCTCTAGGCAATACTTTGATCGGCAACCCGCATTTCTGCCGTCTTTGGCTCCGCAGATGGCCCCAACTGGAAAACGGTGAGCCAGCGTCCCGCGAATCCCGAAAGCGTTTTGCGCACCACCTTGGTGAATTCGGGCTCTTCGAGGTCCTGCAGGGCGTTGATCAACTCGTAGTGCTCGCGCCCCATGGACGCGGTGAGAGGCGCTTCGCTGGCCAGGACCACAAAGGCAAACAGCGGAGCCATCAGCCGATCCAGGGTTTCGCCGAGATAGTTATTTCCAGAGAGGGCCCAGCAGCGGCGATGAAACGCGTAATCGCGCTCGAGAAATTCGCGGCGGTTGCCGGCTTCTCCGGCTTGGACGACGATGCCCACCTGCCGGCGCAACTCCTGCAAATCGGCGTCAGTCACGCGGGTCCGCGCCCACTGATACGCAATCACCTCGAGCTCGACGCGAAGAGAATAGAGCTGTCGAATCTCCTCATGGGAAAACTTGGTGACATAGGTTCCGGTATTGACCACCCGGCGGACGAAGCCTTGCCCTTGAAGAGAGATGAGCGCCTCGCGCACCACCGGCGTGCCCACCTTCATCTGGCGCGCAATTTCGCGTTCCACGATCGGGTCTCCGGGCTTGAGCTCGCCGGAGAAGAAGGCGTCCTTGAGAGCATTCGATACCCGGTCACTCAGAGAGAGCGGTGCTATTTCAGAAAAGGTTTGTCGCATAGTTTATGCGTGTTTCATTCAGATTCTAGGCCGATTTTACTCCGGCTCAATCGATTCCACTGTTATACCGCGAATTTGCTGGCAAGTCGAGGATGTTTGAGAAACACCATGGCATCGGCAAGCGCAAAGCGCCTTCGGCTGTTTCGCGCAGGCCACGGAATGGATGATGCGCCAATCGCCGGTCACTCCGGGACGACGACGGCCTCCTTCCTGGATACGTTGCGCAGAAAATCCTCGCCCGTTGCGATATGTTGATTCACTAACCGCGAAGGCGTGTGAGCCAGCCACTCAGCCAGGGAAATGTCCTGATAGTCGGGGGTGGGAAACACCTCAATGAACACCAGATCGGCGTCGCCCTTGTTTTCGATGTAATGGGGCATCGATTGCTCGATATAGCCCACATCGCCCTCTTGAAAATCCATGGTGCGCGCATGGCCGCCGGCCGAGAAAACCGTCATCCGCGCCTCGCCCCTCACGTAGTATTGCCACTCGTCGGCGTTGGGGTGCCAGTGCAGCTCGCGCAGGCCGCCTGGTTTGAGGGTAACAATCGCCGCGGCGATATTCGTTGCCGGGAAGTTGGAGCGGTCCACAACCTTCACGTGACCGCCGGTCGAGACTTTGGTCGGCTTCATTTGGCTGGCGAAAAACGCAAAACTGTTAGGGACCGATCCGGTAATGGCGCTGACTTCCTGTTTCTCCTCTTCGAGTGGCCGCGGCAGATCGCGCGCAAAGATAAACAGCTCCTTGGTGGGCAGGTTGTTGAACGTCGCCTTGGGAACCTGAAAATTCTTGGTCAGCACTTCGGGGGGTGTATGCCGCATCCAGTCGGTGAGGAGAAAGGTCTCGAACTCGTTGAAGTTGCCGTCATCGAAGACCAGGATGAACTGGCAGCCATCGGGACCAAGGCCCTGGATGGAATGGGGAACGCCGCCGGGAAAAAGCCACAGATCGCCCTCCCGCACATCTTCTACAAATCCGCGGCCTTTCTGGTCGACGGCGGTAATGCGCGCGTTGCCGTATGTCATCAGGGCCCATTCGGCGCCCTTGTGCCAATGCAGCTCGCGAACGCCGCCGGAGATGAGCCGCATCTCCACGCCCGCCATTTGCTTGGAGATAGGCAGTTCGCGCACCGACACCTCGCGCGTCCAGCCGCCGGATTCGATGCGCTTATGGGAAAAACTAAAGGGATATTTGAAGGGAGGCTGTCCGCCCGCATCGGTCTCGGGCGGGAACGCCGAATCCGGCGCCGTAGCGTCGAGGGCCGGGTTTTTCGGTCCCGGCTGGGTCTCGTTTGCGGCCGTATGCGCGCCGGAATTCATATCTGGGTCCTGTTGCGCCACGCCAACCCGCGGCAACGCTGCCGCCGCGGCCAGAGCCGCCGAAGTCTTGCCCAGAAAACTACGCCGGCTCAACCCATCGTTGCCTTTTTGCTCTCCCATGCCGATTTTCCCTCCGTCTGTATTCTTCGACCAAAGAGTGGCGCCTGATCCAGCGCGGTCAACTCAATTGCCGTCACGCACCGCCGGCGCCAAGAATGTAGCCGCGCCAGAAGAAGGGGAAAAACAGCATCAAGGTTAGGATCGCGCCATAGGGCAGATAGTTCGATTTACGCGCTTTTTGTACGCTCTAGCTATCTGAACAAAAAAATTCTACAGGTTGAGGGAACCCTCCAACAAGCTTCTCTTCGCGCCGGATCCTGCGCCTATAGCGGTTCTCCAACGGGTGTAGAGCAGAACCTCGAACGTTGAGTGGCGTTTTTCCCAACAAAACGCCACCTGGCACGCCCCTCAAAACTCCACGGGAATTGGAGAACCGCCCTAAGCGATCATTTATATCAAGCCATCATTGCGCCGCGACTCAAGAATTTCTCAATGAAAGCTACTCCTGGCTATATAGAGCAAATCGATATAGAGCGAATCGCTGGTGCGCGTACTCGGGAATTTATCCAAGGACTCTCGCAAGTTGAACGTGAACCTCGATCAGGACGGGAATTACATGTTGCGTTTGAAGATCAAAGACTTGGGCAGAGGGCGATGTCCGGAGTGAGGTTTTTGAAGACCCCAGCCCCGGCAATGGCCGACACCGCCAGAAGGAAAAATAAGCAGGCTATCAAACTATTTTTGACCGGTGCGTGCATGTTCGAGAATTCTTTTGGCCCGGGCCGGATTGAAGATTCCGCAGGAGCAGAAACGCGTAAGAACCGCGGCGGCCTGCTCCGGCGTGCGGCGATTCTCTTTGACAAAGCAGATCATTTTCTTGGCCAGGGAATGGCTGATCATCCCGTGCCCGCACATGGTGGAAAGTGTCGCCGTGTCTGTGTCGGGAATTCTCTCGGTCTTGCCTTCAAAACCCAACGAATAGCCCACGCTGTGCCGGGAAAGATTCGCGTACTCGCAGCATGTCTCCGCCCCCGTAATCGACGTGGAAACATTGACGCTGATGCCCAGGTCTTCTTCTTTCACGCACTTGACGAACTTCTCAGCGGCTTCGAGGTTGTCAAAGACCGCTGCGCACGTGGTGGGAACGTCGACGCCCTTGATCACAGCTTTGAAATCGGGTTTGTTGTCGCGGTTCCAGTGCGCCATGGGGCCCAGATGCTTGTTCGGACGGATGGCGCCACCGTGGCGCGCATCGCCCAGGTTTACCGGCTTAAACTCCATCGCCAACTCCAAAAAGCGGTGCAGTTTGGGCACGGCGTCAGGATCCTTCCTCACCTTGGTGGGAATGGCGAAAACAATGTAGTCGTCCTTGAAGCTTTCCGCAGCGCCTAAACGATGCAGCGTATTGGTCATAAGTAAAATCTCCTATGCGGTCTTTGCGGCGGCTCCCACCGCGACTTTTCCATTGGTTTCTGCGGCGGCCTTTTCATTGACTTCCGCGGCGGTTTGCGCGCTCGCTTCGAGAGTGACCAGCCGGCCCAGCCCGATATTGGTCTTGGCGCGTTGCGGCTTGTAGCCGAGGCGCTCCAGGATGGGCAGCACGGTGGTCTCGTGACCATCTTCCTCGCAGCGCGTGGCCACGCCCAGCGCCACCACGGTGTCCAGTCTTTTCTCGACATCCCAGACCAGGCGGACCACTTCCTCGGTGCGTTCCACCGGAACCTTGATCTCGACGATCGCGGACATGACTTTTTCACCGAGAATGTCGGGACGCAACGTGCCTGAGGGCACGTCGGTCATCAGTGAAGTGATGGGATTTCTCTTTTCGAAGCTCACGTTCGCCTTGGCCAGCGCCCAACACATCTCCTGAATTTCGCTGAAGCGCACGCCCACGCCGGGCCGGCCGAATTCGATGGTGAACCCCACCTCGCCCACTTTCACGCGCCCGGTCACATCGTTGGTCTTCACTTCTTCCGTGCCGCGGCCCTCCACACCGGTCGACTCGTGGGGAACGCTGGGATCGGAAAAGGCGCGCCGCACTACGCGCGGCCAACTGAGTTCGTCGGGCTCGAAGGCCGCCGTCGGGCATACATCCGGCTCCGGATCGAACCGCACCTTGAGAACGGAAAGCAGCTTGCGAATGCCGCGCACCAGAGTGGGGTTGAGGTGCTCCTGGCTCAACCCGTTGAAGCAGCTATAGCACTCCACGCATTCGTCCCGGTCGATGGTCGCCCGGTTCACTACCGGATCGATGTAGATCGCATTCATGGGGCATACGTAGGTGCAGTTTCCACATGCCACGCACTTGTTTGGATTGATTCTCATGTCTCAATAGCTCCACTTTGGAACGCAGAACACTCCGCCGAACCGACCTCGGCAGTCATCCCCATCCGCTCTCAGAGCGCGCTCGATTCTGCAAGCGTCTTCCGGTCGCGCCTTCATCGCAGAATAGGAAAGGCAATCTAATAGGGCTGATACTGACTTTTCGAAATACCGCGTCACATGCAGAATATCGCAGGACGGCCAGCCTCCATCCAGCCTGCTTCTAAATCCTCACTAAAGCCCCTCTACGATGATATATGATCGTGCATCTCACACGCTAAACCGTTCCGATTTTTTTGGCAAGGAATTTTTGGCGGATCCGAGTCGGCTTCACAGGCTGCGGAAAATCGCCGGCTGGACAGCCTCGTGTCAGGGCGCGGCTCTACAGACCGCGGAAAATGCCGGCTGGACAGCACCTCGGATCAAGGCGCGGCTCTACAGACCGCGAAATTATGTGTGGGAAGACTACGTTTGTGCGAAGACTACGTTTTTGAAAGGGCACGACTTTAAGTCGTGCCGTAACTGCAATAAAATCAGCGTGGGGCTTCAGCCCCCGCAGGCTGCTTGCAGGGTAATCTCCGGTTAGGCCGTTACACAGCCAAGTGCGTTCCGCCCCGTCCCGGAAAGGGTCCTTTGTGGAACACCAAAGATGGGCCCGATTTCGCTTGGGAAGCGCCACAACCCCGAGCAATTCTCAAAAAGTCGCGTCGCGGGACTCTTTCCAACGGCAAGCAAAACGCCGACTTGCTAATCAAACAGCCGTGGAATGTGTTTGACGCAGGACGCTACTCGGTGAAAAGATCGCCACGTCGAGCGCCTCTTCTTTATGGACATCTTCCTCACCATAGCATTTTGGCTCGTTCAGGCCGCACTTGCCGGATTAGGAACGTGGGTATCGGTTAGGACCCCCAAGACTCGTAAGCACGTTGCAGCCGTGATCGTTGCATTGGTGGTTCTAGCGGGAGCAGGAGGCAGCATAAATCTCTGGCAGCAGATACGAGCAAATCGGTCACAGCTAGCACTCAGGGAACAATTGGATGCGATCCAGAGGAATACCGAAGTACCCCCGAAGGTACAGATAACGAACACTGTCCCTGCCCCCGAAGTGATAATCGATAACCTCGGACAAATGGCCAAGCCATTTCACCTTAGGGTTACAAATCTTGAGATTCTCGATCCAAGCCAAGGTGTCCTCGGAGAGAACATCTACTTTGAAAATGATGGTGATGTTTCCGGGCAATTTGTTGGCGCTGGATTAACCTTTTACACTGACCGCGCTCCTGATCTTCAGACCGATACCGGGCGCAAAATGGAAAAGAAAGTTGAGGATCAGCTAATGAGCTATATGGATAGGAGTCTCAAAAACGGACCACAACTACGAATAGAGGCGCACGAGTCGAGGCTTGTAGCTTTTGCCTCTGGAGCGACCTCTGTGGCCAAGCCCACTGGAGAGGAGATTCGAAACCTCGCATCTCATAAGGCCAGCGCATATACCATCGGAATTTTTCAATATCGCTCTGGCGGGAAGACGCTACAAACACGAGTCTGCAATTTCTGGAACTCCGGCCCGCGCGCGATCTATTGTCTCAGTAACGACGATGTTGGAGACCATATCATTAACGAGCAGTGAGCCTCTTGTATTGAAGCATTCTTCGTGAGCCTAGACACCCGTCGTCTCATCACATTCAGCCTTATCGTGTGAGGGTCGCTGGCGGTGATCAGCGAACCGGAGACTAACCGGGAACGGGCGCGGACGATCTCTATC
This sequence comes from Acidobacteriaceae bacterium, assembly GCA_030041305.1. Classification (GTDB taxonomy): domain Bacteria; phylum Acidobacteriota; class Terriglobia; order Terriglobales; family Acidobacteriaceae; genus Telmatobacter. The sequence goes on from JASHOC010000261.1 coordinate 23,494, forward strand.
CCAAAGAGTACCCCAAGGCTCGGAAATGGGTAAGTTCCGGGACGAATACGCAAAGCCCTGAAATCAGGGTCTCCATGGTCCCGAATCTCAGTCCCAAAATACGTCTCGGGAGCGGGCCAAAAGCCTCTCGGGGCTAGCCTCGACGTAAGTCCCGAAACCCTGCTTCGAATCTGAACCCGATTTTGTCTGCCGAGTTATCGCTTCCGCGAACCGGGAATTCACTTGGCTGGGCTGTCGCCTATGCTGACCTTTGGATAATCTTCGCCCCAAAACCTCCCACTTCGGGGGTTGTTGTGTAACGCCTTTTCCGATTCCCGGGCATTCCCCGAATTGCGAATCGAAGGCAGATCGCCCAATCTATAGCGGTTCTCCAATTGGTGTAGAGCAGAACCTCGAACGTTGAGTGGCGTTTTTCCCAAGAAAACGCCACCCGGCACGCCCCTCAAAACTTCACGGGAATTGGAGAACCGCCGTAATCACCGATCTTCGGTCAACTGTCTCGCCCAAAGGGTTCACCCCATGCCTTGTCAACCCCCCCTCACTCCTCCAATGCGCCTATCTCATTGAAAAATCACAGGCGATTTTCTGCTCCCTCGTTGCCGGAAATTTCCCGGTTTTGCCGCATACTTAAATAGAACAACGCTTCTTCCGGGAAATTGCATTAACTTGTTTATTTCCCACACTTGCGAAATCGGCCCAATAGAATCAAACACTTACCCGCGGTGAAAACATAAGCCATTTATAATCAACACTTACGCAGGAATTAATCTCTGCGGGTGTGGAGGGTTTACCACAATGCGGTATCCACGGCCGGACAGGCTGCGGAAAAACTCCGCCTGGACAGGTTCTTGTATCAGGGCACGACTTCAGTCGCGCCGCAAGCCGTGCCAAATCAACATCGGGCTTTAGTCCCTGCGGGAAGTCTCTCGCCCCGTTCGCCCTCTGTTCTCCATTTTTCCGCAACCTCCGGAGCCGAATTTCAAGAGCTTCGCCAGGCGCCGGTCCTCCCTTCCGAAACCCGGGAAACCGCGAACCGAAGCCATTCACTTCACCTGCGCCCCCGGGCGCAGCGTTCGTTCGCCCCACGCTTCCGCGCGGGGTCGGCAAACCCGGAATCGATAAGGAGTTCCCAGGGTGATCGATGCATTCGCCGCCACTGCAATGTCCAGTCCTCCGCCGCTGACTCCCGCGCCATCTCCCTCATTCCAGGCGTCTTATTTTTTTCACCGCCTTTGCCGGTTATTTCCGCCAAGTTGCTAGACTTGATTTCGGGTGGCGGAAAGGGGGTGGATCCCTAATTCGAATCTTGATTGGAATCTTGCTCGAAATCTTGTTCGGAGTTCGGGCGGCTTGAGAACCATGGCCATTTCACGGTCCATGCCCGGCCGGGCGCCTTTCGCCGTTGACGTATGGCGATCTGTCCGGTAACTGCTGTGAAAACCATGCCGAACCCCAGAAGACTTTGCCGTAAGCCCCTATTCTCGACCTACTTTGCGGAGTAAACCCTTCATTCTAAAGGTTTAGAGCCCATGGCCGAGAGCGTAAGCCGTTGCAAACAAATAACTTAACCATAAAAGGGGTTTGGGGGGGATGGGGGCCCCGAGTGGCTAAATTACCTAAAATTCGAAACTTAGAACAGTTTTCGAGGGCAACGGGAGCCTGCTTGAGAAGCAGAAGACGCTCACGCGAATGCCCTGGGACGCGGCGCCGGAGGCGGCCCAACGTAGGGCTCAATCCGATACACTGCAGAATGGTCCTGAATTGAAATTACAGGATTTCCACCCCAGGAGATGGAGGCCGTCCGTGGATGCCGGACGTCCCACTTCTGGGATTGCTTCTGGGCCGCAAGGGCGTGCGCGGCTCAAATTTAACGGCCCCGCTTCCGGCGGCGGTGGGGCGCGTTTGCTCCGGTAGCCTTTCAAAAGGGATCCGCGGATGTCCGAGCTCTACGTTGCCGTCCTGGTCGCGATCGTCTTGGGGCTGCTGGCTGTCGCCATCCATCGCACCTTTCTGGTGAAGACCAAGGCCGATTACCTGGTGGCCGGCCGATCGCTCTCGGCCGTGGTGCTGGTGCTCACCCTGCTCACCTCGTGGATCGGCGCAGGTTCGCTCTTTGCGGGAGCCGAAAACGCATACGAAAACGGCTTTGCGGCGCTATGGCAGCCGGCCGGCGGCTGGCTGGGACTGGTGCTCATTTATTTCATCGCCCCCCGCGCGCGCAAATTCGCCCAATTCACCCTGCCCGACCTGCTTGAGGCCCGTTACAACCAGGTGGCGCGCGTGCTCGGGACCATCGCCATTCTGTTCGCGTTCACCGCCATCACCAGTTACCAGTTCCGCGGCGGCGGCGACGTGCTGCACCTCATCTTCCCGGGAACCGTCACCTCCAACATGGGTACGTTCATCATCGCCGCCTTCGTCATCGTCACCACGGCGCTGGCGGGGATGTCGTCGGTGGCGTACATGGATGTGGCCATCGGCTCCATGGTCACCGTCATCTGCATCGTCGCCGTGCCCATGCTTTTCGCCAAAGCCGGCGGATGGACTGGCCTGCACGCGTCCCTGCCGCCCGCTTACTTTGAAGTTCTGGGCAATTATCGTCTCAGTCCCAGCGGCATTCGCGAGTCGGTGGGCATGGGGCTGATCCGCGCCATGGAATTCCTCGTCCCCACGCTGCTGCTGATGCTCGGCAACCAGGTGATGTACCAAAAGTTCTTCTCCGCGCGCAGCGAGCGCGATGCGCGCTTGTCGGTGGTCGGTTGGACGATAGGCACCATCATCCTGGAAACCCTCATTGTGGCCATTGCGGTTTTCGGTCGCGCCCTTTACCCCACCGGCGAAGTGGCGATGCGCCCCCGCGAAATCATTCCCTACACCGCGCGCCACGGGCTGCCGGCTTTTATGGGGGCGCTGCTCCTGGGAGCGGTGTTCGCGAAAGTCATCTCCACGGCTTCGAATTACCTCTTTTCCCCGGCCACCAACCTGGTCAACGACGTCTTTGTGCGTTATCTTGCGCCCGGCGCCTCGAACAAGCGTATTTTGCTGGTTTCGCGGCTGGCCGTGGGGCTGCTTGGCTGCTGGGCGTTTTATCAGGCCGTCTACGCGCAAAGCATCCTGCAAAAGATGCTTTACGCGTACACCATCTACTCGGCGGCGATCACGCCGGTGGTGCTGGCCGCGTTTTATTCCAAGCGCGTCACCGCGTGGGGGGCCGTGGCTGCCATCACCGCCGGCACCGTGGTCACGCTCGCCTGGGACAACGCCACCATGAAGGCGTCGCTCCATTTGCCGCCCATTCTTGCGCAGCGCGACGCCATCTTCCCCGCGCTGTTCGCCGCGGTCGCCTCTCTCGTCGTGGTCAGCGCTTTGACGCGCGCGCCGGCCCGGGAAAAGCTGGCGCAGTTTGCCGATTGAGCACTCCGGCCTTTGGGAAGAGCGCCGGCTTGAACTAAACCGGGGTTTCCCCCGGCCCGCCCCCGAATCGGATGGTTAAGCTGCTGAATTTGCGGGCGTTGACCTTCTCAAAAGGCGCGCTGACGGAGCAATTCACCCGCTCCGCAGGTTATTTGCCGGTGCGCGGCCTGGCGGATAACCAACCACGACCAGCATCCCTCCGTCTAACCAGTTGTTGCAGTCCTTAAGGGGACGAGCAGTGATTTCTCTCATGCGGGCGCGCTTCAAGCCAATCCGTCTGGCCGCGGTAGTCGCCGTTGGTTTGGGGTGTAGTCTTCCCACGCTGGCGTCGCTGGGTGGCGACGTGAACTCTGTCGCAGCAGACCGGGCGGAGATGAACGCCTCAGTTAATGTGACCCATGCCGACGCCTACGATATCCACGAAATGCAATCGCCAGGCGGCACAGTTGTCGATGAGTACGTCTCCTCGGCGGGCAAGGTCTTTGCCGTAGCTTGGCACGGACAGTTCCCTCCCCAAATGCAGCAGATCCTGGGCGGGTATTTTCAGCAATACACGGCGGCGTTGCAGGCTCAGCCGAGGCATTACGGGCATCGTCCGCTCAATATCCAGACGCCTAATTTTGTGCTTCAGACCGGCGGACACATGAGAGCTTATTTCGGCCGGGCATACATCCCCGATATGCTGCCCGAGGGCATCAAGCCCGAGGAAATCAAATGATTGGCGGGAATTGACTTTGCGCAGGGTGTTTTTATTCGTTTTGCTGGCAGGCCTCGGATTCGCCGCGGGTTGCGGCGGCGGGAAGAGCAGCACCAGCGCCACCACTTCGCCAGCGACAACCAGCAGTGGCTCGAATGTGCTGGCCATTTCCGTCGACGGCGGCCCCACCGCGAACCAGCCCAATGGCTCCTTCTATGTGGATGCCGCCTTCGCTTCGGCAACGATCTGCTCCCCCGGCAGCACGTCCAATTGCGTCACCGTGGACAATCTGCTGGTCGATACAGGATCGACCGGTTTGCGCGTCTTCCAATCCGAAGTTGCTTCTCTGGGCCTTCCCACCGTCAATGCTTCAAATGGCTCCCCTGCATCCGATTGCGTGAGCTTTGTCGATGGCTCCTATCTTTGGGGAGCTGTTCAACAAGCCGACGTGGAGCTGGGCGGAGAAACCGCCGCCAAGGCGCCGATTCAGGTCATCAGCAGCTCCAGCACCGGGGTTCCATCCAGTTGCTCGAACGGCAGCACCATGAATGAAAACACCGCGGCGCTGCTGGGCGCCAATGGGATCCTGGGTGTGGGCCTCGAACCAACCGACTGCTTCTATGCGGGCGGCAGCGCCTGCTCCCCCACTTCGGGCCTGAGCAGTCCACCGAGCGGCGCTTACTACACCTGTTCCGGCGCCACTTGCAGCCCGGCCTTTATCAGCACCGCCAATCAGGTCGCCAACCCGGTCGCCCTGTTTGCTACGGACAATAACGGCGTGATAGTGGAGTTGCCGGCGGTGTCGGGAAATGCGGCCAGCGTCAACGGCTCGCTGGTCTTCGGCATCGGAACCGCGTCCAACAATCAGCTACCCAGCAGCGCTACGGTGTTTACGCTTGCCTGCGACAATTTCACTACGATCTTTGAGAATCAGACCTTCGGCATTACGAACGCGATGAGCTGCTCGGGGCCGGGCAGCTTTATCGACAGCGGTTCCAACGGCCTCTATTTCCCCAACGTCACCAACATTCCCGTTTGCGGAAAGGATACTCCGGTGGGCGATCTTTCATCGTGGTATTGCCCATCCTCCACGGAAAGCCTCTCGGCCACCAATGAGGGAGAAGACGGCTCAAAAGAGACCGCAAACTTCAGCGTCGAGAATGCCGAGACGTTATTTACAACACCGGCTACCGCATCGGACGCGGCCATCAGCGGCCTCGCCGGCGTCAATCCATCCGGCGTGGGCTTTGACTGGGGGCTGCCGTTCTTCTTTGGCGTGAATGTCTATAACGCAATCGATGGGCAGACCATGCCGTCCGGTCTGCCTGCCGGTCCATGGTGGGCGTACTGAGAAACGATCGGCTCTCCATCGGGCTTCTCTCCATTTGTCATCGGCGCGCCGTAGAGTACTTCTCCTTCCCATGTAGCCCTGCGACTTTAATCGAAGTTGGCGATTTTTTGATTGAATCGACCCTTGAGCTTCCGGCTTCGGTAGACGGCAGGAAGGAGAAGTGCTATACGGGCGATTTCGGGCTTACACTGGCGGTGGAAATCCACACCACCATGCCCGTCGCCCAATTGACTCTCGAACTGCGCATCGAGCACGCCCACTCACTCAAAGACCGCCGCCAGGTGGTTCGCTCGATGAAGGATCAGCTCCGGCAGAGCTTCAATATCTCCATCGCCGAGCTGGATGAGGCGGTCACCTGGCAGTCAGCCACGCTGGGGGTTGCCGCCATTTCCCGCTCCCGCGACTATCTCCATGGCCTCGTGGAGGAGGTCGAGCGCGCCGCCCGCCGCATGGCCAATGAACTCGGCGCGGACCTTGCCGATTCTTTCTGGGAGTACGTGGAAAGCTAACCGCGCAACATCTGCGACGGTTTCATGGTCTGAACAAGGCTTTGTCCAGTTGAGGCTTCTCTGCAGCAGGCTGTTACGCCTTACTCGGCCTTCTTGCGCCGAGCACAGCGTTCTCGATGAGCTTCTGGAGGTGCGGCGGCAAAGTGGCGAAACCGCGTACATCGACGCCTTCGGGAGGAAGGTAAGTGTCTGAAAACAGACGACCGATACTGGGCACGTAGCGCAAGTGTTTGATAACAGGAGGGTTGTCTTCTGGTTCTGAGGTAAGTGTTGGAAAAGAAGCGGGTTGTTGGTT
>JASHOC010000262.1 GCA_030041305.1 Acidobacteriaceae bacterium
TCACCTTGCGCTCGTACAGATACGAGGTCATTCCGGCGGCAAAGCAGATCTTCGGCAGCGTACCGAAAATCAGCACCCTATCCCAGCAACTCAGAACTCCGGAAATCTGAGCCGCATACCGTTGCGTCAGAAGCTCGATGTCCACAGCCCATCATAGCTGTGGACCTCTTTGGTTCCGGCTACGCCGGGTTAGGTATGGCCGTTGTGTGTCGATCAGATGCTGGTCGGGAAGTATCTTTGAGCGTTGGCGACCTCTTGTGCCGCCCTGACCAGATCGTCATAGAGCGCGACCTGTGTCGCCCAATACCAGTCGCCCGCGCCAAGACGTACCTCGAGCTGCCCCGTGCGGGTCGTCGAGATCGCGTGCCTTGTGCCATTGCCGTCGACCAGTCGCTCCAGTTCCGCGAAGAACTTCAGCAGATATCATTTGGGTTCATGGTTCACCTTTCCTGGCCGCTGCGATGCTGAGCACCGCAGCGAGGTTGAAGAGCGTGAGCGGGACGCAGGATCAGGACTACTGCAGCTTGTCGACGAAAGCGATGGCCGCGTCCTGCCACGAGGCCACCTCGCCCACGTCAAGACCAAACTCTGAGTTGCAACTCAAACTCACTGGCTCGCGGTGGAGCACTGTGGCTTCATCGGCGATCGAGAGTTTGCCTCGGTACGGCGCAATCCACATCACCTTGACGGTGTATCTACCGACCAACGTAGGGGACCAGACGATGAGTTCGTCTTCTGTGGGCATAAAAACTCCTTTCATTTGGTGAATGAAGCCGCGATTGGCGTCGCGGTCACGGTGAGCATTGAATTCAATCGTCGAGGATCTATGTGAGGGATTGCCAGGGATCGAAGAACTCCGGCGAGAATCATCGGCGACGCAGCATTCACTTGGCCCGCTATGAATGGCGGTCAAATTCACCAGTGAATCGCAGCGCGCGCCGCTATTCACATTTTCGCGGGCCGCCTACGAGTTCCACCAGTTGCGGCCGGAGGTCGGCGAGGGGCCGTATGAGAGATCGACGATACTGAAGCTCAATCTCGGGTTCGCCTCGAGCGAAGTAAGCGGCAACTCTCTTGAACTTGTCTTGTTCACGTGGGCTGTTCGATTCGTCTACTACAGCCCAAAAAAGCTCCTGCTCGAGTTTCTCGGTTGAGAGCCAGCCGGGTGTTTCGTAGTCCAAGGGCTCACGAGTCGTTTCAGGGTTGGTACGCTGTTTGGTGTCTTTGTTGCTCGACATTCGTTCTCCTTTTTTTGCGGCAGACATGAAAGGGGGCAGGTGCATGGGTCTTGCGTCTGCGCCGAAACTCAGCGGCCGTGTAACGTTGTGAATGGAGTGAAATTGGTCGGATGGTAGTTGCTGTTCTCACGAACCGTGAACAGGCGGCAGTTCAAGAAATTCAAAAACAGCATTCTCAAACGCTCCGTGATCCGAGGAGGATCAGGTCGTAATTAAGGGCATCGGGCTGGGCGAAGAAAGGCGAAACCGGATCGAGGTCTCGACCGGATCAATGGCTTATCGCAGTGAGCCCGGGCCACTCGTAGCCAGAGGCGAGTTATAGCTACTTACGGAACAAGGCAATTTGGCTACAGCAATAATTGCGTTCCAGGGGCGCAACCGTTGACAGTCTCAATCGTCACCAAGATCCGGGTCGTCCAGGCCGATTCCCCGGGAACGGAGCTTTGTCATTGGAGGTAGAGTCCATGTGAAGCTCTCTCTGGCCTGGGGCATGATCGCAGAGGGTGAAACTCGGATCTGGCTTCCGGATCCATTGAGCGCGTGCGTGTGGACCTGGTTGGCAGCCCGGAGACATCGCTGAACTTCTGGCCCCTATTTCCCACCGGAAAGGCATGTGCCAGCCAAGCGATGCGGAAATTTTTCGGAGAGGCGGTCGGCTCGTGCGGAGTTTCTGTGACCATGATTCGCGCGCGGAACTCGGAACACTCGCTGACCTCCGGCGGTCTTGCTGGGTGATTGCGCGCCCCAACCTCATGCCGGTGATGGCCCGATACGCCGATGGGGAGATCTCCTGCAACTCTCCTGCGCGCAAAGAGCTCAGACGATTATTTCCGGAAGGAAAGTTCATCGAATTTGCGGTTCCTTCCAACACCGGGTTCCAGCAACGAGCGTCGGAGCCGGAAGAGCCAATCAGGGATTCAGACGGTGACACGGGTCCGTCCGGGGCGAGGCCGAAACCACGTGGTGAACCGAGTTCTTCACATTCACCCGTCGCGGAATCATGGGCAAACGCTGTTTGGCAGGCTGCGCAACCCACGCGCTCGTCGGATGGCGAGTGACATTGAAATGAAGAATCCTGCGCCGGTCATGCGCGATCACGAAAAAGCAATGGAGCACACCAAAGGTGAGCGTCGGCACGGTGAAGAAATCCATTGCCGCGATGGTTTCACGATGGTTGCGCAGAAACGCCGCCCATCGCTTTGCCGGCTCCGGGTTGCGGGCCGCTTTCCCCATCCGGCGCAGCGCCGTGCGCTCGGAGATGTCGAAGCCGAGCATCTTCAACTCGCCGTGAATGCGCGGCGCACCCCAGGTCGGGTTTTCGGTCCCATGCGGGAGATCGGTTCGCGCAACTCTCTGCTCACGCCCCTTCTTCCGCCACGTGTGCGCCGCCGCGAAAGCCATTTCCAATACAGCTTGAAGCCGACCTTGCGCCAACGCACCACAGTGTCCGGCTGGACGATCATCAAGGCCTTTCGCCAAACCGGCCAGAGAGCGCGCAGCATCACCCAAAGCAACCCATCAGCATTAGAAAATTGAGGTCGCGGACGGCGTCGCGCCAGGACCGTGAGTTGCTGTCGCAGAGCGAGATTCTCCAAAAGAAGATCGCGACGAGTGCAAAGAGCGCCGACAAGCACCTCAAATAAGAGCCTTACCAGGCGCAGCATGACTCGTCTATATCATAGAAAACACGATTGGTCGCAACGGATGGAGTTTCGTCGAGGGA
>JASHOC010000263.1 GCA_030041305.1 Acidobacteriaceae bacterium
TTCGGGCACCTGGTTTTCTTCCAATTCGGAGAGAAGTTCGACGGTCCGGTCAAGCCCCGCCAAAGCGTCAGTCAGTTGGGTATAGATGTTTACAATCTGAAAGACCGGAGCAGTCATAAAGGTGAGATACGCCGTGTACTGCACGTAATCGCCTATGGTCCATCCACTCCCCACCAAGTGGCCGCCCATGAAAATGACGATGACGCTTACCAAGCCGGTCACGGTGGTGGAGGCAGAACCCAGCATGCTGGTCGTGGTCAGAGACTTGATCACGTTCTTAAGAAGCCTGTTCGCGCCGGCTGCGAACACACCGGCTTCCCGTTCCTCGGCGTGATACCCCTTGATCACGCGTATGCCGCCCAGCGACTCTGTGAGCCGTCCCGTGACTTCGGCGTTGATTCTACGGCGTTCTCTGTAGATTGGGCGAACGAACTTGAAGGCAAATTGAAGGAAGATGGCAAAGGAAACAACAATGACCAGGACGGTGAGGGTGACCGGTACGCTCTTTCGCAGCAGGTATATCAGTACCAACAGTGCGGTCAGGATGCTGCTCACGAACTGGACCATGCCCGTGCCGATGAGGTTACTGACGCCCTCGACATCGCCCATGATGCGGGCCACGAGTGTTCCAGTGGTGTTGGCATCGTAATAGGAAACGGCCAGCAGGCCGACGTGGCGTTGGACCCGGATGCGCAATTCGTTGATCAGGCGCTGGCCTTCGATCGACAGAAGCTGGGTAAGGATGTAGGAGGTGATGGCCTGGATCACAGTGGCGCCGAAGACGATCAAGACAATCCCCGGCAGGCGCTCCAAATGGGGAGGGCGTGTGTTGAGCACATTGTCGATGAGACGCTTGGTGATCTCCGGAAGCACGAGCTTGGCCAGCACCCCGATAGCGGTGAGGAGCAGGCCCAGCGCCATGATCCAGAGCCGGGGCTTGAGTATCGACCAGATCAACGGCCAGACGCGCTTCAGGTCGGTCTTCTTTTTGGGCAATTTGCTCAGTACATCGCGCCTAGCGGCGCCCAGGCCCATTCCGCCACCGCCGCGTTCGGTCCATCCCCCCATGCCGCCGCCAAAACCCATATGACCCATGCGTCCGACCCTTTCCAATCCCTGCTTACGGTTCAGTGCCGCGACCTTCGACGATGCGCCTGAGGCGCGGACTGACCAGATCTGGCCATTGAACTGCGGATGCCTTAGTCGGCGCTCACGGCCTCTTTATCCCGATACGGAGATTCCATCGCTCCCTCGTTGGACTGCCTCGTCCGATCGATGAGCGAAGAAAACCGTTCCTCGCCTTGAACCCAAACGCGAGCCACATCGCCGTACCCGTTGTGCGGGTGGAACGCCACCAGATCAGCACGTTTGCCGACTTCAATACTGCCGGTTATGGCGCCGAGGCCCAGATGCCGCGCGGGATTCAGCGTGAACAAATTGATGGCCGCGGAGAGGCTCATGCCCTCCTCTACCATCCGGATCGCACAGGCCAACATCGATGGGAAGTGGTAGTCGCTACAGATAATATCGACCAGGTTTTCGGCCATGGCGTCATGGCAGGCAAGGTTTCCGCAGTGCGAGCCTCCGCGGTAGTAGTTCGGCGCTCCCATGCAGACCATCATGCCCAGTTCTTTGGCCTTGCGCGCGGCTTCGATACTGCATGGCATCTCGGAAAGCGTGGCGTCGGACGCGAAGGCTTCAAGCACATGATCGATCGTGGTGTCGTCGTGGCTACCGAGCGGAATTTTTCCCGCCACGCGCGACTTCACTTGCATCCGGTTATTCACTTTGCTCGCCTTCTCCATACGCTCTTGCATATGTTTGCGCGCTTCTTCGATGGAAATGCCCTGCCGGTTGACGCGCTGCTGAAGGAGCGCTTCGATATCGCGGAACTGGCGCTGGCCGGGCGTGTCATCGTTGAAGACGAGATTGGCGATGCTCTTCAATTCCAGCAGTTCATCGAGAATCTCCGCCACCGGTTCGAAGTTCGTGCTCCAGCGAATGTGGATCATGTGGTGGGCGCGCATATCGGGAATCAGCTCCTGAAATCTCTTTGCCAGGCTCAGTCCGTCTCCGCGCCACGACCCCATATGCCCTTCCCGCTCTTCGGAGATGCGCGCTGCCGTGGAGATGGTGGTGAGGCCGCAACTAAGGGCACGCATATCCATTGTGTGCAGCGCCAGTTCCAGCGGGATCTTCGCGGAGGGCCGGGGGCTGATCTCGCGCTCCAGGTAATCGGTGTGAATATCGATGATCCCGGGAATCAGGATCGCGCCGCGCAAATCGACGCCGTCGGGCAGACTGCTGGGCAGAATATCCGCGATGCAGCCGTCTTCAATGACAACCGTCCCCTGTAGTTCCCGGTCCGGGCAAACGATGCGGGCATTGGTCAGAACTGTTTCCGTCATGGCTTTGGTCCAGGCTCCCTTGTTTTCATTTTGTGTTGAGCATCGGCTGGGTGATGATGCTGCGGCGTACCCAGTCGGAGATGCGCTCCATGCCGTTGATCATCACCACGATCAAGATGGTGAAGGCGAGGACGTCTTTGTAGTGCAGCAGGCCGTTGGCGAAGGCAAGCTGAAAGCCAATGCCGCCGCCGCCGAAGACGCCCAAGGGAATGGCGGCGCGAAGGTTGTAATCGAAGGCGTAGAAGAGGTTGGCTACAAACGACGGCATGACCTGCGGCAGCACGGCATAGCGGATGGTTTGCAACCGGGTGCTGCCCACGCTTTCGACGGATTCCAGCGTGCCTTTGTCGGCTTGCTCGATGGCGTCGGCGAAGAACTTGCCGTACATTCCGACCGAGCCGAAGATCAACGTCAGAGCTCCGGCGAATGGGCCGATGCCGACCGCGATCAGCAGAACGAGAATCACGATCAGATGCGGCACGGAGCGGTTGGCGACGAGCAAGGTGCGCGCGAGCAGCCTTACCAGCGGATGGGGCGCGGTATTGGTGGCCGCGAAGAAGGCGATCAACAGAGCGAATGCGCCGCCCACGATGGTGCCCAGAAAGGCCATGGCCAAGGTGTCGAGAAGAGAGAATAAAATCGACTTGCTCCACACCAGCCCCATGTTGGGCGGGAGCATCTGCTCTAAAAGATCCACGATGAAGCGGAAGTCGACGATGAAGCTGGACGGGCCCATTCCCAAAAAGGCGAAGAGCAGGCAGAGCACCGTCGCGCCGGCGAGCAGATAGAGGACGGTCCGGAGCAGCTTGCGCGAAGGCAGAGCACTGCGCGGCACTTCGATGATCGTCGAAGGGGTCATCACAGCGCCCCCTCGCCGAGAATGCGCGCACGGAAGAAGTCGGAGACGCGCTCGGAAGCGAACACAAGAGCAAGCGTAAGGAGCGTGGCCATGCAGGCCTTCGGATAGTCCATGGAATTCATGGAGGTGCTCATGATGTAGCCGATGCCGCCCGCGCCGATGGCGCCGAGAATGACGCCGGCGCGTACGTTGACTTCAAAACGAAACAATCCGTTGGCAAGAAGAGAGGGCAGGATTTGAGGAATGACGGCGTAGCGGATGACTTGCGAACGGGTGGCCCCCGTACCTTCCACGGCTTCAAGCATTTGCGGCTCGATTTCTTCGATGCCGTCAGCCAGCAGCTTGGCCAGCATGCCGATGCTGCTGAAAGAGAGAGCGGCAAGTCCGGGAACGGCGCCCAGACCAAAAACGGCGATGAGCAGCAGCATCTGCACAATCTCGGGCAGTCCGCGCTCGAGAGCGATGAACGAACGCATCATCAGACGCAAGAAAGGAGGCGCGATGTTTGAAGAGGCGGCCAGCGCACAGGGCAGCGAGAGGCACATGCCGAGAATCGTGGCAATGAGGGCCATGACGGCAGTGACGGCGAGCGGCTGCATCATTCCCAGAAGGCCGCTCCAATCCGGAGGAAAGAACATCTGCAACAACGAGAGGCCCTTGCCAATCCCTGTGACGAAGGAGCGCAGGTCGACGTTGCATCGCCAGCATGCGATGGCGGTGAGCACGGCGAGCAGCAGGGCTGCGGCGGCATGCTTCCATCGCTGCGCCGCGAGATTGCGCTTCCAATCGCGGAACGAAGACTCCTGGCGAAATGGGACTGAGCTGAGCGCTCCCACTATACCGGCACTCCCTGATGAAGACTTGGCCGCATGGGCGGCTGCATATCGGGTTCAAACAGCACTGGCTGCAACCCCGGCTCATGAAATGCGGGGATCGGTTCCGCGGTTGCGTCGCCATAGATGTCTTCAAGCTGCCGGGCAGAGAGCTGCGCCCGGCCATCGTAAACCACTTTACCCTCGCGAATTCCAATGACCCGCGTGCAGTAGCGAGCGACAACCGCGGGCTGATGAAATGCGCCGATTACAGGGGTTTCACGCGACAGCGGTTGAAGAATCGACATGATGGCCTCGGCATTCTTGGGGTCGAGGCTGGAGATCGGTTCGTCGGCGAGATAAATGAGGGGACGCTGATAAATGGCGCGCGCGATAGAGACGCGCTGCATCTCGCCGCCGCTCAGCGACCCGGCAAGACGCGCGGCGCACTGCGCCATGTTGACTCGATCGAGCGCGATCATCGCCTGGCGCGCCTCGGAGTCAGTGAACCCAAGCAGCCAACTGCGCACGGGACTGATATGACCAAGACGGCCAAGCATGACATTTTCAAGCACGGTGAGCCGCTTGACAAGATTCGACCCCTGAAAGATCAGTCCCATGTGACGCCGCGCCCTGCGAAGCTCTTTCGCGTCCACGTTCGTTGGCCTGTAGGCCCGGCCCTCCGGGCCAGTAAGCACGATTTCGCCCTGATTCGGCTTGGTAAGCCCGACGATGCAGCGCAAAGTAAGGGACTTTCCCGCCCCGCTGGAGCCCAGAATGGATACAAACTCACCCCGCCCAACCGTGAAACTCACATCGTTGACAAGGCGCTTTCCATTGGGAAGCTGTACGACAATGTTCGATAACTGAAGCATGTGAGCCTATTTCTCCACGAATTTGAAGTCCTTTACCTGCGATGCGTACTTTCTCAGCCCGTCGTAGGTTGCATCGTTGACAGCGACCATCGTCGGACCGCTGGCCGGCGTTGTAAACAATTGGTTGAGCTGCGTCCAGAGTTTTGGGTCCTTGCTAGGTATGGCAACCAGCGCGGCTTGAAGCTGCCTTTTGAATTGCTCGGGAAGCGCCCTGCGAACGGTGTACGGGCCGTTGGGAATCAGCTCGGAGGTCCAGATGATTCGCAGGTCGCCGGGCGCAATTTTGTGCTGTGCAATCAAGTAGGTCAACATGGTTTGCATGAAACAGCCGGCGTCGACCTTGCCCGCCTCGATGGTCATCACAGACGCCAGGTGATTGCCGGTAAAGAGGACTTTCTTGAAATCCTTTTCCGGATCGATGCCCGCGGCAAGCAGGCCGGCCTTGGGATACAAGTAGCCGGAGGTGGAGGCCGGCTCGGCAAACGCGAAAACAAGGTCGTTGGCGTGCGCCTTCAAATCCTCCATGGAATGAAAGGGACTATCTCTCGGCACCGCGATCACCGAGCGGTATCCACCCACCGTGCCATCCGGATAACCGCGCGCGGCGATGGCCTCGGCGCCCGCCTTTTGGTACGCGAGGAGATAAGTGAGCGAGCTGCCGGTGAACATATCCACCTTTTCCGCGCGCATGGCCTCGATGGTCGCGGCGTAGCCGTCGACCAATACCACCTGGACCGGTATGTGCAGCTGGCTCTGCAGATAGTTGCGCATCAAATCGACACGCAACGAACCGCCTTGCAGTTGATCTGCCTGAGGAGAGTAAGCAAAGTGCAGAACCTTCGGCCAGGTGTCGCTTGCACTGCCCGTCTTGCACCCGCCAAGCGAGAGGCTGATGAGCGCGGCCAGGAGCGGAACGAAACCACATCCCAGGCGTTTCATGAGTTACCGCCATAGGCCTGAAGCATCGCAGAGGCAGCCATCCCTGTGATGCAGCGAGCGGTTGGAAGCGCGTCAGCAGCCTTCGGCAGTTGAACCATAATTACCTACTTCTCTAAAAAATCGAATTGCTTGACTTGCGATGTGTATCTGCGAAGGCTATCGTAAGTTGCGTCGGTAACGGGGATATAGACGCTACCAGCTGAAGAGGAATAGACGCTCCGGTTCATGCTTGCCCAAAGCTGCGGATCCCGAGTCCGCATGCCAAGCAATGCGGCTTGAATCTCCTTCTTGAGCGGTTCCGGAAGTGCTTTGCGGACGGCGACGGGCTCGTTGGGGATCAGTTCGGAGGTCCAGATTACGCGAATATCGCCGGGCTTTATCCTGCCGCGCTCGATTAAATGCGTCATATAGACCTGGTCGAATGCACCGGCATCCACTTTGCCTGACTTGATGGCCATGATGCAGCCGAGATGGCCATCGGCGTAGAGCAACCGCTTAAAGTCCTTATCCGGATCGATGCCGATCTTTTGCAATCCGACGCGCGGATAGAGATCGCCGGAGGTCGAGGCCGGATCGGCGAGCGCAAAGACGATGTCTTTATCGTGCGCCTTGAGGTCCTGCATAGAATGAATCGGACTATCTTTCGGCACCGCGATCACGGAATGGTATCCGCCCAGCTTGCCGTCTAAAGTGCCGCGGGCGACGATGGCCTCGGCGCCGGCTTTTTGCGCCGCAATGAGATAAGAGAGCGCGCCGAAGTGGGCAATATCGATTAGTGGGGTAGCTCCCTTAGTACAGTAACCACTACTGGTTGTGCTTTCCGGTGGGCGCGTTTGCTCGCGATGGCCGGTAGCGGGATGGTTTTGTGACCAGGGCGTTCTCCAGCAGCCGGTAGAACAGCATTCCCCGGCGGCGCG